>DINK01000005.1 GCA_002426825.1 Holosporaceae bacterium UBA5542
GTTCTCGTTGAAGGCGTAGACGAGGCTGAAGGTCAGCCGGTGGTGATGGTGGCGACGCTCCTCCGGCGGCCGGCTCATATAGGCCAGAGTGTCGTGCATCCAGCCCATATTCCACTTGAGCGTAAAGCCCAATCCACCTAAATAAGTAGGACGGCTGACCATCGCCCATGCAGTCGATTCTTCCGCAATTGTCACTGCACCAGGGCATTTTTCATGCACAACTTCATTAAATCGCTTGAGGAAAGCAACCGCATCCAGATTTTCATTACCACCATATTCATTGGGAATCCACTGCCCTTCCTCGCGTCCAAAATCAAGATAGAGCATGGAGGAAACAGCATCCACCCGTAAACCATCAATGTGATACTTTTCCAACCAGAATAGCGCGTTAGAAATCAGGAAATTAGTAACCTCATTCCGCCCATAATTAAAAATATATGTCCCCCAATCAGGATGTTCACCCTGGCGTGGGTCTTCATGGGAATACAGATGTGTGCCATCAAAGAAGCTCAATGCAAAGCCATCCTTGGGGAAATGCGCCGGAACCCAATCCAGGATCACACCAAGCCCCGCCTGATGACATTGGTCAACAAAATACATAAAATCTTCCGGCGTACCAAAGCGACTCGTCGGTGCATAATATCCTGTGACCTGATACCCCCATGAGCCATCAAACGGATGCTCTGCCACAGGCATCAATTCAATGTGGGTAAAGTTCATATGCTTCACATAGGGGATTAACTCATCCGCCAATTCACGATATGTCAACCAGCGGTTATCCTCATCTCGCCGCCATGAGCCAAGATGGACTTCATAAGCAGACATCGGCTGTGTTAATGGATCGCTGGACGCACGCTTGGNNCAGGCGGCATCATGCCAGGAGTAAACATCAACATCAAACACGCGGGAAGCGGTATGCGGGCGTAATTCGGCATAAAAGGCATAAGGATCAGCCTTTTCTTCCCGATACATATTAAACTGAGAGCGCAGTTCAAATTTATAGGATTCGCCTATCTGCACACCAGGGATAAACAATTCCCACACGCCGCTATCCCCATGTCGCCTCATGGGATGTACACGGCTATCCCAATTATTAAAACTCCCCACGACCGCAATTTTTTGTGCGTTAGGTGCCCATACAGAGAAATTAACCCCTTTGACACCGTTCACCTCACGCAGATGTGCGCCAAAACGCTCATAACTATATAAATATGTCCCCTGGCTCCACAGATACAGGTCAAAGTCTGTCCACAGAGGCGGGCAAACATATGGATCATCAAATGCCTCTTCTCGCCCATCAAATGTAGTAGACCGTAACCGATATTTGAGGTCAGGTTTTCCCTTAAATTGAATTTCAAATAATCCCTCATCGCGGATGCGTGCCATTTCATGTTGCTCATTGCCCACTACAAGATATAAATTCTTCGCAGTTGGACGAAATGCCCGCACGACAACCGTCTCATCATCCAGCGGATGAAGACCAAGCACATCAAACGGCGCGCCATGATCGCCGTGAACTAACGCATTAATTGCATCAGGATGAAGACTCATAATTTAAGCCCTGTTTCATAAGTATGTCATTGATCTATTTTTAACATATTCGCAGGTTTTCATCCACACATCATCAAGTTTGAGGATTTCAGAGGAACGAAAATATTTAGTGAGTGGTGTTTCGTTTTAAATATGATGCAAGATAATGCTTATAGATGTCTGCTTGCAGCGTAAATTATACCCACTTTAAAAGGATTTCAGTTGGTTGACACACATTTGCAATACCGACACGATATTGTCTGATGTGGCAATTAATCTGTTGATTTCGCCTTCTGAAGGATGCTCAATATAAATCGTATAAATACCATCTTCCGAATACAAGACGGTCACGATTTCAGTCTTATCTTTGACAGTAAGGAGGAGTGCCCCATGTGATGTATCCGGTAATACTTCATCAAACTCCGGCAAAAAACTTATAGATGGTATTAGTTCAATCATAGCCTTTGCGTGATAAGAATACTTAGAGGCTAAGTAAATATCTTTGTACTTTTGAACAACGCTGTCCCAATCATCAAATACCATGTGTCTACATCTCCATTATTGAGTCATTTACATATCTGGTTATAATCCCAAACAAGCATCAAGATTTATCGGTCAAAAGCGTAATTATCTTGTCCATATCATCAATGGATTCAATCACTTTATCTAGTATAATCAATTTGTTATATCTATCCGCTATATCCCCATCTAACAGTTGCTTTTTTAAAATGTCCGAAAATCCACGCGCAGTTGCAATACGATTCCGCAGTTCACTCCTAAGGATGCCAAGCTTCTCAGTATCATCAGCATCCCTATAAACACTCAAATCATGAATACTCATTATAGGGTATAAATAAATATAACCTATTTTCTCTATGTCCCCTGAACTGATTTTCCCATACAAAAAGGCGCGGAAATCCGCGCCTTTCGAGTCAATATTTGTCGAATTGATATGAGGTCCTGGTAGGGACAGTATCCATGCTGTCCGATGCAAACGTAACTCAGATCAATACATCTTGGATATGCGATGGATGGATTAGAAATCCATACCACCCATGCCGCCCATACCACCCATCGATGCAGCTGGTGCAGGCTTTTCTGGTTCAGGTTTATCAGCAACCATTGCTTCTGTTGTAATCAAAAGACCTGATACAGATGCAGCGTCTTGAAGCGCAGCGCGCACAACCTTAGTTGGGTCAATCACACCAAACTTGAACATGTTTCCATATTCCCCTGTTTGGGCATTGTATCCAAAGTCTGTATCTTTTGATTCAAGAATCTTTCCAACAATGATAGATGCTTCTGCACCTGCATTGTGCGCAATCTGACGCGTTGGTGCCTGAATCGCACGACGTACAATTTCAAGACCCACACGTTGATCATCATTTACAGGCTTTAATCCATCAAAGGCACTTTGTGCAGCATGTAGAAGGGCAGATCCTCCTCCAGCAACAACACCTTCAAGAACAGCCGCACGTGTTGCATTAAGAGCATCCTCAACACGGTCTTTGCGCTCTTTCACTTCAATCTCTGTCGCACCACCAACACGGATAACGGCAACACCACCTGAAAGTTTTGCAAGACGTTCTTGAAGTTTTTCCCGATCATAATCAGAAGTTGATTCTTCAATTTGCGTTTTAATTTCTTTACAGCGTGCTTCAATTTCTTGTTTGTTACCTTCGCCATTCACAAACGTGCTGTTCTCTTTCGTAATCACCACGCGCTTTGCACGGCCCAACATTTCAACGGTTACGTTTTCAAGCTTGGTGCCCACCTCTTCAGAGATCATTTGACCGCCTGTAAGAATGGCTAAATCTTCAAGCATTGCTTTTCGACGATCACCAAAACCAGGGGCCTTGATAGCAGATACCTTAAGACCACCACGCAATTTATTTACAACCAATGTAGCCAATGCTTCACCATCGACATCTTCGGCAACGATAAGAAGTGATTTTCCTGATTGAGCCACTTTTTCAAGTACAGGCAACATAGGTTGCAAGCTTGAAATTTTCTTGTCATGAATCAAAATAAGAGGATCATCAAGTTCACACGTCATTTTTTCAGAGTTGGTCACAAAGTAAGGAGATAAGTAACCCCGATCAAATTGCATTCCTTCAACAACTTCAAGCTCTGACTCCATAGACTTGGCTTCTTCAATGGTGATAACACCTTCTTTGCCAACCTTACCCATCGCTTTTGCAATCATATCACCAATTTCACTTTCTCCATTGGCAGAGATTGTCGCAACCTGGGCAATTTCTTCATCTGTCGTTACTTTTTTAGATCGCTTTTGAAGTGTTTCAATAACAGACGCTACCGCCATATCAACACCACGTTTTAGATCCATCGGGTTCATGCCCGCTGTGACAGACTTGATCCCTTCTNNCCGTTGCTGTAGTCGTTCCATCGCCTGCAATATCATTTGTTTTACTTGCAACTTCACGAATCATTTGCGCGCCCATATTTTCAAATTTATCGGCAAGCGTAATTTCCTTTGCAACAGATACACCGTCTTTCGTAATACGTGGTGCCCCAAAAGATTTATCTAAAATAACATTACGACCTTTTGGACCAAGCGTTACCTTCACGGCATCAGCAAGTGTATCTAAACCCTTTAGAAGCTTCTCTCTTGCTTCCATTGAAAATTTTACTTCTTTTGCACTCATTCTTTATTCTCCTTTAAACTTTTTAGGCAATCACACCAAAAATGTCTGATTCCTTCATGATAAGAAGGTCTTTTCCATCAACCTTGACTTCTGTTCCAGACCATTTTCCAAAAAGGATACGATCACCTTCTTTCACAGTCATTGGGTGAAATTGGCCTTGTTCATTAACAGCACCATTACCAACGGCAACAACCTTACCTTCAATGGGCTTTTCTTTTGCTGTATCAGGGATAATAATGCCGCCAGCTGTTTTTTGTTCTTGTTCTATGCGCTCAACAAGCACACGATCGTGGAGTGGCTTAAATTTCATAGAGATCTCCTTTCTACACTGAATAAATCTTTACTTAGCACTCTATATAAGTGAGTGCTAATAGTTAGCATAAAAATTTAATTCTTGTCAAGAAAAGTCAGATACACATTTTATAAAGGAAAGAATAACTTATGTGTAAATTTTGTTTCTTCTAGAAACATGAATAAAGGCCACAAGTGTGACTATCGATAAAACCATCAATAGAAACCCAGGTGCCAAGATTGAATCAAAACGCTCTTTCAAAAATTGGGCCATATTAGGAGTTGTGCCCCCTAAAATAGCACCACCAAATGTCATACAAAATGCCAAGCCAGAGTACCGACACTGTACCGGAAAAAAGCTTCCAATATAGGCACTTATACACCCATTAATAACACTACCCGCTATATTCATCGAGACAATAAAAATAATGATATCTGTCAAAGAGACAGTTGAACTGTTTAGCAAATCAAAAGCTGGCAGAGAAACTAGTGCAGTGGAAATCATACCCATAACTAAAATCCGATAAAAGCCCACTTTATCAGCTAAGTATCCAAAGAAATTAATGGAAATCGCTGTCAAAATCATGGCAGCCATATTAAGAAGCATCGCCTGTGATTTTGTGTACCCTAAAATATTGAGGAAAACAGAGTTTCCATAAACTGTTGTAAGGTAAAGGGGCATGACCGTTAGACCAAACACCAACACACCCAAAAACAGAGCACGCTTATGATTTCTAAGAAGCGTCCGCCACGGGAACTCGACTTTTTCTTTTTTTTGAAGTTGAATTTTTTTAAAGTCTATTGTTTCAAGAAAACGCCGTCGCAAAAAAAATACAACCACTGCAGCCACTCCACCCATCAAAAACAAAAGTCGCCAACTCCATGATGGCATGCATTCCAAGTTGATGATAGCCGCCAAACCACTTGCTATCACAGCCCCCATTACCCCCCATGAAACGATACGCCCGTTGTATCGCCCAATCATTTTCTTATCTAGATTTTCAATGACATATAAGCTCGCCCCTGTCAGCTCACCCCCATAAAAAAAGCCCTGAGCTAAACGACACAAAATCAACATAATCGGCGCAAAAATGCCAATAGAATCGTAAGATGGCAGCAAGCCAATAATCAATGTAGGAATAGCCACCAAAACCATACTTAAAAGTAATGGTTTTTTTCGTCCAACCTTATCCCCCACATACCCAAAGAAAAAAGCCCCAAGGGGACGCGCTAGAAAGCCCGCAGAAAAAGCGCCAAAAGTCGCCATTGTTTGCAAATGCTGTTCTGTAGATGGGAAAAAAAGCGGTGCCAATTGTACGGCCAAAAAACCATAAAGTGTTACGTCAAAACACTCTACGATATGTCCCCCAACAACAGCGATGCTCAGCTTATTTTTCATCTTTATATGTACAACACTTTCACGTTAATTTCCTTAAAGTATTCTTCCATAAACTCTCTAAAAACTTCCATATGATTTTGCGCCGAAACATTATTTGTTTTTCTCATACAAAATAATGTTTTAATCGTTGGCCCTTTAATTTGAGGCAAAACGGAAACCAAATTTCCCTTATAAATATCATTCGATTCCACGGGCGCCGATATCACACCCAGCCCTGCCTTTGCAGCATTGAACAGAGAAACTGTGGAATTAACTGTGATAGAAGGGGTAAGCTTAGGAATACCGTGCTTCCCTTTAATATGCCAGTTAATATCATCAAAATGCGTGAATTCATGTTCTCCATAAGCAAGCACCTTATGCGACAGAAGATCTTCAGGAGACTTGGGCACACCATACCGCTCTAAATAATCTGGGCTTGCAAAAAGACCGTGGTTATAAGGAATATACCAAATCTTTTTGAATCCCTCTAACTCTTCTTCATCCATGGGTCGTAAAAGAATATCAGCCGTTCTTTGTGCTTGCTTGGTAAGCGCATCATAAGCCAATATGTTTAAACGCAAGTTGTGGTGCTTTTCAAAAAAGTCTTTTAAACTTGGCATCAACCAAGATGAAGAAACCGCTGCTGTTGTAGACACAACCAGCTCACTTTTAACTTCTTGCGCATCTTTTCCATGAGCCGATAGAATCCCTTCCTGGTAAACATCTAACAGCTTTATTGCGTAAGGAATGAAAGATTTTGCTTCTTCTGTCAGACTGGTTGACTGCTTCTTTCGATTAACAAGCTTAACGCCCAATTCTTTTTCTAATTCATTTACGTGTGCCCACATTGTCGATCGTGGGATACCCAAAACCTTATGACCACCAAAGTCACAGTTGTTTCGGCTTAGAAAGATGATTGTTTTAAGTGAAATTATCCTCATGTTAGCTTTTCTCGGGAGTTAAATATGGTGTGTTTTCATTTGTGTGTTTTGTAATATTCTATACACGTTTTTTCCACTAGAAAAAACCGTTTTATTTCTATCAAGAGTTGCAAAAAATCAAAAAACAGGCGATATATTTTTATGAAATAGGGTCAAATAAAGGTTCTTCCAAGGGCCTATCTTGAGGCGCCGGCATGGGAGAATTCATTTCTGGAAACGGTATACTTTTTGGTGGTGGCATCCCCTCTTCCTTCTTCTCTCCATAATACGCTATTGGAAGTTTAAACTCGAAAGATTCAGACGAAGGACGCATATTTTTCTTCATATATATACGACGTTCAACTATACGCTGCACCTCTGTTGGAGTTGCACGTCGACTTGCAAGAATAATCACAAAATCAAAAGTACCGTCCAAATTGGATGCAGAAAATAAGTCGATCACATCTACCGCCTCTTCCGGTCTAAGCTGCATACGGATTGCAGACATTTTATCACTAGACTCATCAACAGAATATGACCTAACGATCCCACTATTAAGTACTTCTGTTTTTAGGGTTGGCCAATTGATTTTAGGCAAATACACATGAAACTCTCTTGTAAAATCAACCAATTGATATTCAAAAAATTCTTCTTTATCAGAGTTGATAATGATCCACGTTGATCCATCTTGCTTTGGAAGTACCGCAATAGAATTAATTTCATTAGATTTTACGACCATCTCTTGGTTAAGCGTTACCGTCGGAGCAACCGGCTGAGGTTCTGGCAAATCAAGAGGTTCTTCTTCTGCCACAACTGGTGCTGGCGGTGGTGGCGGTGGCGGTGGTTCCTTTGTTTCTAAATCCAAAAAGTAATTATTTTCTCGACCAAAGCTTCCCACAAGACGCGTATAAGGGTTAAAGCGCAACAAACACCCTTTCCCTCGGTCAAGATTAACGATTTCATAGGATTTTAAAGGCCCTTTCTCTACCGTTTTTTGAGGCGGCACACGCCAGTACGTATCTTCAGGACCCGATACCAAAAAAACACCATCACCCCTATCTTCAATGTAAAGAGAAACAGGGTAACTCATTTCAAAAGAAACACGGGTTTTGTCAATTTCTGTTCCCACACGAATATCTGTGATTGTAAGATTGCTGTTTGCGCATATTTCTGGGGCCAAAAAAGCCACAAAAACCAAAAACATCCAATGCATTTGTTTAAGTTTATTAAAAATAAAAAAAACTTTTTTCATCATGGGTTTTTACCGAGAAAAATGCTCACCTACATATTGAGGGGCCAAACCCTCTCTTTGAAAACGCTGAGGATCAGAGCTAAAAATTCTATAGAATAAAAAAAGCACCATAATCACCATGCTTACAATCATAACTTTTTTAGAGTTATATAAAAACGAAAAAGGATTCCCCAATTTTTCTGAAAGCGCAACAACCCTTAACTCTTCTCCACTTGGCACAAGGTTTTGATGGGTTTTAATGTTGTGGGCCCGTTTAAAGGCATCAAGAGTTAAAAATGGATCTAAATCTAAAAATTGTGCATAAGATCGAACAAACCCCAAAGTATATGTCTGTGCAGGAAGCTTGCCCAAGTGCCCACCTTCAATAGCCTGCAAAAATTCTTCATTAATATTGAGTGAATCAACAACGTGTTGAATCTTATATCCCTTTTTTAGGCGCGCCTCTTTTAAAAGAACAGAAATATGCTTGTCATAAATACTATTAAGGTTATTTTTTTCTATTTTTTTATTCATTTTAGACTCCCCTATGTAAAATTTTTGCATAAGAAATTAAGGAGTTCAAGCAATTAGTCTTTCCAGAAAGCGGGCGTTAAAAGAATTAAGATGGTCACAAGTTCCAAACGACCCAAAACCATCGCCCCCATAAAAATCCATTTAACAGGTGTAACAAACGAAGCGTATGTCTGCGTTGGGCCTATTTGGTTGCCTAACCCTGGTCCCAAGTTTGTCAACATAGCACCTGCCGCAGACAAAGCAGTAGAAAAATCCAAACCAAATAATGTCAAAGTAAAACAAAGAATAAAATAACAAAATGCAAACAACATTACAAAAGAAGAGACAGAATCAAAAACAGACTCAGAAAGCTGCTTTCCGTTGTACTTTGCCAGAAAAATACCATGGGGACGGCGTAGTTTCTTTAGGTGAATCGATGTCACACGCCAAAGAATCTGAAATCGAAAAACTTTAATCCCCCCTGATGTCGATCCCGTACACCCACCAATAAAAGGTGCCACAAAGAAAACCATCCAACCAACACCTCCCCATAAACTGTAGTCAGACGAACTAAATCCTGTTGTTGTGATGGCAGATAAAACATTAAAAAATGATTTTGTGATCACGACAAAAACATCCTCTTTTTGATGTACCAAGTTCCACCCAGTCATCAGAATTACAAAGAAAAAAGTAATACGGATATATGCCTTAACTTGATCATCACGAAAAAAAGACTGCCAGTTACGTGTTAAGAAGTACCCAAACAAAAGCTGTGTTACCCCCCCTGTCCACATAAAAAAGGAAAGCACATACTCAACAGCAGCACTTTTAAAAAACCCAACCGATGCATCATGTGTGGAAAAACCACCCGTAGAAATAGTGGTCATACTGTGGCATAACGCATCAAACCATCCCACTTTTAGGAAAAATAAGGCAAGAAAACAGCTCGCCGTTAGAAACACGTAAGTAAAGAAAATAACTTTTGCAATTTGAGCAACTCGTGGCAAAAATTTTTCTGATCTATCAGAAGACTCAGATTGGAATAGCTCAAGCCCACCCACACGCATATCCGTTAAAATTGTAAGGGCCATAACGATAATTCCAATGCCACCCAGCCATTGAAGCATCGACCGCCAAAACAAAAGTCCCCTCGGCAACTGATCAAGCTTTTCGAGAATGGTGGCCCCTGTTGTTGTAAGCCCTGAAACCGATTCAAAGAGCGCATCTGTTAAAGATAAAGGCATAGAAGACAGCATAAAAGGAAGCGCAGAAAACCCCACCGCAAACAGCCAAGAAAAAGTTGTAAGCAAAAAAGAGTCTCGTTTATCAAAATCTATATCTGTAGAGGACTTATTTGAGAATACAAACAAAACACCCAAAAAAATCATAATGACTTGGGCAAAAACATACGCGCGATAATCTTGGACACCATCTAAAAAATCCAAAAGAACGGAAGGTGTCATGGAAACAGCCAAGATAATGATAAGCCAGCCGATCAGATAAAAAATAGATCGAAAGTGAGCCATCTATTAGTGCAGCTTGTGACTTTCGTGAGGGCTATCCAAAGAAAACGCAGGAATAGAAACCTCAAATGCATGGCCTCGATGATCTTCCATTTCATAGTTTCCAAACATAATACCCGAAGGCGCACTAAGCACAGCACCGCTGGTATAGCTAAAGGATTCACCAGGCCGAACAACAGGCTCCAACCCAACAACACCATCCCCTTTGATTTCGTGCGTCAACCCGTTTGAATCTGTAATTTTCCAATGGCGCCGGCGCAGCTTTACCGTATCCTGGCTTCTGTTTTGAATCGTAATTTGATAGGACCAGACAAACTGCTCTGCATGGGGTTCAGACTCCTCTTCGAGGTAAACTGGCTCCGCTACAACTTCTATGGGACTTTTTTTATGAACAGACATGCGCCACTCCTTAATTTCTACTAAAATTCTAGGGAATTTCAGAGAAAAATACAACACAAATTTAGGATAATAATCCTAAATTATGCTGGCAAGATAATAGATTATTTTTTCTTGTATCTCTTTGTAAAAAATGGGATCTTTTGTAAAATTTTGCATCATCAGCACAAAAGAAATTTTTTGGCGATTATCTTTTTCTATATAGCCCGCAATGTTGCTCACGCCGAGAAGAGTCCCCGTCTTAGCGTAAATTTTTATATTTTTTTCTGTTTTTTTCAAGCGCTTTGACACAGTGCCATCTTCTCCACCCAACGCAAACGTTTCTTTCCACAAAGAAAAGAAAGAGTACCGCTTCGACGCTTGCCACAACATTCTTCCCACATGCGCAGGCGATAAAAGATTATGATGAGAAAGACCTGACATATCACTTAATCGTGCATTATCAAGATTGCCCAGCCCATATTCTTTTACTCTGGCTTTAAAAAATTCATCGAGGGCACCCTCTTTCCTAAAACAAGAAGGACATTCCATTGCAATGGGCACCATTACGCCTTCCATCACCACATTTTTTGAATCTTTCATACCAATTTTAAGCATCTCAGATAATGGAATTGATTGATGCACCTCAACGGTTTCGAAATCTTTTCTATCAAATGATAGAAAAAGAATTTTTCCCGAAAAAGATAGACCAGCTTCCTTCAATGCAGTCTTGACAGTATCAGATACAAACGCGTCGAATTGATGCTCTTTTAAAGGGAGGCACACCCGAAACGGGTTAGACTTAAAAGGCACACAACCTTTTATTTGTATCGCTTTACCGTCAAACTGACAGTCTTGTCGCTGGATACGTGTATGGTCGTTACATCTTCCCGTATACACATCATTCACAACTCTATAATAGGGCTGGTCAGGTTCATAAACGATTTCAGGTTTTTTCCCACACAACTTGGGGGGGATAATTCGCACACATACACTATTGTTGTTGACATTAATATTAGAAATAAGCGCCCCGTACAAAAAACGCGCTGAATCTACCGACCATCCATCTTGATGGGGAAACGCGGGATAGGGAATACGATTGATATAAATATCACCCCGAATTACATTTCCCCGTTTCTTTTTATACCCTTTAAACAAGGCAATAAGATGCATAAGACGAAAAGTTGGATCACCCATAAAATGAAGAAAAACATTTTCCTTCTTATATCCAATCGATGTACGAAATTTATATTTTGGCCCGAGATGCTTTAGTGCAACAAGAGAAGCTGGAATTTTTTGCAAGCTGGCTGGCTTCATCAATCGAGAAGCATTCTTCTGAAATAATACTTTTCCTGTCTCCATATCGCGCACTTCCAACCCCAACACATAGTCATGACCACCTTGCTGGATAAGTGCTTCGAGGGTTGAATCAAACGCTGGCACCGCCCGAACACACAACCCAAGCGTCAATATGAATGAAAAAAATATGTATGCTGTTTTCAATCGCATTTATATCTAGTATCTTTTCAAATTGATAAACATTCAACTACTACATAGTCTGAGTTTTAAAACATGGTTCAGTTGACAAAAATTTATACAAAGGGCGGCGATAAGGGAAAAACATCTCTTGGCACAGGAGAGCGTGTTCTTAAAAACACCACACGCATTGATGCGATCGGACATATAGATGAACTAAACGCATGGATTGGGGTATGCATTTTATACTGCCCTAAACACCATGCCGAAGACTTAAGACGTATTCAGCACGATTTATTCGATTTAGGGGGTGACTTGTGCATACCAAACCACAACCAAAAGAAAAAGCTAAAAGTTTTGTCATCACAAGTGTCATGGCTTGAAAAAGAAATTGATGAACAAAATAAAAGTTTACCCTCACTTTCTTCTTTTATTTTGCCTGGCGGAACCAGTGTATCAAGCCACCTACATCTCGCCCGAACTGTTGCGCGACGCGCAGAAAGAAGTGTCGTCGCACTATCTCAAGAAACAAAAATAAACGAAGAAACCATTATGTATCTCAATCGGCTGTCAGATTACCTATTCGTACTTTGTCGCACACTTAATAACAAAAGTGCGGACGACATTTTGTGGATACCCGGAAAAAACCAAATGAAGGTCTCAAAAAAATGAAAATTATTTTTGCTTTTGCATGTTTGTTAATTAACATTTCTATAGCTAAGAATTTGGGATACTGCCCAAAATCAACGGCAGCCGACTGTCGAAATTCACTGGCAGATGCCCTTAATGTGGTAACCAATTGCCCCCTTGACAAACCCCGCACAAAAGAGTGTGCGTTTATTTTGGTTGAAACCTTATCTGAGGCAGATCCCAAGGCCCCGTTTTATGAAGGATTCTATGCCAAAAATTTTGAAATCGGAAATGTTGAAAACTATAAGAAACAAATAGAAAGCCTCCGTCAATATAGCCTTCATGCTTGGTTTGTTTTGCACAATCTCGCAAAAGCACTTATTTTAAATTATGTAGATATTCCCTCTTTAACTGAAGAACAAAAAAGGGAAATTCGTAACCTTGTTCAGCCCATATTCACCGTAACAGAAGGACGTACATTCGACATCGACGATAAATCTCATGTACAGTACTTCATCCAGAAACAATTGGAAATGGCAAAAGCAATTAAGTGGGGCACACCACAGCAATAAAACAATTAAAATGCGGCACCCTCTTTCCCTTTATTCTTAAGCAATTTTGGCGTAGACTGAAACGTGAAGCAGTATGACGGCTGATTGTCTTCGGCCCTTTGTCATACACCAGGGCAGGAATGAAAGATAAGTTCGAATTTAAAATTCAAGATGCGATCCAATGGTATGAGGGACAACTTCTCTATCCACACCACTATCAACAAATGCGTCATGAAGTTCACCAAACTTCTCTTTGCTATCTTTCTCTGTTTTCGCCGTGGTACTGGGGTATTCGAACTCTTGAAATTGATGAAGCACTTCTTCCCACCGGAACACTTAGAATTAACAAAGTTTTGGCCATTTTCCCTGATGGTTCTGTTTTTCATCATGTAGACGGTGAACGCAAACTCGAGTTAGATCTGGCCCCCTTTAAAGAAAATTTAAAGGGGAATACACTTAAAATACATCTTGCCATTGTGCGTCGCCAAGCTGAAAGCGCGAACACCAATGGCGACTTTCCTCGGTATGAATCCATCGAATCAGCCCCTATTGCCGATGAAAATACAGGCGAAAACCCTATTTCCATTGCAAAACTTGCCCTAAAAGCAATGTTGATTCCTGATGACAAGCTTTCTCCTCGGTTTTCATCTTTCCCACTTGCGGAAATCAGTTTACAAAGCGAATCCTTTCAAAAAACAAACTTTATTCCTCCAACAACAACTATCGATAAAGATGAGGCGATTGGTAAATATTTTAAAACCCTTATTACAAAAATTCGCCGCCACATTGCTTATCTATCTGAACGTCTTCAAGTGTTGAAAACAGAAGATACAGCATCGGTACTTGAATACTACCATCAGGTCTATGCTGTTCTAACATCTCGTATTCTTGTTTTAGAAGCTCTCTACAACACTGGCCAGTCTCACCCTTTTGAAATGTTTAAAGAGTTGAATATTTCTGCAGGCACATATTGTACTCTAAGCCAAACAAAGTTACCGCCTTTATTTCCCGAGTATAATCACAACAATCTAAGACACACATTTGACCCCGTCATGGACTTTATTGACGACATTATTAACACTGTTAAAAGTCCATCCATCTCCATTGTAATGGAAAAAGAAGGACGCACTTTCTCTAAAATGCTAAAGGCTTCTTATCTTGAAAGCGAGTATCTCATCATTGGGGTTACCCTGGATTCAGAAGTTACTCCTGCCGCAGGATCAAGTTGGATTAAAGGCGCCGTTATTTGCGCAGAATCCACCATTAAAGATGTAAAAGAAAAACGCATTCTTGGTGCTGAACGTCAACTAGTTGAACAAGTCTCAAATATGGGACTGATTTCCGGAGAAAAACAAATTTTTGTCCGAATAAAGAATGATCGTAACTATCTTAAGGCCAACGAGTGTCTCAAAATTTTCAACCCCTCTGACACCGAACACAACCGCCCTAAAGATATCTTTTTGTACGTTGTGGGATAAGGCATGGAACGACACAACACGTATACAACCTCTATAATACTTAAGGACTTTAGGTCTTTTTATAAAGAGCTCCTTCTTCTTAAATCACGGGCTTTTCAAGGGGCAACTAAAGGAAGTGTGACCTCCGATACATCTAACCCTGGCGGCCCTTCGCCTAAACCAGATGCACATAACGAAAAAAAAGAAGACGCAACAAAAACCGAAGATACTCTTTCAACAGAAGAAAACCATTCAGAGCCAGATCAGAAAGAAGCACCCCCTCAGCCAAAGCCTTCTTCCATTGACCATCAAAGCGTTGCTCAAGAAATACGAGAAAGATTAGAAACAGTTCTGACAAGCCAATATCGAGAACTAGGAAGCAATAAAGGGGGCTACGCCGCACGCTATTATGAAGAAGCACAATACATCATGGTTTCTTTAGCCGATGAAACTTTCATTAATCTAAATTGGTCTGGCAAAGAAGAATGGGAAGATAATCTGCTTGAATCTCTTATGTATAACACCCAAGACGCAGGAGATAAATTCTTTGAAAATCTAGACATGTTTTTAGAGCGTGCCCACTCTTCTCAAACAACAGATATGGCAGCATTATACTTGATTGCCCTTGGTCTTGGGTTCAAAGGAAAATACAGAGATGCAGAATATGAAGCCACACTTGCAAAATATAAAGAGCGCCTCTATCGATACATCACATCAGAAGACCCGGCATTGCTGCATAATCAATCTCACTTATTTCCAGAATCCTATGCAAACATTATTGGCGATAGACAATCTATCCAAATGCCCAATATTCGGGCTTGGTGGTTGTCCCTTTGCGTGATTGGCGGGGGGTTTGTTATTGGTTCCAGCATTATATGGCTTCATCATATGCAGGGGTTTAGCCCTCTTGTTGATGCGCTTCAAAAATGGGCAGAGGTGTAAGGTATGGACCAACTAAGCTCCTCACAAATTATTTTCAGCATCATCGGCATGGCCGGGTTGATTTTTCTGATTATTATCTATCTCTCTGGATTAGGTTTAAAAGAAAAATTCGAACAAGTTGGTGTCAAAACAGGTTCTATTTTCGAAGCAATACAAAATGTATTTCAAGGAAAAAGAGATTTCAGCACCCTATCTTTTAAACACTTCTTTGAAGATTTGTTTTATGGTTTCTTAAACTTTTTTGGCATTTATCCAAACGATCCTTTTCACGAATCTATTCGACAAGCCATTCGTGCTCTTGAAGAAAAGACCGGGTCTAAAAAATCCATTTATAAGTTGCCGTGGTATGTCATGGTAGGGGAAGAGTTTTCTGGGAAATCTACATTGCTGGGAAATCTCACGCTTTCCACCCCCATATCAAGCCCCAGCCTTGGACGCCCTGAAGGCCATCCTCTGATTCAATGGTGGTTTTACGAAAAAGGGATTGTACTTGATATTAGTGGGATGGCCCTTAATGAAGATGCCCCAACTTCTCGTTCATGGCCCACACTTCTCAAGGCACTTCGTCGATATCGGCCGCACCACCCTCTCGATGGTATTATTTTAACTGTTCCTGCGCACCATTTTGCAGGCCAAAACCAATTGTCTAAAATTGAAATTGTCGAACGTGCTAATTCTCTGTCTGATCAATTGGTTCAAGTTGAAAAAAAACTAGGAATGCGTCTGCCGCTTTATATTATTCTTTCCAAAACAGACGAAATTGGTGGTTTTTCTGGCTTTGTTAAATCTCTCCCTCAAAAGTTTCTAGGAGAAATGTTTGGGTGGTCAAATCCCTATGCCACCACACTTTCCTATAACCCACGCTGGGTCCAAGAAGCATTTGAAAAGGTTTATGGATACATCTTTGAAACCACACTACGCATTTTTGGAAATGAACAAAAAGACAATCCCTACCGCAATGAAATTGTGGCCTTCCCCGAAGCCATTTCCTCTTTAGAAAAAGGCTTCCAAATTTATCTTAATGCCCTGTTCAAAATGGGTGACTATCAGGATCACTTTATTTTTAGAGGGTTGTTTTTCACAGGACAGGCAGAGAAAAGCCCCATTCTTAAAAAAATGGCCCAGCCTTTCTTAACCGACTTGTTTCAAAAAAAGATTTTTGGTGAAGTAGGTATTGCGACCCCCATTCAATCTTTCTTTCTTCGTATGCGCAAACGTGTTAACACGCTTCGCTTTGCCATTGCGGGAACCTTTATTTTCTCTATTTATGGGCTGGTGTGGACACAAAATTACTTAGTAAACACTATTAATCATGTGCGCCCACCTCTTCAACAAGTCGTCAAAGATTTAGAAACAGAAGATTGGACAGAATATGTTCGAACAGAAGACTATCAATACACATTCCAACATAAAGGAAAGAATCTTTTACATCTTTTCGAAAAAGTATATGTTCATTCGCTTCAATCGCCGTTCATTCCATTTTCATGGGTCAGCCCTACTGCGTATCGTTTGCAAAAATCGACGATCGACGTATACAACCGCATGATTGCGGCAAACATTGCAAACGCACTAGAAGCAAAAGCAAAACTTTTGACAAGGGCACCCATCGCCACCATTGAATCAAAAGGCACTTATCAGTCCCCTCTTGAAACCACCGAGTTTCTTCTTCTGGAAGGATACGTGAAAGGATTGTTAGACTTAGAGAAAAACAGTCTTCTTTATGCAAATTTACAAGAAACGCTTGATCTCTTCCAGCTAAAAGAAATCCTCCAGTTCCTCTATGGATATTCCTTGAATACAATGCTTTTAAAAGAAGAAAAAATGCGCCGGATCTTGATTGTAGAAGCCCCTTACACACCTTTTGATATTTCAAGCTATCGCCTTTATGCACAGCAAAGACTGTACACACTTTATGATGGATTTTTACGAAAAGTTTTGGATCCTGACTATAACTATTCTCTTGCAAGTCGCCTCCAAAACACCCTTGAAAAGGTAGAAGGCAAAGGGCAGCCCGATCTAGAAAGCTTTAGCAAAAGTATTTCTGAGATAAAAAGCCTAATGACATTCATCACCCAATCAAGTGGGACATGGTTGTCAAATCCACAATTTGACCCTGGGTCTCGCTATCAGCGTCTCATTGATCAAGTACATCAAATCGGTCTTTTAGGATCTGAAGTGCCTCGTAAACTTTCAGAAACCTCCGAGCGCATGTACAGAAAAGCCATCCAGTACTTAAGAAGTTATGGCTCATCCTTAACAGGGTATTTCTTAATCGTTTCACCCGAGACAAAGAAGTTGCAACCATCTCCTGGGCTTTTAAATTTAGAAAAACAATTAGATACGTTCTTACAACAACCATTCATGCAAAAAGCCTCAGGGCCTATGTTTATTGATAAGGTGCCCGATGGACAATTCCTCCACTGGGATCCCCAAGTTATACGAAATGCGGTTACATTGATTGAAAACTATAAGTCATTTATAGAATCTTCGCTCAATACATATCCTGCAAATCTACAAGACACGCTTCGCCAAGTTGGCCACACTCAAGTCATGCGGAATATTGACACTATGCTTGAACGTGCCCAAAGCTTTTATGAAGAACCTACAAGGTCATGGACGGAACAAGCAGAAGATGCACGAAAAGCTAAGGCAACTAATGCGCGTGAAGTTGGCCCTCTATTTATAAAACTTCTAAAAGGAATGGATAGTGTGGGCGGAGGTCCTGTGCATACCCGCCTTCGTAAATTATTATTAGAACAAATGTACAAAGACCTACGCGATCTTGACCTCTCTCTTAAAGAAAGTGGTTACTATATGCCAGTTGATACAAACTTTTCAGCTTGGAACGGTGAAAAAGGTGCCATTTTCAAAGCATACAGCCTTGTTGACCAAGATGAGATGAAAGATTATTTTGCCAACCAAAGTGCACGCATTCTTACCATGGTCATCAACAATGCTGAACCCATTATTGAAGTTATGAAAGCAGATCTCTTCAATCTAGACATTGACCAGGTAAAACTGATTAGTCGTTGGCATAACCTTGTTGAACAAGCAGTTGCATATAAAAAGAAAAAAGTTAGCGGCTCTATGAAGTCTCTTGAAAAATTCATGGAAAAAGAAGGAAACGACATTACATATGAAGCTTGCTTTACGTCTCTTGATCCTGATGTCTTTGATAAACCCTCAAGCGACTATTTCACCAACAAAAAGCATGAATTGATGAAAGGTATGTACAAACGCTGCCAAGAAATCGCCGCTGAAAAAGGGGCAGCACAATACAAAAAAGTGCAAAGTATTTTTAACACATACATTGCCAACACATTCCCCTTTATGACACAGGTACCCCGCACCCCTCAAATTGAGGCAGAAGTATCTTGGCCTGTTTTACAAGAACTGTTCGAAGCGCTTGAAAAGCTAACACCAGGCGTTCGTACAGCCATAAAGAATACCAGTAAATACAAACAAAGCTGGAAAGAAGTTGAAATGTTCTTAAGTCAATTAGATAAGGCACAAGAATTTTTTGAAACCTATTTTGCACCCATCAAAAAAGATGGCGACCCAGGCCTTTCTTTCACAGTTAAATTTAGAGAAAATCGTGCGAAAGAATCTTTTGGAAATCAAGTGGTTGATTGGGCTATTATCTTTGGCGATCAATCTATCAGCACGCGCCAAAATGGTTGGGGTGCTGGCAGTGGTCGATGGAAAATGAGCGCACCTTTGTCCTTTGGATTCCAGTGGAATGTTTCTTCTCAACTATGGCCTCTTACACGAAGCAATACACCTTCTCTTGTTAAAGTAAACGATCGATCTCTCTTTGTTTATGAAGGCATATGGAGCATCCTCCGAGCTATGATGATACACATGGCCTCTGTTGAAGAAGGACGCCCCCTTAATAATGACGTATTGCTTAATTTTGATGTTCCTCTTGGACCTAATCAAAATGGGCCGCCAACAGCGCAANNAAGCTAAACTTTACTTAAAACTGACACCTAAAACAGTTAAAGGCCAAACAGGTAACAGCTTTAAAATACCGAAATTCCCTGTCCGCGCCCCCGACTTGAAAGAGATGCTTTAATGGGTGACCAAGTCTTTGAAAACCTAGACCAATTCCTCGCCCCCATTCCAGGAAAAAACCCTGCAGGGAAAGATGTTAAATATGAGGATGCCTATGATAAAATTAAAGAAGCATCCCGTGAAGATCTAGATTTACCCCAAGGAGTGTGGGTACAAGACCTAAAGTCAGCTGATTGGAGATCTGTTGAAAAGCTGTGCGTCACTGTTTTAACCACTCAATCAAAAGATCTTCAGGTCGCTGCTTGGATGTTAGAGGCCTGGCTCTCTCTTTACCACATGAAAGGGCTTGAAGCAGGGTTTAATCTTTTGTCACAACTCTCAGAAATTTTCTGGGATACAGCCTTTCCTCTTTTCATACCAGAAGACCCAGATTTCCGTGCTGCCCCCTATAACTGGATCAATGAAAAACTTGCCGATCGCTTCCATAAAATTCAAGTGACGTATCCAGACAGCCAAGATCTGAAATCTTATTCTTATGGTGCGTATATCGATATCCACAAAGATGGTGGTGTTCGCATCACTAAACAAGAAGAAGAAAGGGATAAAGAAAGAGATCCAGAGCGATTCAAGAAAAGCATTGAAGCAACTAAAGATGACTTCTATATAACCCTAAAAAAAGAAGGAGAGTCCGCTTTATCTTACATCAAAAAATTGCAAACGTTTTTAGACAGTAAGATTCCTGAAGATGGGCCATCCCTTTACCATGCACAAGAAAAAATCCAGGAAATTATCAATTTCTCACAAAATGTTCTTGCGGAACGCAAAGGGGACGAAAACAACCCAGAAATAAATCTTGTCTCTGACATAGGTACCGACGAAGAAGCACCACCTCAAAAAGCAGTCGCAGATACAGCTTCAAACACATCATCAACAACAGAAATACACGTTGATACTGTTATGAACAGCCGCTCAGAAGCCTATGCCCTAATTGAAAAAGCAGCCAACTACCTTGAAAAACTTGATCCACATAGTCCTTCTCCACACCTAATCAAACGTGCTATTAAGTGGGGTAATTTAAATCTTCAACAGCTTCTTGGTGAAATGATTAAAGACCCAACATCTCTTGAAGAGCTACGCCACCTGCTAGGCCTTCCCCCTGAATCAGATCCACCCACCATCGACTCAAATGCAGAAGGCGAATCATCTTCAAATGACAATGGCGATAATCCTAAACAAACACCATAACATCTAATAATTGCACTCTTAATCTGTTCCGCGTATGGTGTTGTCATGAAATTTTACCACTACATTTTTCTTCTGTTTATGGGAGCATTCCTTTTTTCAGGTATCGCCTGTGCCGAAGAAGAAAAAGTACTTTATTTATATTATTGGGCCAATGGTATTGATGACAAAGTAATTGCTCAATTTGAAGAAGAAACAGGCATCAAGGTTCATCGAGATTATTATGACACAGAGGAAGTTCTTGAATCTAAACTTCTCTCTGGCACTAATCTCTACGACGTTGTAATGCCTTCAGCATCGCCTTATTATGTGCGTGAAGTTACCCTTGGTGTTTATCGACCTCTCGATAAAAGTCTGTTGCCTAATTGGCATCTTTTAAGTCCCATGATTTTGAAACCTCTTGCACAAATCGATCCACAAAATAAATTTGGGGCTCCCTATTCTTGGGGAACAACAGGATTTGTTTATGATAAGGAAATCGTAAAGACATCCCAAAGCTTTGATCTTCAAACCCTAGCCACTATTTTAAACCCAGAAAAAATACAAAAGTATGCACATTGTGGCATTATGTTGCTTGATAATCCTCAAGATATGTTCGAAGCTGTCTCCGTATTTTTGGGTTATAACCAAACATCTAAAAACGAAGAAAGAATTCAAAGATTTGAATCAGAAATTCAAAAAATAAGGCCTTATATAAAAGCTTTTTCTTCTAATGCCGACAAAATGATTAACAGCATTCTTTTGGGCGAAACATGCATTGCACAAATGTGGTCTGGTGAAGCTTTACGCGCCATGGCCGTTGCCAAAAAAACGGGAAAAAAGTTAGGATTTGCCGTACCAAAAGAGCATGTAGGTGCTTGGTGTGACTTATTTGCCATTCCTAAAAATGCACGACACCCCCAAAATGCTCATAAGTTTATAAACTTTATGATGCGCACGGATATTGCAGCCATAAACACAAAAGCAACACGCATGGCTTCTGCTAATTTTTATTCAAAAAAATTGTTGCCTTTGGCGCTCCAAAAAAATAAAGTCTTATTTCCTGATCACATCATATTAGATAAATTGCAATGGTCACAAGCTCTCCCCTTGAAACTTGAAAGAAAATTGATACGCTTGTGGTCAAATATAAAAGCTAATCGCTAGGATTTTTATGAAGTTTTTTTTAGCTATTCTCCCCCTGATTTTGCTCCTTGCAAATTGTGCTTCTATGAAAGAAAAAATTGGCCTGTTGCACCACACCCCCAATGAATTTGAAACCACCAAGAATCCACCTCTTGAAGTGCCTGACGCACTGTTGGTTAAGGATCCGAAAAACTTAAAGCCAAAAAGAAAAAAAACACCCGCCGAACAAGCACTAGAAATATTAAAGATCAGCCAGTCTGAAAAAACAAAAGGCCCAGATCAATCTGAAGAGAATCTCTTGCAGAAAATCAAAGCCCACAAAAGAGATGCGCAGATTCGTGAAAAAATAGATACAAAAACAAAAGAAGAGACCTTTCATGACAAAATTCAAAATACACTCGTGTTCTGGAAAAAGGCCGAAAAAGGCACAGTGATTGACCCTCATGAAGAGAAGAAGAAGCTTCAAAAAGAGACATAGGTAGAGTTATGTATTTTCATCAAGAGATTCGTGGATGTCTTAAGAAAACCATCCAAAATGAAGGCCTTAAAGAAGACTTTATGGCCACCGTCCTTCCAAAATTAGAAAGCACCCTCCAAACATTAAGAAAAGCGCATAAAAACGACACTCTTCCTTTGTTAAAAATTCCCTATCTTAAAGAAGATATCGAAGCACTCAAAGATTTAGCGCTTAGAATTCGGGATGATTTTTCTGATATTGTGGTATTAGGCACAGGGGGGTCCAGTTTAGGCGGCCAAGCGCTCGCATCCCTGGCACCCAAAAAAGAAAGAAATCGTCTTCATTTTCTAGATAACATTGATCCTAAAACCTATATAAACTGCATCAAAGACTTAAATCTTCAAGAAACTTTTTTCATTGTTATTTCTAAGTCCGGCAATACTGCAGAAACTCTTATTCAATTTCTATCTACTCTTGAAAATATAAAAACAGAAATTGATCCAAGCTCTATTAAAAACCACTTTGCTGTCATTACAGAAAACAAAAAATCATCCCTTCGTCAGCTAGCAATCCACTATAAAATTCCCATTATTGATCATCC
>DINK01000013.1 GCA_002426825.1 Holosporaceae bacterium UBA5542
GACTGACACTTGCAGAAGAACGCCGCAAACTGGAAGCCGTGCAGCATGAAAAAGAACGTTTAGAAGCGCATCTTCAAAGACGTCATGCAGATGATAGGGCTTTAGTGGAAATGGCAGGCAAGATTAATGGAGAAACAGGGATTGATGCATTTGATAATTTCATGGAAAGGGTGCGCCAAAAATTACAGCAAGATGGACGTATAATGGTGCCAGGGGCTTTGTTAACTGAAGGGTTTACGTTGGCAGATCTTTTGCAAGCTATTGAAACAGCATCGACGCGAGGGCGTCTACCTTCGGTTTAATAAAGCGCCACAGTGCCGTATGCTCTAACTTTGACTTTATATTTTCTTTGAATGCTAAGGCCTTAAAGTAGGGGTTTTGTGCATTCCTATGGGCAATATAGCTTTCATAAGCTTCTCTTACTTTTGTGGCCATTTTATGCAGAATTACTTCTTCTTCGTGTGTTAGAACATCATCGTTAATAAGTAATAGTGATGGGATTTTTCCATCTTTAAAGAGGGGTGCTTGCAGCATTTTAGTTAGGCGCTCGGGATTCTGACTAAGGATATAGATGGCATCGGCTGCTGCTTTAAAAGAAGGAAAGTCTTTAATTGAAATGAAAGCATCCGGGTTAAACCATTTTTTTGCCAGAACATCATCGCCCCAATAAATGGGAATAGCCCCTCCTTCAAACGCATTCATGATTTTTTCAGTGACATAACCTTTTCGATCGTGGTTTTCCATGGCAAGACCAAAATTATACTGTTCGTAAATGGAGGTAAGGTCGTGATAGCCGCCTTCTGCAGGCTGTGATGCTGTTAGCATACACTTCCCCAGGGAATGGGCCTGATCTTGAAAACGTTTTCTGAGTAAGGTGAACATTTGATCGCGTTCTCGCACGCAATGTGAGCTAATATAGACAACTTGGTTGGGTCGGGACATGTTATGCGCCCGTTTTTCTAAGGCTTCGTGCAGATTTTTGCGCAGGTTTGTTTTGCCGTATGCAATGTAGGGCATAAAAATAAAATTTTCACCCTCTGTTTCATTGGCAGTAATTTCAAGGAAAGGATAACCAGATGGAAAGAAACGTTTCCATCTGAGGCTTGCATATTCCCCTGAAAAGGCCATGTAAGGTACATGTTCTTTTTCGTGCCCATGTGTGGGAGTGTAGTAGTTTTTTAAGACAAGATGGGGTTTTTCTGTGGGTGTTTGGGTAAACACTACTTTGTATTCAGGGAAGGCACGACGTATGACGCGCTCGATCGCCCTTGGGCAAATATTTTGCACAATAAATGTTGTGCCTGGGGGTGGCATTTTAAAGTGCCATCTGGTGAAGAATTCGTTATAGGTGGCGCGTGCGAAATGAGGGCTTTTCCAAAACACCAAACTTGCAAAAAGAACAAGGGAAATAAAAACCACACGGGCAAAAACGATAAATTTCATGGATACAATTTAGCGAATAGATAGACGAGATTCAAATAATTTTAAAAGGTTTTCGGTCCATTGTATTTTGTTGATCATCTACATTGGTTTTTTGGTGGCGGCTAAGCCAGCTTGTCCAGTGAAGTGCCATCCCTTTGCCTAGTTGGACGGTGGGAATTTCTTCTTTTTTCAAAATAAGGTTGAGATGAAACTCTTGGTCTTCCCCGCAATAGTAGGCGATAAGGGTTTTAAGTTCGCGGTAAGCTTTTCCGGGCTTTAAGAAGTTAACGTATGCTTTGATACCAACAGGGCCTACATGCACTTTAATGCCGTTTTGTTGGTCCCAAAAGCGATCACCTAAGATCGCATCATGGCCAAGGGTTTGGAAACGACCATATTTCCCAATCATGCTTTGTTGTTTTTCAGGGACAGATACCCAGCCGCCTTGAAATTCTTCAACACGCACGGTTGTATTGAAAAAGTGGGATAGAACTTTTTCAAGCCCCACACGCGACCGTGGGCGTTGCCATAATAAGCCTGTATAGTAAAGAAGCGAGCGATCAAGTGTTTTTAAGCGTTGATCTTTTATTTCTAAAGTGGAAAGACCAAGTAATGACTTAAGTGTGCGCCCAAGATAGGTCGTTTCGGGAGGGTCAGCGGCGACACCAACCCAATATTTTTTACGAATACGATGTAGCAACGAAATCAGGCGATGATTGAAGATATCAAGAAAAGTATGTTGTGCTGTATCTTTCTGACGATCACGCTCGATAATATGTTGTACGTAAGGTGTGGGCAAGGGGCCTTGAATACCAGCAATATTAAAAAATGCTGTGGTGATATCAAACTTACCTTGTTCGTCTGTTTTTAAGTCCACAATGTCGGAAGGAGGGAAATCAAACCCAATCTTGGTTTGAATTTTAATGGCTTCTTCATCAGGATGATGGCCTTCACCAAGAGGAGTTGATTGAGGGTTCAATCGTTCGATGATTTTGATAAGGGCATGAAAGCCAAATTTAGAGGCTTCTTTATTTACCTTCTCTATCAGTGACATTTTTAAATGAGGCGTTTTGTGCCCGCGCGTGGAGGCCATACCTTTATCGCCCTTTCTTTCTTTTTATTTTTAATTGTTAGTTCGATGAATGAATTAATTTGTGTGTAAAGCCCAAAAAAATAGCTGAGGACGTGTGAGAAGAGAAAAATCCCTGTGCCGCCCAGGGCATCGTCTTCGTCGAATGTAAGGGTTATTTTTGTGCCTTTCGTAAATCCGCGCCAAATGTCTTTGCCAAGACGGCGCACGACGGGCTCGGCTTCCATTTGAACAAGGCGGTCAACTTCAAGACTTTTTGTCTTTTCAAGTGTTGGGTTGAAAAGGCGTAAAATCTCTTTAAGAGCGGCAAGGCTTTCTGGCCCAGAAGAGCACGAAGTATAATTGACAGCAAGACTGGAAATTAATTGCCATTGGGTTTGACCATCTTCTGATGGATACATTTGAGGGGTTGGTTGGTGTAGGCATAAAATTTCATCTGCTGGAATAGGGTCATTAGCAGTAAGGCGGGTTTGGTCTGTCATTAGACTTGTCAATTGACGGTTTGTGCACAGCGTTTTAGCGTAAACAACCTCGGCACTTGGCAGGTTAGGNNAGTTAGGCTTTAGATTCCAGTTTACAAAATTCAACCATAAATCAGTGCCTGGAATGTTCGGGTTTGTTGTGTGTGCACGGCGTGCCGACCAAAAGATTGTTTCTTGATTGTGCGTTGTTTGATGGCTGTACGAAAAATAGGGCTGAATTTCGCGCGTTTCTGTTTCATTCACGGCCGACATGTAGACTTTTTCAATGCTGTGAATCTCTGTTGTCATTTCGCGTCTAAAGTCAGGAACAAGGCGATAGTCTATTTTTTGATGGTCAAACCGCAGCGGTTCTGTTGTTTTTTCAAACAAATTAACAATGGGTGTACAGCCAAGGGCCAGCCTTGTGGCACTAAATGTGATGGAATGAGCGCTTTTTGAGTTAATTATAGGAATGAAGATTTTAACTTCGGTATCAGCCGCTTTAAGATCTAGATTCGTCAGGTCAAAAAACATAAATTTGCGTGAGAAAGAAAAGTATTCTTGCAGCAAGCCATAGGCAGGATGTGCATTGTCTGGGCAAGGAATTAAAGTGTCATTTTCGCCAAACCCCACAGGTTGGATAGATTCTTTTTTTATAATTTTAGGCGCTTTTCTTGGATCTGTTTGCACAGCTATTTCTAACTGTTCTTCAAACAAAAGACGGTAGAGTGTGTTTTGCTCGACCGTTGTGCCGTTAATGTAAAAGCGGAGGCTGTCAATATTAAGCTTTGAAAAGGGTGTTTTAATAGCTTTTAGCGTGATTGCCATCATATGTGCGTGAGGGGACAGGTAAAAATCAACACTTTCCGACTTGATGAGCGCAACGTCTTTAACTTCAATCGGCCAAATCTCTGTGTCGTACCCGGTGCGGAAATTGCATATATCACCGCTTTTGGGGCTCGCATAGAGGGAAGTATGACGGGGCACCTTATAGCTTTCGGTCATGGGCTTATTTTTTGGGGCCTTAAACTGGGCGATGCTCATGGGGGGAATGGGACGCACAAGATGTGGGTAGAGAATGCTTAAGAGTGCACTTGAAAAACGCGGCAGTTGATTGTCGATATCTTTTTGTAAATGCGCCGTTAAAAAAGCAAAAGATTCAATTAACCGCTCAAGATGGGGGTCAGACTGGTGGCTTTCTAAAAAGTTAAGGCGGCGGGCAATTTTTGGGTATTTCTGCGAAAAGGCCTTGCCCATATGGCGCAGAAAAGAAATTTCTCGCTGATAGTAGAGTAAATCATTATCTGTTGGCTTTGCCACCCCGTCCCCCTGTTACTTGTATTTTACTTTGATTTCTGGGGTTTGCCAAGTTCTTCCAGCTGATCAACGGCAACGGGAAATGAAATAGGTTCGACAGTGTTTTCAAATTTAATATTGGCAGATACAACAAGGTGCGCTTTCTGATTGGCTTGGTCGTATCGTGTTAGCTCAACGTCGACATCGCTGAGCCGTGGTTCAAACAATTCAAGAGCTGTGCTCATAAATGTACACAATTTAACAACATCTTTTGTTTTGGAAGGGTCTGCGTAGGACTGATCAAAAAAACCATAAAGATCGGGCATGCCGTAAGTAAGAGAGGAGGGCGCTCTATCTTCATATTCTTGATAGGGTACAGTACAACGCGTGTTTAGAATATTGCTTGCCTCACGGGCGACCGACTCAATAACTTGGTCTTTACTATATGTTAAAAGGGGGATGGCCTCTTCTGTGGCTTCGAGGTCCATATCGGTAAGGCGGTCAAAAAGGGGAGCAATCCCCCCAACGGAAGACCATTTGCGTTGTTTTGGAAAAGGAGAGTCTGACATCGTTTCGTACTCCTTTATTACGCACCGTACAGGCAGACCTAAAGCCTAAGGGTAAATTAGATGGCGATGTTTTTCGTCATATCAAACCCATAGGCAACATTACCTTGGGCTTTCCCTGTTTCATCATATGGGATGTAGGTCCATTGATATTGTTCGGCCACGCAATCGAAGACTACAGCAGGCACATGGTGTGGTGGCTGAGTTGTATCATGGGGTGATACAAGAACGCCAACACCATGGGTATCAGCCCCTGTAATATCGTGTGTTGTGTCTGTTTTTATGTGAACAATCTTTGCCTTTTTCAACGTAATCTTGAACGCGGGTAAGGCTGTGCTACCAGAGCCTGTATTTTTAAGGTTAATGACGGTCA
Organism: Holosporaceae bacterium UBA5542; assembly: GCA_002426825.1. Lineage (GTDB taxonomy): Bacteria > Pseudomonadota > Alphaproteobacteria > UBA7879 > UBA5542 > UBA5542. The sequence goes on from DINK01000013.1 coordinate 5,209, forward strand.
TTTCATCAACAGTAACACCGCCCCCCAATAAATTAGCTACGACCTCTTGGCATGTTGAGTTATCCATCGTGATGCGAAATGCAGTAATGTCTACTTGTGCACTTGCATTTAAATGGCCGTTATAATCAGGAAAGGCAGGCTTTGCAAAGCCCATATGCCAGTGATAAACGCGGTTTCCATCTGTAACAGCACTGCCGGCGACTTCTTTGCCCTTAATTTGAGGGGACATTAAATAAGATAGACCCNNTCTGTTAGTGCTTGGGTTTGGATTTGCCATTTTAAATTATCCTCCAGAAAAGTCAGTTTTTTGCTGACTCATGTTGGTTTCAAAGCCTTGTTTACCGGTTGATTGATCGTCTGCATCGTACATGTTGCGTACTTGTACAATCTTGCCGTATACAAACTTATAAGTTGCAAATAGCCCTTCCGAGGTAATCGGGCCAAAGGCAATATCGTGCCATATTTCCATACCTGAGATATAGACGTCGGCTAGAGTGGTTTCGCTCACAAGTTTCATTTCTCCGCCACCAATCATCATCTTGTAAAATGTGACAGTTTCAAGGTAGACGCCCTGTGTAAGGCAGTTTATGCCTGCAATAGTACCCTTATCAATAACGGCATGGGCTTCGACACGGTAAAGGCGCGTATTTCCTGCAGAGCCAGAGGTACTTCTGGTGATGTCTGAAGGGTTATCCATTTCAACGACGGGAAATTCAAGAAGTCGAATGGCTTGCTTGACGTCTGTTTTACTTTCAGCCTCAACACTCCCAAGAAACGCATCGGCACCTTGGCCGCCTGGTTTCATGTAGACGACTTCACCTTTTGTTTGGTTGAACGTAGGAGTTGACATGTAACTACCTTCCTATTTATCAATTACTTTGCTGGCGGCGGCAATTCTGCAACAAGGCGGAGGGACGCAGTCAATTCTTCCAATTGGAAGTGTGGTCTCAAGAACACTGTTGCACGATATTTGCCCGGGTTGCCAGGAACATCAAATACATCGATGCGTGCTTCACGTAATGGGAACTTGGCCTTCAACGTTTGAGGAGCCTCATCTGTAAGCAAGACGTATTCAGATATCCATGTTTGTAAATATTTCTGAACCTCGACACGGCTCATGAAACTGCCAACCTTATCGCGCATAATCACCTTAATATAGTGGGCGAAGCGTGATGCCGCCATAATGTAAGGTAGACGTGCCGAAAGGTTAGCGTTGGATGTTGCTGTATCCAAATTGTACTTCTTTGGCTTTTGGCTTGTTTGGCCGCCAAAGAAAGCAGCCTTGTCTGTGCCCTTGCGGTGACAGAGTGAGATGAACCCAAGGTCACTCAGCTCTTTTTCGCGACGATCTGTGATCGCGATTTGTGTTGGGCACTTAAGTGCAATATCGCCTTCTGTTGTTTTAAAGGTGTAGGAGGGGAGACCTTCAACAAGGCCCCCGCCTTCAACACCTCGTATCGCTGCCGTCCATCCATAAAGAGCAAAGGCGTTTGTGACGCGCTGTGCCAGCATGTAGGCAGGATTCCCCCAGACGAAAGTGGTAAGTGTTTTGCCGTCAACAATTTCTTCATAGTTGATACCGTGAACAGGAAGTGTTTCTGGACCATAAGGAAGACGCATTAACACTTTTGGCAAACAAAGAGCCATGTATNNCATCTCGGAAGGACTTCCATTTAATTTTATCAGCACTTTCAAAAATTTTCGCAAGATCGCGCGGTTTTCCAAGATCAGCATATGAATCTAGGTTAAACATGGTTGGATCAGCTGCTGCAAGCACAGGGGCATGCGCCGCTGCTGCAACATGAGACAGCTTGTCCATAAGCGACATGTCGGGTGAAGTTGAATCAAATTCAAAGTCAACCATAAGTGATGAGTAAGGATGACCGCCGAAAGTACCGTATTCTTCTTCGTATACTTTTTTGAACAGGGCGCTTTGGTCAAATTCAATCGCTTTTTCAAGGTCTTCCCGAAGTTCGTCCTTAGAGATATTCATAAGGCGCAGTTTTAAATGAACACTGGTTTCTGTATTCATGACAAGATAGACAAGACCTCGCCACGTTGCCTCGATTTTTTGAAGTTTTTCATTATGCAAAAGGGCATCAAGTTGCTTTGAAAGCAGTTGATCCATTTCGTCAATACGCTTTTGAATGAATGTAACTGATTCTTTCCCTGCTGTTGCAGCCGCAGCTACTGCCTGAGTGATGAATTCATTCAGCATATCAAGAGCGTGCGCCTTGTGCTCAGGATCGCGCCCAAGTTTTGCATCTTCCATAATTTGTTGGAAGAGTGGCTTTGGTGGTGGTGCTTTATCTGCCATTTACGTATCCTCCCTGGATTACTATTTTGCCGCTGCAGCCGCAGCCTTATCAAGCTCTGCTTTGCCAGCGGCAACAGCTTTTTGAACCTCTCCCATGGCTTTTGGATCGGCCAACATTGTATTTAAGATGTCGACAAGTAAATCATTGCCGTCTACCTTTGACATTAAGTCGTGTAAAAGTGTACGTGACTTGTAAACAGCAGCTGCTTGGGGCACCTGTTTTAAAATTGCGACAGGATCAAAGTCATCCATGCTTGCAAATTTAAGCAGTACGTTTGTTTGTGGGTGTGTGCCATCCGCCGCAGGTGGGGCAATCATGTCATCCGCTTGGAAAGTTACCCGCGGGTTAATATCTGCCATAATATCCATCAAGTTGTCGCGATCCACCTCGGTGAACTTACGTTCTTTGAATGGCTTCAGAGGGGTATCGGGGTCACGATCACCAGATAGATCTGCCAAAATTCCCATAACAAAGGGAAGTTCTTTCATTTCGATGGCATCACCAATTTCTACGTCGTATGTAATTTGTACGCGCGGTGGACGAACGCGATCCAGCTTGTGTTGGGTACTTTCAGTCATACCGATATGCTCCTGTTAAACTTTATTCTTAAGATAAGTCTGCCACTTAATTTTTTATATGTAAACAGAAAAAGTTAAGTATAAGTTTCTGTATTAAATTAGAAAGAGTATTCCAGATACTAGGCCAATATGANNGTTTACAAGATAGAATAAACAGAGAAGACACATGACGACACGATGTAAGTGGGTAGGGGAAGGTGATCCCCTTATGATTGACTATCACGATAAAGAATGGGGTATGCCCGTTTATGATGATCAGCTTCTTTTCGAAATGCTCTTGTTAGAAGGGGCGCAAGCAGGACTTAGTTGGAAAACAATATTACATCGACGAGAAGCATACAGGGCAGCATTCAAAGGATTTGACCCTAAGGCTGTTGCTGCCATGACAGATGAAGATTTAATAGACGTTTTAAATACGAGTCATGTTATACGTCATCACTTAAAAATATTTTCAGTGCGTACAAATGCTCGTGTTTTTTTGACAATTCNNATTTAGTCGACTTTAAAGTGGCTTCTAGGGGTGTGGTCGTCTGTGTTTTTCAGATTGTTTATTTTTTAGCCTTTTCCATAAATTTAATTTTAAATTGATGCCAAAATTTCTGGGCGTGCGGGTGTGTGTCACTGCGAATAGAGGTTTTCGCCTCGATCATACCCCAGCCAAATTTGCCAAAGAAATTGAATAATGTGGATGCATGATATGAGGGCACTTTTTGACGATAAGTACGGATATATGCGTCAATGAATTCATTCAGGAAGCTTTGGATAAGTGCATTAAAATCTGGCAGGCTTTCAACTGAACTTTTACTTGCATTCATGCCGTAAGCAGTGCCAAAAACAACAGATATATCTTCAATCATGCAGCCGTTAGTTGATTTGTCGGCCATTGATTCAACATCAATTAAATAGATGCGCCGTTCTTTATCGTCCCAAAAAACATTTCTCATGTTCGGATCTTTATNNATGAGCATTCTAAGAAGTTCGTTGGTCCGTCAACCAAACAATTTTTTCCTTGTAGATGTTTTGCATGCATAAGGGCAAGCCCTTGCCCAAGACTATCGGCAGCCATTAATAGTTGGCGTCGTGCATAAGTTTGTTTTTCTCTAAGTATACGGACTTTGTCTAAAGGAAGGTTTCTTTGGGTTTTAATTTTGGTGGCTGCTTCCTTGTATTCCTTAAACCAATCGTGTAAGGTTTTTCCTTTTGCGGCATGAATAAGAACGGCATATCTGAGAACGGGTGTTTTTTCTTCATTTAGTCCGTTATATTGAAAAAAATGTTCTGGAAATACAATTCTAGGCCAGGGTTTGGTGAAACGCATCCATCGAAGCCTAGACTTTAGCGCTAAAAGATTGTGGATTTCTGCGCCTGCTTCTCGTGTTGGTTTGTAAATCTTTAAAGCATAAAGAAGTCGAGGATCTCGACCTTTCCCTTTTTCGTTGCAAGAAGATGTAATTAAAAAAACTTTTTCGGCGGTGAGCCCTCCGAGGGGGACTTTGCTGACATGAATGCATGCTTCATTGACAATGTTTTTATTGTGATTTTTTGCGAATTCAATAAACCATCGTTTGATGGTTGTGCTGTCTGCTCTACTTAAATCAAAATTCAACAAGCGAATGCTTTCTTTGATAGAAGGCTTTCTGGAAGATTTAGCCGAAGCTTCTTTATCAGGGGAAACCATGGCTAGGCTAAATTGGGCTAAACAGAGGGAGAGTAAAATCCAAAGAAAATTAAAATTTATTTTCATTTTTATCCCCTGTTATTAACTTCTTTTGTTTTATTCGTGTTTTGGTGCTTTTGCAGGCCATGGAATGCCTTCATCTCGAAGTTTTATTTTTAGTTGATTCGTTTTTAGTCGAATTTTGATGCCCCCCGCAAAATTAAGTAAAACATGGTTTTTATCTTGTTCGATATTGAGTAGAGACAAGTTTTGAGAGGACCTTTCTTTAAGGTTTATGTTGGCTGTTTCAACTTTTTCAATATTCTCAAATGCAACGGCGGCCAAGGTGCGCAACCCTTTTTTGGGTGTGCTTTTTTCCCATTGATACCGATTTGCCAAAAAAAAGAACTTTTTATTTTTAATATCGAAAGAGGCATTATTTAAGGAAATAAGAGCATCTTGTAGACATGCCGACAAAATGCCGAGCTCTTCCTCTGATGATGCAAGTATTTTAACTGGGCTGTGCATAGCAGCTTCCTCCGCTATTTTTATGCTATGCGTTTTATGGATGCACCGCAAGCAGACAATTTCTTTTCCATAGATTCGTAGCCACGATCAAGGTGATATATGCGGTTCACGGTTGTTTTACCCCGAGCAACAAGTCCAGCGAGAACTAGACAGGCAGAGGCGCGTAAATCAGTTGCCATAACGGGGGCGCCCACTAAGTGAGATTTGCCACGAATTGTGGCTGTAGAACCATGAATTTGAATATCAGCCCCCATACGTACAAGCTCTGCAACGTGCATGAAGCGATTTTCAAAAATGGTTTCAGTAATATTGGCGCTGCCTTCAGCTAAAGTCATAAGGGCCATAAACTGGGCCTGCAAGTCGGTTGGAAAGCCTGGATAGGGCTCTGTAATCATATCGACGCTTTTTATTTTTTTTCGCTGAGGGTCGCGATAAGTTTTGAAACCTGAGTCTGTTGGAGTAAAGACCATACCAGCTTCTTCAAATAAAGAGATCGCAGTTTTTAGACAAGCCATGTCTGTGTGTGTTAATTCAAGGGTGCCATTAGTAATGCCAGCGGCAGCGATGTATGTGCCGGTTTCAATGCGGTCTGGAATGACGGCATGTGTGGTGCCCGATAAATGACTTACGCCTTCTATTGTAATGGTATCTGTACCAGCACCAGAAATCTTAGCCCCCATTTTATTAAGACAGTTGGCAAGATCAATGACTTCGGGTTCACGGGCTGCGTTTATCAGGCGCGTGGTGCCCTGGGCTAAAGTTGCGGCCATCATTAAGTTTTCAGTTCCTGTGACGGAGATAAGAGGGAAGGCGATATCAGCGCCTATAAGGCCGCCTTTAGGTGCTGTGGCACGAATATAACCATCTTCAAGCTTGATTTTAGCCCCCATTTTTTCAAGGCCTTTAATGTGCAAGTCAACAGGCCGTGTTCCCAGGGCACATCCGCCCGGCAAAGAAACCTCTGCTGCGCCATGCCGGCTGACAAGAGGGCCGAGAACCAGGATGGAGGCACGCATTTTTCGGACCAAATCATAGTCGGCATGGGTATTGTCAAGCGACTTGGTGTGCAGTGTAAGCGTTCGATTTACATCATTGCCTTTTTCTATATGCACACCAAGGGAAGAAAGTACGCCAGAAAGTGTTTCTATGTCAGATAATAGGGGGATGTTCTGAAGGGAAAGGGGTGTGTCCGTTAAAAGAGAAGCCGTCATCAGGGGAAGTGCTGCATTCTTAGCGCCACCTATTCTGATTTTTCCGGATAGTTTATTTCCTCCTTCAATTTCTAATTTGTCCACACCGTATTCCTAAATATTTTTACGTCAGCTTCATCTTGGGGAGCGTAACGCCTTGTTGCCCCATGTACTTTCCGGCCCGATCTTTGTATGAAGTATCACAAGATCCTTCTCCTTTAAAGAAAAGAAATTGGCAAACGCCTTCATTGGCATAAATTTTTGCCGGAAGAGGAGTGGTGTTTGAAAATTCTAAAGTAACATGTCCTTCCCATTCGGGTTCGAGCGGGGTGACGTTTACAATGATTCCGCATCGCGCATAAGTAGATTTACCAAGACAGATTACAAGGACATCTCTTGGAATGCGAAAATATTCAACGGTGCGTGCCAAGGCAAAACTATTTGGCGGCAAAATACACACATTAGCTTCTCGGTCTACAAAAGAGGTATGTGAAAAATCTTTTGGATCAATAAGTGCATTATCAACATTTGTAAAAACTTTAAATTCAGTTGCGGCGCGTGCATCATATCCATAAGAAGAAAGACCGTACGAAATTGTTCCTTCTGCTCTTTGTGCCTCTACAAAAGGTTCGATCATTCCTTTTTTGGCTTGTGCACGAATCCACGAATCTGGCATGATTCCCATCAGTTATTTCTT
>DINK01000015.1 GCA_002426825.1 Holosporaceae bacterium UBA5542
ATTGATAAGATTATTGATATTGATCAGTCGCCCATTGGGCGCACCCCCCGATCTAACCCTGCGACTTATACAGGCATTTTCACCCCCATTCGTGAATGGTTTGCCAAGCTACCAGATGCCAAAGCTGCGGGGTACAATGCAGGTCGCTTTTCTTTTAACGTAAAAGGCGGGCGCTGTGAAGCTTGTCAAGGTGACGGTGTTCTCAAAATTGAAATGCACTTCNNGCGAAACCCTTGAAATTAAGTATAAGGGTAAGTCCATCGCTGATGTACTTGATATGACTGTGCGGGAAGGAAAGCTTTTCTTCGAGGCCGTCCCCAGTTTAAGAGATAAGCTAGAAACGCTTGAACGTGTGGGCCTTGGTTATATCCAAATTGGGCAACGCTCAACCACTTTGTCTGGTGGTGAGGCCCAACGGATAAAACTTTCAAAAGAGCTGTCAAAAAGGGCCACAGGAAAAACACTTTATATTCTTGATGAGCCCACAACAGGTTTGCACTTTGAAGATATTCGAAAACTATTAGAGGTGCTTCACGAGCTTGTTGATCAAGGCAATTCTATGATTGTGATCGAACATAATTTAGATGTTATCAAAACAGCAGACTGGATTATCGACATGGGTCCCGAAGGAGGCGATAAAGGGGGGCAAGTTGTCGCACAAGGCACCCCAGAAGAGATCATTAAGGTAAAAGAAAGTTACACAGGCAAGTTTTTGAAGCCATACCTAATCTCTCTCTAAATAATTTAAACCTCTTTTTTATAGGTTGAAGTTACCGCATAAGGGGCGGTTGGGGACTCAATGTCATAATTTATTGAAAAAGCTTGCCCAGAAAAAATTTTTANNTGGTCACAAATATGTGTATGAGAAAAAGAACCATCCATCTTTTCTCTCTTATCTTTGTAATAAAAAACATGTAAGGGTGATTTATTTTGTTTCTGAATAAGAAAACAATCTGGCTTAAACACAAAAAAGCGCTCTTGATAAAAAGGTTGATACTTCCCGTTCAATAGATATTGACCCTTTTCTTGAAATAAAATGACATCTTCATCACAACAGGAAAACGCTGCCTCTCCCTCTATATCAAGCATAGGGCATGAAACCTGTCGACTTAAATGAAAATTACCCTGAAAAACTTGTTGTAACCAATTCTTTGTATCGACAAGATTCATAGAAAATCAAAAGATGTCATCATTAAAGATGAGCCCTCTTTTTTAAGCCAAGATCTATTTTCTTTATACTTAGGATCCATTTGTCCAACCGTCTCCCAAAAAACAGGGCTATGATCCATATATTTTAAATGCGCCACCTCGTGGGCAACAACGTACCGAGCAACATGAACAGGGGCAAAGCCCAGTCGCCAAGAATAGGAAAGGTGCTTTGATGAAGAGCAGCTTCCCCATCGAGTTGAATTATCTCGAACAACAACTTTAGAAAACTCAACACCAAGTTTTGTGGCATATTCACCTGATATTTCTTGGAAAAAAGAAAGTGCTTCTTGTTTTAAAAAAGAAACCAATACTTTTTCGATATCTAGATAAGAAGGGTTTACAAAAAGGTTTCCATCGCCAGGATACACCCCCCGCCTGCGTAAAGAATCGTGGACCAAAACCCAATCCTTTCCAAAAAACGAAAAAGGCTGGTCAAATTTAATTTGTATCTTCTGAGGCAATGCTTTTAAGGTCTCATCAATCCATTTTTTCTGTTTTCCCAAAAATTCAAATGCCTCAACTTCTGGTACATAAAATGGATATGTTAGAATAAAATTAAGACCTTTCTTGGCACGCAGTCGAAATGATTTTGCGCGATAAGATGGGCAAAGAAGTACATCAACAGACTGCGTGTACGTCTCAAAAGAAATAGTCTTATATGCGGGCTTAGAGCGCTCTTTTCTCTTAAAACCCAAAAACTTAGAAATGAACGGCCTGCCCTCCCTAGTCTTTTTTTGCAACCGTTACCATTGCTGGCCGCAAAAGTCGGTCACCAATCTTATACCCTGCTTGAAGCACGTCGACAACCATGCCAGGTGATAGGGTGTCATGGGAGACTTCAGACACTGCCTGATGCACATTATGATCGAATGGTTCATTTTTAGGATTAATTTTCTCGACATTAAATTGACTAAAAACTTTAGAAAACTCTTTACGTGTCAAATCAACGCCTTCACACATTGTTTTTAAAAAGGCATTTTCCGAGCGCTGGTCTTCAGGAACACTTTCAAGAGCACGATCTAAAGTATCAACAACACTTAAAAGGCCTTTACAAAAACCAGCTATTGCATATTTATGGGCCTCTTCCGTTTCACGCGCCGTTCTTTTGCGTACATTTTCAAGCTCTGCCATTGTTCTTAGAAGCTGGTCTTTCAGCTGCGCCATATCTTCACTTTCTTGATCAGAGGATACGGCACTTTTTTCTGGCTCAACCACTGTGTCTTCTGAAAGCCCATTTTCTTTTTCTGTTTTTTCGAACGATTCTTTATTCATTTACTTCTCACTTATTAAACGACTTAAAATTTTAGCTGTATAATTAACCATTGGAATAACGCGCCCATAGTTAATACGCGTAGACCCAATGACACCAACAGCACCCACAATACTTCCCTTTTTGTTTTCATAAGGCGACATGACAAGAGAACACCCTACATGCCGAAATAAATCATTTTCAGCACCAATAAAAATTTGCACGCCATCTGCTTTCATAGAAGCATCCAACAAACTAACTAAATTTTCTTTTTTTTCAAGCAAAGAAAAAATATCTTTAATAGCGTTCAATTCTTCTATATGCTGCACACTATCAAGTAAATTAGACTGACCATTCACAATTAGTGATGCTTTTTTCCCCGCACCGCTCCATATAGCCAGACCTGACTCCACCACTTCACGTGTTAAGGCATCAAGTTTTTCTTGATGAGAGGCAAGCTCTCTCGTAATACGACTTTTTGCATTGCTTAATGTATGCCCCGTCAACCGTGCACTCAAATAGTTAGAAGCTTCAACTAATGTTGATTGACTAAACCCACGCGGCAAATCAACAAGGCGATTTTCCACATCGCCTTCTTCTGTTACCATAATGGCAAGAGCACAATGTGTATCGATGGCGATAAATTCAATGTGTTTTAAAATCTTCTCTTCTTTCGGAATAATCACAAGCCCCGCTGACTTAGATAGCCCCGATAAAACAGCAGATACCTCGCTTAAAAGGTCTGTTAAAGAAAGTTTTTTTTCCTGGCACCTATCTTCAATCAAATGGCGATCAGCTTCAGATAAATCACAGCCCTCTAAAAGCCCTTGAACAAAAAAGCGCAAACCCTCTTCTGTGGGCAATCGCCCTGCAGAGACATGAGGCGAGTAGAGCAAACCCAGATCTTCTAACCTTGCCATTACGTTTCGAATAGTAGCAGACGACAGGGTATTACCCAAGCGTTCAGCCAGGGTTAAGGACCCCATCGGCTCGCCCGTCTGTACATAGGCATCAACAATGTGACGCAAAATTTCGAATGATCGTGGATTTAAAAGCTTCATTCATACAATCTTTACTTTTATTATCGTTATCGTTACAGTGACGACTACATAAATTTAGTCATCCAACAAGTAAACGTCAACCACTGCCACGATATAATGAAACGTCCTTCCGGAAGAAATACCGACCAACTCAGATCCATTTTTCTTGAAACAAGCGTTTCAAAATATGCAGAAGGGTCATGCTTAGTGAAATTGGGCAATACCCACGTCTTTTGCACAGCCAGTGTTGAAGAAAAGGTACCTTCATTTTTAAAAAACAAAGGATCTGGATGGATTACAGCGGAATATGGTATGTTGCCTCGCTCGACACATAGCCGGATTGATCGCGAAGCTTCCCGAG
>DINK01000030.1:0-137 GCA_002426825.1 Holosporaceae bacterium UBA5542
ATGAAGTAAAAAAAAGTTAAAGTAAAGTAAAAAAAGTTATTTTTACGTTTTCGAGCATTGTGCGCAAATATACATAGCTTAATTGAAAAATAATCATTAGTGATGGTTCGTTAGTTTTAATGATAGAGGTTTGTTAT
>DINK01000030.1:214-8568 GCA_002426825.1 Holosporaceae bacterium UBA5542
AGAAGCAGCTGCAGCTGCTTCTGGTGGAGCTCAATACGATGATTTTTTGTTGAAGCAACACCCAGTTCCACAAAGAAGAATTCTGACGGCAGATGAGGTAAAGCATGCATACACGCAGTTAAACAAACAAGATACACAAGACAAGGCTTGTGAATATGCGGGTGCAGCTTGCCAATACGCGAGCGCGATTGAAGAGATGCTTATTACTGACCAAAACACACCTTATCCTACAGCGAAAGCTTATGTGAAAGCTGTCTTTGGCTATACTTTAGATGAAGGGCGCTATAATTATTTGGCAGGCATTAAACGCAGAGATAAGATTGTAGCTGCCTGTATAGCAAATTATCATGCTGCTGAAGGAGACGAAATTCATGAATGGTTGATGGCGCCTCTTACAGGCCAAATCCCTGTGAAACCTCAAGAAGATTCTGAAGGCAGAAAATGGGTNNCTATCAAACAGCAGAGCTTGTAGATGATGGTGTTCCAACGTTCAAAATGGTGGCCGAACGCAGTGATCAAATAGCATATGACCATAGATTAGGGACATGGCATGTGCGCGCCAGCGATGATCGTATTGGTGTTTTTGAAAATGAAAAAGACCCTGCTTTTAGACATGCATTAAGAACAATGCCTTTGGCCCATATGCAAATAAAGTTTATGTTGGATGTCAATGCGGACGTTTCTCCTTCTTCTAACCCTTTTGTCCATCCTGCCGCTGAAATGACAGCGTATTTTCATCCGGGCGATAAAAATACACGTCCCATGTGGATTGTACGTAAATATGCAGAACATTCTGCGTTTGCGCGGATGTTCCCTGACACCCACCTTTCAACAAGTGAACGGTTGTGGATGGTGTTTATGGACACCCTATGGGCGCGTATGAAAAAGGGTGGACTTCCTCTTGATACAATCTTTGTTGTTCAGCACGATGGAGACACTTTTTTTTCCGACTATGAATGGGTATTTGATACAGGATTTAATGCTGCATGGTCTTGGTCCAGATGAATCCTTAAAAGAAGAGCTTTTACGGCTGGATCATCCTTTAAGCAGGGTTTTGACAAAAAGGATAGTTGTTTTAGGACAGGTTGCATTGTTGGGTGTGGATGTATCACCTCAAAACAGATCACGTATAGAAGTGGTGCCAGGATCTCAGGGTACTAATGAAGAAGGCACACCTACATGCCAATCACGTAGAGTGGGTGGGCGCGGGTGCCCCAAAGATGTGAAGGCACGGTTTGATGCCCAAATAGCCAGAGAGGTCGACGCAGCGCGTGTACGTCGAGAAAGGGATCAAAGCGAATCTGCCAAGGTGTCGTCGGCAGCAAAGGCGCCAGCGGAAACTCCTTCAGAGGATGGTGATGATGACGAATGATCGTCGATGGATGAAGAAATACATCTTAGATTCTTTAAAAAAGGCCCCTAAAATGGCCTTTTTTATTTTCTATTGATAGTCCAAAAAGTTTCAAGCTATGCGTAGATATACATGGTTCTTTTTGAAAAATAATCATTAATAGTGCCACGTTCATTTTAATGATAGAGGTTTGTTATGAAACAATTTTTTCTTATTGCCCTTATGCTTTTAGGTGGCATTCAATTGTCGAATGTTGCACAAGCAGCAGAAACAGCTGCAGCTGCAGATGTATTAGACAATCCGCCCTTTCATGCAAGAGTACGCTTTAAACTGCCTATGTATCCAATTGCTTTGGAACGCTATTTGCCCCCTGGGCAGACAGCAACAGGGCTCCCTTTTAAGCCAAAAGATGATCTAGACACGTTTGACTTTAACATTAAACTGATCGGGGATGATGGAAATGAACGAACCGTGGGTGTTTTGTATCTTCAGTACTATAAGAAAGCAGATACAAGATACTATACAATCGAAGGCCCGATGCTTCGGATTTCGAATTTTTCGATTGGTGATGTGGCATGCCCTTCATCTTTGAGTATTCTTGATAAAAACCCTTTACAGAAACAAGGGTATGGGTCGATGGCGATGGAAACCCTTTTTAAAGCACTGCGTGAGTCGCCTGATTTTTCGAATATATGGCCCATATTTTTAGAAGCACCCACATATGTGAAGCATCTTGTGCCTTGGTATGAAAAGTTTGGATTTACATCTCAGTATACGCCTCCAGAAGCAGCAGCAGGGATGGTGCAATACATGGCTGTGTCTGTGGGTAAAACAAAATTTCCTTATTATAAGAAGCATAAGCCCGCCAAAGCAGGAACAAAAGAACCTTAATTGATAATAGTGTAGTTTAAGGGCATGCTTTGTCGAATTTTTTGTTGTGTCTTGGGGTTGGATTTTCTGGTGTAGAGGGCGCAAGATGGAGGATGGTTTTTCTAACCGCGCCTTTTTCTGCAAAAGCTTATAAAAAAATTCTGAAGAATTTTTATGAACAGTTAACACGGCAATACTATGTCCTTGTGCCGTTTAAATATGATCATGTTTTTTGTACAGAAGCAATTCAGACCTTTTTCACTTTACCGCGCAGCCTCTGATAGGTGACAAAAAAATTCAGTGGAAGATTATCTAGAGCATCGGCGAGGTGATTTGTGGTTGGTGTATCGGCATAAAACAAAGGGAACGCATATAGCGATAAAAAGTGTCTCTTCCACTATCACCCTATACTTTTAAAACAGCATCGGGAAGCCGTTGAAAAGAACCCGGTTGTAAAAGATTCTTTCACAAAAGCAGATGCTTTGTGGCATGAAGTTTATCGACAGCTGCAACAGGTTCTTTTGCGTCTTGAGAAAAAGCACCCTGGTATTTATAACAGTGTGTTACAAACAAAAGAATCCCATATTATTCTTTGGTTTTTGCGTTACGACATGCAAACCGCTGGCAAGCTTTTGGCAAAGCCCCACTTTGACGCAGGTACGATGGCATTTGCCATTGCGGAAAGCAAGCCAGGCCTTCGGATGGGCAGTGGCCCTAAAGATTTAAAATTGGTGACGCATCACGATAAACAGGCGCTTTTCTTCTTGGCGGGCAACATCAGTCAATTGATTGATCCAGGCGATTTAAAGCCAGGGTGGCATGATGTCGTTCAAGTTGGGAAAAAATCACCCAACAATTAGCATGAACGCTGGGCCATTGTGGCGTTTGTCGATGAACACAGCACAACGGGTGCGCCTGAATCATTAACCCATAAGTGGCGTGTATCGACAAAACTGCTTTAACGAAGCAGGGAAAAAAGTTCGAACCCGATAACGCAGAGACCCACGGCCAAAATCGTATACTTAATGACGGGCAGTGTCAGCATTTTATAGTGAAATTGATCTGTGGGGATAAACTGCAACAAGTAGATGGGCAACACAATCGCAATGACTGCAAGAATCATTCCTGCAAACCCCAAAATTGTAATAAATGCGTTGGGCACAATAGAAGCAATTAGAACCGGAGGTAACATTGTCATCAAGCCAAGCAGCCATTTTTGGCGATAGATGCTTTTTTCAGGGAAAAGCGGGTTTAAGGCATCCCGCAAGCTGATGCCAACACCAATGATAGAAAGCATAAATTTTAAAATCATGCCTGACCAAATCAATGTTTTTAAAAAGGGCTTTTCTGTGAGTGTTGCCAGGGCACGAACAAGCGCCCCAACTTCAATCTTGTTTTGCGAAAGCTGTGTATAAAAGGAAACATCGCTGCCATACACAGCCCCTAATACACCCCATGTCCACACAATATAGATAAGCGCAGGTATAAGGCTGCCCCAGAAAAAAGCTTTTTTCAACGTAGCTTTGTCGTTTTGGCAGTAGGCTGTGATGGTGTGGATCATGCCATGAAATCCGAACGAGGTAAAAACAACGGGCAATAGGGTGCCCCATGTCATGGAGGATGGAAATACGGAGGGGAGTAGAGGCAAAGTATGCCATTCCACTTTACATAAAAGAAGAGTTATTAAGAAAAAAAGCCCGCCCAAAAGAATAAAAAACAGAAGGCGGTTCAGTAAATCAATTTTCGATGTTTGGCAGATAAGAATGAAATAAGCCACCCCGCCAAGGGCAATTAAAATTGCTTTTTTCCCAAAGCTGGGTAGGCATTCATGGATAATGGATGTTGCCCCATATAAAAACGCTGGCAATAAGGCATAGGATAAAATTTTCAAAGAAAGCGTGCCAATATTTTGGGCAATAGGGCCCGAGAAATGCCGGCCAAGCAAACCAAGGGGCATACTTTTTTTTGCCTGAAGGTTTAGTTCAACTGTGATTAAAGCGCCCACATACATAACGGCCCACATGGCCAACATAAAGAACAGGCTGTATAGCAAGCCAATTTTTGATAGCACAATGGGAAGGGCCAACATACCGCTGCCGAGGCAGGTGCCGGCAATAAGAAAGATCGCGCCAAATTGTCGATTCATTTTATCCTGCCAATGCTGCGAGGCGTGCGGCTTTTAGCTTTTGAAAATCATCTCCTGCATGGTAGGACGATCGTGTGAGGGGGGAAGATGAAATCATATGAAACCCTTTTCCGCGGGCCATTTTTTCAAAGTCTTTAAATTCTGTTGGTGTTACAAAACGGATAAGGGGATGGTGTTTCGGGGTGGGCTGTAGATACTGTCCAATGGTCATGAAATCAACATCTGCCGCACGAAGATCATCCATCACTTGATAAATTTCCTGTTTTTCTTCACCCAAGCCCACCATAATGCCTGATTTTGTAAAAATGGTTGGGTCAATTTGCTTTACACGGTTAAGCAAATTAAGTGAATGAAAATAGCGTGCACCAGGCCGGACGGTTGGGTATAGGCGTGGCACCGTTTCAAGGTTGTGGTTATAGACATCAGGCCGTGCTGCAACGACTTTTTCTAGGGCACCTGGCTTTCTTAAAAAGTCGGGTGTTAAAATTTCAATGGTAGTGTTAGGCGATGTTTTGCGAATTGCCCGAATGGTTTCAGCAAAATGTTCAGCCCCCCCATCGGGTAAATCGTCACGGTCAACAGACGTGATGACGACGTGTTGTAGGCCCAGTTCTTTTAATGAAGACGCAACACGACCAGGTTCATCGGGGTCTAAAACATCGGGACGGCCTGTTTTAATATTACAAAAAGCGCACGCGCGGGTACACACACTTCCCAAAATCATAACAGTTGCATGACCTTTCGCCCAACATTCCCCAATATTAGGGCAGGCGGCTTCTTCACACACGGTGTTTAATTTTGCATCCCGCATCAACTGACGGGTGTCGTGATATTCTCTTGAAATGGGGGCCCGAACTTTAAGCCAGTCTGGTTTTTGTATCTTGTGAGACATTCGGTGTACCTCCTAAAAGTGGAGCGCTTTCCCATAAGCATCGAGCACAGATTCATGCATCATTTCTGAGAGTGTAGGGTGCGGAAAGATGGTTTGCATGAGTTCAACTTCGGTGGTTTCCAGCGTTTTCCCTATAACAAACCCTTGAATCAGTTCAGTTACTTCGGCCCCAATCATATGGGCCCCTAACAATTCGCCGGTTTTTTCGTCAAAAATGGTTNNCAGACCCAAGCGCAATGGCTTTTCCATTGCCGACGAAAGGGAAACGGCCCACTTTAATTTTATATCCTTTTTCTTTAGCTGCTGCCTCGGTCAACCCAACGCTTGCAACTTGGGGAATAGAATATGTACACCCAGGGATATTGGTTTTAACAAGTGGATGAGCGTGGGGCTGTTTTTTAATGCGTTCCACACAGACAATACCTTCATGGCTTGCTTTATGTGCCAGCCAAGGAGCGCCCGCCACGTCACCAATCGCGTACACGCCTGGTTCGGCTGTTTCGCACCATTCGTTTGTGACAATCTGATTGCGGTCTACTTTGATGCGGGTTTTTTCAAGACCCAAGTTTTCTGTGTTGCCAATCACCCCGGTTGCTACAATGACGCGATCAACTGTGATATGAGAGGTTTTTCCTTTACTTTCGAGGGTTGCTTTGACAGTTGTTTTGCTTTTTTCAAACCCTTTAACAGTTGTGTTTGTCAGCACTTTAATGCCCTGTTTTTCGAAATCTTTTTGGGCAATTTTTGAAATTTCTGCATCTTCAACAGGCAGCACCCGATCTTGAATCTCAACAAGGGTAACGTCAACGCCCATGGTGGCATAAAAGCTGGCAAATTCCACACCAATTGCGCCAGACCCAACAACCAAAAGCTTTTCTGGCATAGTTTCAGGGACCATGGCTTCTTTCGATGTCCATATAAACTGGCCATCGGGTTCAAGCCCGGGAAGAATGCGTGGTCGTGCACCCGTTGCTAAAATGATGTGGGGTGCAGATACAATTTTCTTTTCAGCACCTGCGATTTCAACTTTTTGATTACCAAGAAGTTGTGCGTGCCCTTTAAGAACAGTGACCTTATTTTTTTTCATCAAATGACTGATGCCTGATGAGAGTTGCTGAGAAATTTTTCGAGAACGTTCGACAATTTTCTTAATATCAAACTTAATATTTGATGCAGAGAGACCATACTCATCAGCCTGATGCATTAAATGATAAATTTCAGCCGAGCGTAAAAGGGCTTTTGTCGGAATGCATCCCCAATTCNNACACCACCCAGGTTATCTTTTTCAATAACGGCGGTTTTCATGCCCAGTTGAGCACCACGGATAGCAGCAACATAGCCGCCAGGACCGCCACCAACAACAATGAGATCAAATGACTGTGACATTACATGCCCTCCATAACAATGAGCGCAGGGTTTTCAATATACTTTTTGAAGGCTTGAAGCAACTCGCTGCCCACCTTGCCATCAACGGCACGGTGATCAACAGATAGGGTGCACGTCATTACAGTTGCTGCCTTAATGGTGCCATCTTCTTGAATAGTGGGTTTTTTAAGACCCGCACCCACGGCCAAAATACAGGCCTGCGGCGGGTTTACAATCGCGCCAAAGTGGCTGATGCCATACATTCCTAAGTTTGATAAGCTGAAAGACCCACCTTGGAATTCTTCGGGCTTAAGTTTGCCTTCTTTGGCTTTTTGAACCAAAGACTTTACTTCAGATGAAATAGACAGCAAGGGCTTAAGGTTGGCTGCTTTAACGATGGGGGTGATTAACCCGTCATCAATGGCCACCGCTACCGAGACATCGGAATAGTTATATTGGCGGATATGGTTGCCCATCCAAGACACATTGGCTTCAGGCACGTCTTGTAATGCCAAAGCTGCAGCCTTAAGTACAAAATCGTTCACCGTAGTTTTCACACCTTCAAGATGGGTATTGATGCTTTTACGCATGGTCAGAAGGGCATCAATTTCGCACTCAATGGTAAGATAGAAATGTGGCACTGTTTGCTTAGATTCGGTGAGCCTTTGGGCAATCACGCGGCGCATATTTGTGAGCGGTTTGTCTGTATATTGAGGGCCAGAAAGTTGAATGGTGCGCACACTGCGTGTGGGCCCAGTTGAAAGATTTTCAACATCCGCTTTGACAACACGGCCGTGGGGACCTGACCCAAGAATGGTGGACAAATCAATATTTTTTTCAGCGGCAAGACGTCGCGCCAAAGGGGACGCAAAAATCCGTTGGGTTAAGTTGTTCTTAGTCACCGGTTGTGGCGCAGGCACCNNTTTTCAAGATCTGCCTTAGATTCGCCGTCTTCCAGAATAAGGGCGATGAGTTGATTGACCTTTACGCTTTCTGTGCCTTCAGGAACCAAGATTTTTCCAAGGATGCCGTCCTCAATGGATTCGACTTCCATGGTGGCTTTATCTGTTTCGATTTCTGCAATGACGTCGCCGGAAGATACGGTGTCTCCTTCGGCTTTATGCCATTTAACCAAATTTCCTTCGGTCATGGTGGGTGATAGGGCGGGCATTAAAACTTCAATCGGCACAGAGCTCTCCTGCGGGTTAGTTTTGGTAAGTCACTTCTTTTACGGCTTGAATAATGTCNNACGTCTTTTGCAGACACACGTTTAACGGGGGCATCTAAATAATCAAATGCTTTGTCCATAATTTGTGCGGCAATTTCTGCACCAAATCCGCAAGTAGGCCAGGTTTCCTCAACAGAGACCAGGCGGTTTGTTTTTTGAACAGATTCAACGATCAGCGGGGTGTCAAGAGGACGCAGTGTGCGTAGATCAATGACTTCAGCATCAATACCCTCTTCAGCCAATCTTTCGGCTGCCTGAAGGGATTTACCTACCATAATAGAAAAGGCTGTGATTGTGACGTCTTTTCCTTCACGAACCACCTTTCCTTTACCAATGGGCACAATGTGGTCATCATCAGCAGGGACTTCAAATTTTTGACCATAAATTAATTCGTTTTCTAAAAAGATTACGGGGTTTGGATCACGAATGGCAGACTTTAAAAGCCCTTTTGCGTCTGCGGCACTGTAAGGAGAAATAACTTTTAATCCTGGGCAATGGCTGT
>DINK01000030.1:8602-9007 GCA_002426825.1 Holosporaceae bacterium UBA5542
TATTCGGCAACTTCTTCACCCATGACAAAAACGTCTGGGTCACGACGCATTTCTTCTGCCATTGCATCACGAAGGGCTTCTCTGATTTGAAGTTCAGGCATGGGATTCATCCTCGATTAAAACGTCAGTATAAAGCTCGCTTGCATCTGGTTCGGGAGATGTTTGGGCAAACTCAGCACTTTCTTTGACAACTTTTTTAACGCGCGCATCAATATCTGACAGTTCGGCTTCTGTGCACATATTATTAGAAAGTAATTCTTGACGCATATTTAAAATGGGGTCGTTTCCGCTTTTATATTCGTCGTGTTCTTCTTTTGTACGATATTTTGCAGGGTCTGACATAGAGTGCCCTCGGTATCGATATGTTTCCATCTTAAGAATATATGGCCCATTCCCGGCACGAAT
>DINK01000051.1 GCA_002426825.1 Holosporaceae bacterium UBA5542
ATAAAGCTTTTGAGTTATTATCTTGCTTTAAGTTTGATTTGATTGTTTTAGACGTCATGATGCCCGGCATTTCTGGTTTAGAGCTTGCAGAGAAAATACGGGCAAAAAAAATAACCACGCCTATTCTTTTTTTAACGGCATTAGGGTCGACAGATGACAAAATTAAAGGTCTTGAAATCGGGGGCGATGATTATTTAGAAAAGCCTTTCGAGCCAAAAGAGTTACTGCTTAGAATCAAAGCGATTTTAAGACGCACACAAACAAAAAGTGCCTCTTCAAAAAAGACCTTTCAAATTGGCCCTTTCTTTTTTCATATGGAAAAGAGCACGCTTCAAAGGGATAATGAAATCATCCCTCTTACATCCAGTGAGGCAAGCTTGCTTAAAATATTCGTTTCTCGAATTGGAGAATATTTATCGAGAGAAGATTTGATATGCTTGACGGGTGTTGATGCTGGCAGTCGGACGATTGATGTTCAAATTACGCGTCTTAGAAAAAAAATTGAGGACGATCCTAAAAAGCCTCGTTTTTTGCAAACTGTTCGCAATAAGGGATATGTTTTATGGGATCATTAAAACATATATTTTCTTTTTCTTTTAAAGATCTTTTGCCCAAAACGCTTTTCAAACGTGCGTTTTTAATTATTGGCTTGCCACTTATTTTGGTTNNATTGGTTCAGATTGTATTTAGCGTTGTATTTTTAGACCGTTACTTAGATTCAATCACAACAAATCTTGCGAATAATATTGCGCAAACCTCTAAAGTGATAACGGATATTCATGAAAAGGATTCCGCTTTATCTTCTGAAATAGCGTATGAGATGGGGGTTTTGGCCGAGTTCGAGCCAGGGAGTACACTTGAATCTATTGAGAACACGCCTTTAAATGCGTGGGAAGACCAATTCCTTAACAAAGCATTAAGGGAAACTTTTGATGATCAACCTGTTCTTCTAACAACAACGCAGTATACGTTAACTGTTCACGCCCAAACATCAAAAGGTGTTATGTCGGTATCCGTGGTGCGTAAAAAATTAATGAGTCGCACAACGATTCTTNNTCTTATTTTTATGCGTAACCAAGTTCGCCCGATTCAACGCCTTGCTGAAGCTGCTGAAAAGTTCGGTAAAGGGATGGATATGGCCGATTTTAAAGTTTCCGGCGCCTCTGAGGTGCGACAAGCGGCAAAAGCTTTTAATTTGATGCGAGAACGCATTCGAAGGCAGGTAACGCAACGCACAGATATGCTGGCGGGCATTTCCCATGACTTAAGAACACCCCTCACCCGCATTAAGCTTGAGCTTGCTTTGATGGAACCAACTAAAAAAATAGATGCCATTAAAAAAGATATCGCAGAAATGGAATCTTTGATCGATGAGTATTTAACTTTTGTAGAAGGACACAAAAAAGAAGAAAAAGCGCCGCACAATATAAAAGATATCATTGAATCCTGCATGGCATCTCTTGACCATAAAAAAGGCATAAAAAAAGGGCCTCTTGATTCAATTGTGGTTGAAGTGCGTGCAAAATCTTTAAAGCGTGCGCTGAAAAATCTATTAGAAAATGCAGGCCGTTATTCAACAGAGTCTTATATAAAGGCTTACAAAAACAAAGGTTTGGTTCATATTGTTATTGATGACAATGGTGCTGGCATTCCCGTTCATCAGCGCCAGGAAGTATTTNNGTCTTGGTCTAAGTATTGCTCAAGATATCGTGCATAGTCATGGCGGACAAATTCAACTTTCTCGGTCTCCGTTAGGTGGTCTACGTGTTCATGTAACAATTCCCTTGTAAGAATTTTTGAAAAATATGACAATCAAGATGACTTTTTGGTAAAAATTACGTATTAATTTCCTATGCAGATTATAATTCACAAGGGCGACTTACCATCTGACGTTTTTTTTAAAAACTCGGTTGCTGTTGATACAGAAACATTAGGGCTAAACATTAAGAGAGACCCTCTATGCTTGGCGCAACTTTCAGGCGGCGATGAAGTATGCCATCTTGTACAGTTTGATGTCACAAAGCCCTACAAGGCCCCAAATTTAAGAAAAATTTTGGAAGACAAAAAAATAGAAAAAATTTTCCATTANNCGCTTTGATGTGGCGGTTCTCAACCATTATCTTGGGGCAGAAGTGTCGCCAATTTATTGTACTAAAATTGCCTCAAAGCTTGTTCGAACCTACACAGATAGGCATGGGTTGAAAGATTTGTGCAGCTCGATACTGGATGTTGAGATATCTAAAGAAGTACGTACTTCTGATTGGTCATCTGCAGAGCTTACCGAAAGCCAAAAAAAATATGCAGCTTCAGATGTGCTGTATTTGCATAAAATCAAAGACGCCCTTGAGCAATCACTCTCAAAGGTTGGGCGTAGACATATTGCGAAGGCGTGCTTTGACTTTTTACCTACCCTTGTTGATCTTGATTTGATGGGGTGGGACGGGCCAAGCATCTTTGCGCATAGATAAACTAAAAGGATATAAATAAAATGCCAAAAATTTCATTTTTGTATAGTGATGGAAGTAAGAAAGAAGTAGATGCGCCTGTAGGCCTTTCAGTTCTAGAAATTGCGCATCAGAACAATATTGATCTTGAGGGTGCTTGTGAAGGCTCTCTTGCTTGCTCTACTTGTCATGTAATTGTTGATTCAGAATGGTTTGATATTTTGCCGGAAGCAACAGAGGATGAGCAAGATATGCTTGACCTTGCATTTGGGTTGACACACACTTCTCGTCTTGGATGTCAAATCATTATGACGGAAGAGTTGGACGGGCTAATCGTAAAACTTCCTAGTGCAACAAGAAATATGATGGGCTAACAATATGAAGTGGTCTGACATTCATGAAATTGCTATAGGTCTTGAAGAAAAGCATCCAGATAAAGAAATTCTGGAAATTCGGTTCACCGACCTATGGCAATGGATTCAAGACTTAGAAGGTTTTGATGATGATCCACGTAGATCCAACGAGAAGATATTAGAAGCCATTCAAATGGCATGGCTAGACGAAAGAGAGTAAGGAATTTAGCCCAATCTTAATGGCGTACGGCTGTGCCAATCTTTTGCAAGATACCGTTCACAAAACCCGCTTCTTTCTTATTAAAAAAGGCATGGGTTACGTCTAAATATTCTGAAATAATAACGGGAATATCAACGTCAACGAATTCTAAAAACTCTAAAACAGCGCACTTTATAATGTTTAGAAGTACAGGATCGATTCTTTCAAGCGACCAATTGTCATCTAAATTAGGCACAATAAGTTCTTCGATTTGAAGGTTTCTCGTCGAAACACCTTCTACAAGCCCTTTGAGAAAAGCATCGTTCGGTTTGTGGAGGTGATCATGTTCTGTATTTTTTCCTAAGAAATTTTCTTTGAAGTCGCGAATTGATTCTTCCGTCGAAATGCCAAGCATTCTTTTCGAGTAAAGAATCTGCACAGCAGCGAGTCGCGCCGCACTTTTTGACTTATATCCTTGATTGGCCATTAATCTTCCGTAATAAACTTTTTGAAATCTTCAGCATCCTTAAAGTCTTTATAAACTGAAGCGAATCGAATGTATGACACACTATCCAGGTCTTTTAAAGCCTCTAAAACCATTTCTCCAATTTTTTTTGATGAAATTTCTGGATCGCCTAGCATTTCTAGGCGACGCACAACGCCATTAATAACTTTTTCTACTTTCTCTGAGTCCACATTTCTTTTGCGCGTTGCTGTTGTAATAGATTTTGATAGTTTATCTCGATCAAAGGGCACGCGATCCCCATTTTTTTTAATAACCGTTAAGTCTGAAAGCTGGATGCGTTCGTACGTGGTGAAGCGTGAAACGCATTCCGGGCAAAAGCGTCTCCGTCGAATGACGAGCTGATCGTCAGACGGTCTAGAATCTTTGACCTGTGTATCCGTATTACCGCAAAAAGGACAACGCATAATTGCCCGCTAATAAATAGGATATTTTTTACAAAGTTGCTCAACAGCAGCGCGTGTTTTGCTTTCAGCGTTTTCATTATCGCCCTTGCTTTTGACAAAACCTTCGAGAGTATCAGCAATAAGATGGCCTAATTGTGTGCAATCTTCTTCAAGAAAACCGCGTGTTGTGACAGCTGCAGTTCCAAGGCGTATGCCAGAGCCGACACGTGGTGGCGCTGGATCATATGGAATGCTGTTTTTATTGCAAGTTATTCCCGCTTTATCCAGGGTTAATTCTGCATCAGCCCCACTAATTTTCTTTGATCTTAAGTCTACAAGAACAAGGTGGCATACAGAACCACCAGAAACCAGATCAAATCCCCTCTTTGTTAAAGCCTGACACATCGCATTCATGTTTTTAATGATTTGCTGTGCGTATTTTTTAAACTCTGGGCGCAAGGCCTCACCAAACGCAACAGCCTTGGCCGCAATTACGTGCATTAAAGGCCCGCCTTGCGCACCGGGAAAGACGGCAGAGTTTATCTTTTTCGCAATTTCAGGATTGTTTGATAGAATGATTCCACCCCTAGGACCTCTTAAAGTTTTGTGTGTCGTGCTTGTACATACATCTGCATAAGGTACTGGGCTTGGATATGCACCAGCAGCAATAAGACCAGCATAGTGTGCCATGTCAACCATAAGAAACGCCCTAACCTTATCGGCAATTTCCCTGAATCGCTTAAAGTCAATAACTTGAGAATAAGCAGACCCACCGGCGATAATAAGCTTGGGTTTATGTGTTAACGCCATCTCTTCAACTTCATCGTAGCTTATTAAGCCAGTATCTTTATCGACACCATAACAATGAGGTTGAAACCATTTACCTGATATTGTTAGCGGGTGGCCATGGGTTAAGTGGCCGCCTGCATCTAATGACATGCCTAGAAATGCATCCCCAGCATTAAGAAGAGCTAAAAACACGGCTAAGTTTGCTTGGGCACCAGAGTGCGGCTGCACATTGGCAAATTGGCATTCAAAAAGACTTTTTAAACGCTCAATGGCTAGTTTTTCCCCGACATCAACATATTCACATCCTCCATAATAACGACGGCCAGGATACCCTTCAGCATATTTATTGGTAAAGATCGACCCCTGAGCTTCAAGAACGGCTTTTGAGACAATATTTTCAGAAGCAATAAGCTCGATACAATTTTTTTGCCTTGAAAGCTCGTTTTCAATTGCGCGCGCAATTTCTGGATCTGTATTTCTAAGCTCATTCGAAAAGAAATCTTTTTGATTGCTTTCTTTCTGTAGTGTATCAGCGTGCTTTTGGATCGTCATTAAAATCTCCGCAATTAATTTTATCAAGTCTTTTTATGTGCCTGCCTGCTTCGAAATCTGTTTTCAAAAAGGAATCGAGACATGCCTTGGCTTTATTATAGTCCATAATTGTCGCACCTAAAACCAGTATATTGGCATCATTGTGTTGACGAGACAGAACTGCGATTTCAGGTGTACAACATAAAGCCGCCCTAATATGTGTGTATCGGTTTGCCACAATACTCATCCCGATTCCTGTGTCACAAATAAGAACACCAAAATCATCTTTATTAATTTTGGCACATAATTTATGGGCATAATCAGGGTAGTCAGATGTGTTATTGTTTTCGGGGCCTAAATCAATGATATTAGCATGATCTTGCATGCCTTTAATGAGTTGTTGTTTTAGTTCAAAGCCGCGATGATCAGACGCAATATAGATATTATGATTCTTTTTCATGTGTTTCATCTTCAGAAGTAGGACCTCCATAAGCAACGCGAAGGAATTCTTTATTAAGAAGGTTGATGGAAGAAATCCATACAATGAAAATAATTAACAGAAAGACAAGAAGGTATGGGGCAATTGCAATTTGTGTTGCAAAACAAGGAATCGACAATAAAAGAGATTGTACTAAAGAGCCACCGAATTTTCCAAGTCGACCACTTAGAATATCAACAGCCGCCTTCCCTTTTACTTTAAGTTCCGCGTCTAAAGGTATAAAGGCCATTTCTTTTGTGGCGGCAAAGAAGCGNNCCACACAGTTAAAGCGATTGGCGTCATTTGAAGGAATCCCAAAGCCCATGTTAAGTGCTCTTTGCTGAGTGTAAATGCAAAGAAAAGAATACCGCTTATAGTCATGACAATGGGGGTGATTAAGGCACTTAAACGCCAACTAAACCTTCTAACAAAACCAGCTCCAAAAAAACCAATAAAGAAAACAAGAAACCCAATATAGACCGTAACCTGAGAAAAATAGTGTTCAATGGCCAAGGGGTCTTGATAAAGTTCTCTTACCTGGCTTTTCCAAGTTACCTCTACGAAATTGATTGAAATATTATAAGAAATTGAAATAAGGGCGATATATCCCACATATCTGGACTTTAATATGTACTTAAAACTTTCCACGAAAGAAAGCCGAATCTTGTTTTTGTTCTTCTTTGATTTAGCTTGAATAGCCAACTGAATCGGTACATGAACATTTTTGTGAATCCAATAATATATGCCAAGAATCAAAACACAAAATAAAGAGAACAAGAGAAGTAAGTCATTCAATTTTCCCCCGTACACATCGACGGTATCCTTAATAGAGGACTCATAAAAAGTAACAAAAAAACCTGAAAGGATAGTCCCTACCCCATTGAACATCCCTAGCAACATATAAAAACGTCGAGATTGTTCAACTGTTGTAATATGGTTCGCAAATTGCCAAAATAATAAGCTTAAAACAAGCGCTCCCCAAAGCTCAGAAAAGATGTAGAATAGGCTGTATCCCCAGTATCCTATTACAGGGAACATCCACTTAAACCACGGATATTCTGTTTTCAGCGCCAATACTTCGTCGGGTGAAAAGAGATTAAGAGATTCCTTATTGGGGTATATGAAAAAGTTAAAAAGAAGGAAAAATACTAGGAAGAAACCCACAATGGAAAAGAAAATTGTTTTTTGT
Source organism: Holosporaceae bacterium UBA5542 (assembly GCA_002426825.1). Classification (GTDB taxonomy): domain Bacteria; phylum Pseudomonadota; class Alphaproteobacteria; order UBA7879; family UBA5542; genus UBA5542. Next base: position 6,893 of record DINK01000051.1, read on the forward strand.
CTTAATCTATTCGAAATCCATGCATAAAACATAACGAAAAATATTGAGAACAAAAAAATGGGAAGTTTGAGGAAGTTAATAATTTCGGCACCAGAATGCTTTGCCGAAATCACAAGTGTATCTTTTGAAATATGCAGGATCCAGAAATTGAAACTAATCAAAACCATCATGAGCCCAAGCGGAATAACCTTTTTTAGCTCATTTCTATAAATGGGAAACATCCAAGATCTAAGTTTCGAGAAACTCTCACCCGGGCTATTAGATTCCATACCAAAGTCCTAATTAATCTAGATAGTTAATAAATATCATGAGTTGAAAAAATTAACAAGATGACTACGTTTAAAAGTTTCTTATTGTTTGGCCTTGTCTTGAATCTTGTGGATTTGAAATATCATTCAGAGAAAGGGCGCCAGTTGAGTACTCGCCCAAATTTTTAAAGCCAAGTGTTAGCATAAAGGTTTTTGAAGGCACAAGATCTCTGTCTTGATAAAATGTTCTGAAAAAGTCAAAGCGCGCCTTAAAGCAGTCATCTTCAAAAATAACCCCCATTCCATGTTGAAGTTCACCACTCCTTGGATTGAGCTCTCTCTTTTGATTTCCAAAAACTGTCCAATTGTCATTGATTTTTGATGACAATGACAAGGAAAGCTGTTCTGATTTTCTGAACTGATTATTAATTAGGACGCGGTCATGATATGTATAGCTCGCGCCAAGCTTAAACTTTTTTGGCCCTGCAGTAAGACTGACCGATTTCTTTTGGGCTTAAAAGAGGCACGCCCTAGCCTAAAAGACCAAGCTGTTGAAAAGAATTCATTCGCAATATAGTGTGCCTTACCTACGTAATCAGAGGCGCCCTTTGTGATACCACTTCCTTCTTCAAAGTTCCTTTTTTTCGAAAAACTATAACTTTGACCAAAAATTATCTTTAGTTTTTGTGCGGCACGCTCAAATAAGTCAAATGTGAGAGCATAGTTTAATCGCTGACCGTCATCAATTTGATCGCGCCCAGGGAAACGATTAATTAAAAATAAGTTTGAGGTATCAAATTCAAAGTCTTGGCTATCATTGTTGGGAATCTTATGATTATTGACAGCGTTTGGAAGCGCGACAAGCCCCACAATGGGGGTAAATACCCATTTTTTGTTATTAAACTTCTTGCATAAAGGATAGCGCATTATCCATGAAAGCCCAGGAAATGTCCTTACGAGGCCTTGATTTACACGACGCCCTGTTGTGGAGTTGTCGTACTTCTTAATATCGTACATATCTGCACTTAAATACGATTCAACTTCATGTATAAGACCATTGTTCGTAATTTTGTAAACCTTGAATCCAGGCTTAACACCAAAACGCTCTGTCCGATTGCCGCGATCACGATCAATATAAACTTGATCAAAATCTAAATTCCACCGCTCACCGTATGTGCCAACATCTGTTACATAAGAGCCGCCGATCATCGGAGCAACAAAAGGCGTGGTATCATTACGTTGTGCAGCATTTAGATTTTGAAAATCAAGACCACGCACCACAAAATAGTTCGTGCGATCAAAACGCTCAACCTCAGCAACGCTTGTTAAGTAATTTTTAGAGTAATATTGAGGCCCTTCCAAAAACTGGTATTTTTTAAGATATGTTGATGATGATACGCGCTCGATTCTGCCTGTTGCGCGCCAATTTTCATTAAGATCCATTTTTAAATTGCTAAATATATGCCCATGAATTTTCTTTTTATTGCGTCGTTGAGAAGTGCCCGTTCCAGAGATGTTGTCTGTATGGATTAAACTTGTTGACATATCAAACTTTGCATCTTGAAACTGTTTGCCAAACTGAAGTGCAATAAGTGGTGTGCGCTTCTTTGTCATAAAAAAGGGCTGAATCAATAATTCTTCGCTGGGGGTTCTTCCATAGTAATAAGGAATGCCGACAAAGCCTCCCAAAGAAGTGCTACTTCCCACCGTCGGGACTAAGAAGCCATTTTNNAAAATAAAGGGATGCCTTTGATATCAAGAAACGAATTTTGATAGGACACCATTTTGGATTTATCATCTTTTTTCACTTTTGAGGATCGAATTTGCCAAGTAGGCGATTTTTTTTTGCAAATTTGACACGGCGTGTAAGTTGCCTTTTCAAAAATCGTTATATCTCCATCAATTTCCCCACTCTTTGCTGTTATTCGTTGAGCATCTTTCGTTAGAAAATAAACTTTTTCAACAAATCCCTTTTTAAAACTTTCTTGTAGTTCAAGATAGTTCGCTCGGGTAAGACTGCCATCTTTTCCATAAAGACGTACGTTTCCTGAAGCCGCAATGGTTTCAGTCTTTTGATTATAGCTAACCATGTCAGCTTCAACAATTTCAATACCATCAGAAATACGCACATTCCCGCGAGCAATAATAATTTGTAGATCTTGTTCGTGCGACACCTGATCTGCTTTTAAAAGAAAGTCTTTGTTTGCCTTCCTTTTTTCAAGCCCTTTCATGCTATGTGTGTCCAACGGCAAAAAACATCCCACAAAAAACAATACTAAAACTGTACGAAACAAAATGTTATCCCTCTTCTAAATGCATAAGTAGCGTCAAACCAATTAATACACTTATGCACGTTGGTGTAAATGCAGAAAAAAAGCTAGGAATCGTTTGAGATTCGCCCATTGCATAAAAAATTTGATGTAAAAAGTGCGAGAAAAACCCCGATGCAATACCCGAAATAATAAAAAACGCACCTGTGTTGCCGCGTATAGAGGAAAAGGCGCAAACGCCCCCTAAAAGCGCCATCGATAAAAACAGGAAAGGCATTAAAAGCAGTTTGAAGAATTGAATCCTATGAACGGTTCCGGAAAGGCCTGATTTTTCAATTAATTTGATAAAGCTTGGTAATTCTAAAAATGAAATAGACCCAACGGACTGAAAGGTTTTCTTGATTTTTTGAACAGTCATCTTGGTTGTAATCGAAAAATCAGGCACGGCTGTTTGAATATCATTCGATTCTGTAAGTAAGGGGTTACTAAAAATCCAAAATTTATCTGTAATATTTATTGATGCAACATCATACCTTTTAAGTAGATGCCCAACTTCATCAAATTGGTAGAGTGTTGAGGGCCCCAAATTTTTTCCATAACCTAAACTTTTTGTATGAATAATGGCGTAATTGTTGTCCTCCATTTCTTGTCGAAGCCAAAGCCCGCTTTTAGATAAAGTTACTACGTTAGAGGGACGCTTAAATACTTTATCAGCATATTGTTCGTGTGCTTGATGCGTTATTGAAATTGCTTTGTTCAAAAAAGCAAGATAAAGCATTGAATACGCTATAAGTGCAATACTTAAGGGGGATAGAATATTCCAAATAGAATATCCCAGAGATCTCATGACAATGATTTCTGATTTTTTATGTAAATTCCACAAAAAGAGCAAGGTAGAAAAAAGAACGATCAGCGGCATTAATTGATCCAAGATGTGGGGAATTTGAAGCAAAGATAGCTTCAGCATTTGGGAAAAGTGCACGTGTGTGTGTGTCTGAGATTTCCGGATTAGCTCCACCATACTAAAAAGCATAATGATAAACGTAAGTACGCCCGTTACAATGCCGATCCATTTCAAAAAATTTTTTAAAATATAACGACTGAAGTGCAAACGAATCAACATGGTTCAGGCCTTTTTCGCATGGTAAAAAATTCCAAATATGGTTGCCCCAATCAATAAATAAGCACCCAAAACGGCAAAAGCATGCCGCGACCCTAAGTTCATCAAAGAAACGCACACGCCTTGTAATAGGACTGTAAAAAAAACAGCCTTAGAAATTGGTATGAAATTTCCACCCCGTTTAAAAGGAGATAAAATCACAAAATATAAAGCAATGCAGGCAAAAGCAATTGAATATAGAGGTGTTAGAAGTCTCTGAAAACCTTCAGCTAGTAAGGGCTGTCCACCAGGAATCGTAAAATTTTTAAATGAAAGAAGTTCCACAATATCCTTTTCATATGTTTTCTTTGCTCTACGTTGATTGGCTTTTTGTCCTTCTTCTACAAGGGAAATGATCGTCTTATCAAAATACAGCATAGAAATTTCATTAGTTTTAATATCTTTTTCTTGGCGTGTGCCATCAGCCATCAAAATTTTAGGCACCCCATCTTGAATAACGATTTCTCCTTGTTTTGCTGCTATACTATAGGGATTTTCATCATCTTTGTGAATGTAGGCCAGAATTCCCTCAAGGCGATTACCAAATTTTTTATTTACATACAGGGTAACATCTCCAAATGAAGTAAATACACCTTCTTGGGCCAGCACAGCTGGAAAAGCTGTTTTAAGCTCTGTTTCCATATTGCGCATTTGACGAAATGAAGCTGGCAAAATTGTTAAACTAATCAAATAAATACCAATCGTTAGATAAGATGCGAACTGAGCAGCCGGTTTTAGAATATCCCAACTACTATAACCCGCTGCAAACAAAACAGTAATTTCACGATCAAGCTGAAAACGGTTGTAAACAACAATTATGGATATAAAAGCACTTATGGGCGTGATTATTGTTAATAAATCAGGCAAACTAAGAAAGATAAGTTTGAGGAAGGATAAGATCCCCGCACTTGATCGTAAGAAAACAGTGATAAATTTGAAGGATTGAACAATCCAAAGCGTGATCGTGAGAATGCTTAGAATGAAAACAAACGAGGTAGCCAGTTCTTTTTGTATGTATCCTTCAATTTTTTTCATGAACTCGGTATAGAAATTTGACTTAAGGCTTCCATTCGTGAATATATATTTCAATTAGTAACCTTTTCGTATAACTTTGCCAAGTGAAGATTAGTTAATGAGATACAATTTTTATTTTTGCATCGCCATGTGCTTGATGGCCGCGTTCCCTTCTTTTTCTGATATTGAGTCCCCTCCTCCTTTGTTTGAGGAAATAAGCTTGGATATTGGAAGCAAAGATCAAAAGAAGCATGCGTCCGGAGTTATCTATAAAAAAGATCAAACCCCAAGCGTTCAAGCAAAAGTTGTAGCCCTTGTAAATCAAGAGCCCATCACTATGCGCGACCTTATCGATCGCATGCGCATGGTGGCAAAAGCGCCTCTCGACCAAATGCCTGATAGTCAATTCATTCAAATGCGGCAGCAAGTCCTGAATCTTATGATTAATGAAGCGATTAAAAGACAAACAACAGAGCGCGTTGGGTTGAAGGTAAGTCAAGCAGAAATAGATGAAGCCATTGAACAGATCGAAAAGCAAAATAAACTTTCAAAGGGAGGGTTGGCCAAACTTTTGGCATCAAAAAACATTCCTTTAAAAATACTTATTAACTCTATTAAGGCTGACATTGCCTGGAGAAATTACGTTGGTGTTATGGCTGGTACAGCCCTAAATGTGGACAAAAAAGACCTAAAATTGCTATTACGAGAAGGTCAAGGAAAAGTTCATCTAAATTTGGCAGAAATTGTTCTCTACAAATCACAGTTTGAAAATGATTACGACAAAACTCTTGAGAAACTTTCTGAAGTAATGGAAGAGATGAATAGTGGAAAAACCTTTGTTGATACCGCCTTTCAATATTCTCATGCGCCGTCCGGGTCACGTGGAGGCCTTATTGGATGGGTTGATCTTGAAGCACTTGATCAAGAAGATCAGGAAGCCCTTAAAGGCTTAAACGCAGAACAAGCTACAAACCCCATTAAATTTGATGAAGGCTATAAAATATACTTTATTATCGACAAAAAAACGAAGAATGTTGGAAAGGTCGACACAATAACTGCAAGACAGCTTGAAGTTAAGCTTGATATGAAAACAGCAGAATCTGCTGAGCTTCGAAAAAAAGAAGAAGACAAACTTTCTCGTCTCGTTGAAACGGTTAGTAAGTGTGAAGAATTTGATCAACTTCCTGATCAAATTCCAAACGCACAAATTCATGTGTATAAGTCAGTACAGCCGTCAGATCTTTCGCCTGATCTGCAGAATGTTTTTGGCACCCTTGACGTGGGCAAGCCCAGCAAGGCAATCTTTAATAAAGCAAATGCTACGATTGTATTTTTCTTGATTTGCGAACGCAGCAAGAAAAATCCTCAAGAACTTAAACATTCCGAAGGTATTGCCAACCAAATTTCCAGCAGAAGGTTTATGGCAATTTCCGAGCAAAAATTGCTTGAAGCAAAGAGGATGGCCTCTATTGAGCTTAGAATCTAAATATTGTCCTAAAAAACGCTTTGGACAGCATTTTTTAACTAATAAAAAAATAGTAGAAAATATGCTTTCACGTGCATCGCTTAAAGAAGGCGATATGGTGCTGGAAGTGGGCCCTGGCCCAGGCATCCTTACGCAGGCATTACTGAACTCCCCAATTCGAAAATTAGTTAGCATTGAGATTGATCATCAATTTTGGCCAAGCTTAGAGCAAATGGAAAGTCAAAAATTTTCTTTAATTAAGGAAGATGCTTTGCAAATATCACTTTCTGACTTTACCTCTCCCCTTAAAATCATTGCGAACCTTCCTTACAACGTGGGCACGCTTCTTATCATTAAATGGATAGAGCAAATCGAAAAAGTTTCAGATATGGTTTTAATGCTTCAAAAGGAAGTGGTGGATCGTATTTGCGCGATACCAAGAACAAAAGACTATGGACGACTTACTATTCTTGTTCAGAGTGTATGTGGCGTTAAAAAATGTTTTTTAGTATCTCCAGGCAACTTTTCCCCACAACCTAAAGTGGATTCTGCCGTTGTTCAAATAACACCTAAGCAGCACAAGCCATTTAACCTGCTGGCACTTGCTCATTTGACAAAAGTTTTTTTTGAATCACGTAGGAAAATAATTAGACACGCCTTAAAAAGATTGGATATAGAAGTAGAAAGTGAAATCTTAAAGGAAATTGGTGTCCAGCACACCATGCGCCCTGAGGAAATAACAGTGGAACAATATATCGAAATGGCGATTCATTTCGAAAACAAACTATAAAAATTTGCGCGTAACGCCTACTATCGTACCCTTAATATGAATTTGATCCTTGTCAAAAACTTGGGGCATCATATATTTCGAACTTGTGGATAGAATAATTTTATCCCCTTTTCTTTCCCATTTTTTTAGATGCACCATATCATCACCGACAAGGGCCAGGACAACATCGCCATTTTTAGGTGTTGCACCCATCTCAAAGTAAAGAATATCGCCATCTAAAATGCCAGACTCTTTGAATGAATCACCACTAATTTGAATTGCTGACAAATCTGATGTGGGCGCTGTATTCAAGAGTGCACTAGGAATTTGTATAATCTGTTTAGGGTTTGATAGAAAAATTTTTGCTGAAAATACAGCTGAATGACTCCCTAAAAAAGAGACAGAAACCATATTTGAAGGCGCCACTTTATTTGAACTCAAGGGGTTGGCCGTTAAGGGGCTTGCTTCTCGTGCAGAAAAAGCAAGAGGTGTAAAGTTAGGATCTTTGATAATTTCCAATGCGCGTGCACGATTTGTAAGTTTTTTAACAAAACCACGCTCGATAAGGCCATTTAAAAGCGTATGCACACTTGATTTAGATTTTTGATTCATTGCGTGACGCATCTCTTCAAAAGAAGGCGAAATGCCATTTTCTTGCTGAAAGCTATGAATAAATGACAAAAGTCTTTTTTGTTGTTTCGTTAGCATTGTTTTAGTCTCGGTTAAAATGTCTTTCTTTTATCAAGATCACTAAAGTGCGTAAAGCGCGCATCGAAAAATAGTTTTACCGTTCCAATGGGCCCATGTCTTTGTTTAGCAATAATAATATCTGCCTGATTTTGGATTGATTCCATACGTTCTTGCCATACAGCATATTTTTCAGTTCCCGCCTCAGGTTCTTTCCTGGCTTCATAATATTCATCGCGATAAATAAACATGACAACGTCTGCATCTTGCTCAATTGAGCCTGATTCTCTTAAATCAGAAAGTTGGGGACGCTTGTCATCACGCTGTTCCACGGCACGAGAAAGCTGTGACAAAGCTAGTATTGGCACACTCAGTTCTTTCGCAAGTGCTTTTAAGCCACGGGTAATTTCAGAAATTTCTTGTACACGATTTTCAGAACTGGACTGATTGCCACGCATCAACTGCAAGTAGTCTAGAACAATCATATCAAGACCTTTTTGTCTTTTTAGGCGGCGTGCCTTGGTTCTTAGCGCTGAAATGGTAAGTGCCGGTGTATCGTCAATAAACAAGGGGATTTCACTGATGCGACGATTCGCTTCAATCAGTTTTGGAAAGTCTGTGGAAGAAAGTTCCCCTCGTCGAATTTTGTCGGACGTAATTTTTGCCTCACCAGATAAAAGACGTGTGGCAATTTGGTCGGATGACATTTCCAATGAAAAGAATGCCACCACCCCTCCTTCGTTCTTTTTTTGATGTTTTGCAAGGGCCGCATTAAAGGCAATCGTTGCGCCAAGACCTGTTTTCCCCATAGAAGGTCGTCCGGCAGCAATAATAAGGTCTGAGTTANNGCTGTCCCGCTTATACGCGGTTTCTGCAATTTTAAGCGCCTCAACTAACGAATCATGCAAGGATACCGCTTTTGAATCATTACCAGCGTCTGTCATGGCAAGATTAAAAAGCTTTTGTTCCGCTTCCTCTATTTGCTGAATAGCAGACTGCTCAAGCCCATGCTTATGGGCATTTTCAACAACATTTTCACCTAAGTTAATCAATTCACGTCTTAAGTAAAGATCGTGAATAATTTGCCCATAGTGCTCTGTGTTACCAATGGAAACGACAGCGTCTGCTAGTTGTAAAAGATATTCAACTCCCCCAATTTGATTGAGTGTTTCATCTTTTTCAAAAAAGTCTTTTAAAGTGATCGGATCGGCAACTTTTCCCTGCTCAATTAAGCGCATAA
>DINK01000023.1 GCA_002426825.1 Holosporaceae bacterium UBA5542
AATCAAAGCAATCGTCCAATTCGTGGAAAACGCAAATAAAATAGCGCCTAAAGCACATAAAAGAACAAAGCTTGACGCAATGTAACGTGGCCCGTATCGATCTAAGAACGCCCCAATAGGCACTTGCATGAGGGCATAGCCTAAATAGTACAAAGATGTCAGAATGCCAAAGTCAGTCGCTGTAATTTGAAAGTGTAACAAAATCTCTTTCGTCATCACATTTGGAGAGACTCTAAGCACAAANNAAAGCCAGGACGCTATAAGACGTAACGATATTTTTTGTGACACAAGACGATATCCATTATTTACAAAAGCGTTATACTACATTCTTTTACAAAAAAATCAAATCACCTAACGAATATTTTAAAAATATCAAAATCATTTTTTGTGTTACAACCTATTGAAATAACTGATAACAGAATTATATTGGGCGTAGTTTGGTATTTAATTATTGAAACCGAAAGGTTAGTATGAACTCTTTTTTCAAAGTTATAGCGATTATAATTACAACTTCCTCTATTTTTCATCCAGGCCATGGGGCAACGACTACGGAAGGAGATGATGGGAAGAGTTTCATGGAAAGTCTTGAGGTGTTTTTGTGTGAAAACACAAGTCATTGGCCAGGAAAACTGAGATTCGCGAAAGCAGCTCAACAGAAATTTGGTTCAATAGGAAACATACAAAAGTTTCTGGAAATGCAACAAATTTTTAAAGCAAGCGGGGATTGGAAGAGTCTGGTTCCCGTGGTGTTTCCACATATTTCACTTTCAGATCTTGTAGTTGCTGATACCCCCCCTCAAAGAGATCAGAGTGCAGATAAAGAAAAAGTGCGTTCTGATCAACCCAATCCTGCGGCAATAAAGGCGGATGTAGAGGTCTCTGGCCGTGACCCTGCCCTTCCTGCTATTTCTGAGCAAGCCACGCACATTGCAACACAACTTCAACTAATGGGCTTTACACTAACAGCAGATACTCTTGNNTGAATTGCCTGATCTTGTAACGAATCCAGAGCTAAGAATTGATGTGGCGCGGGCGCTTGGAATTAAGCCTTCTTTCGCAATGTTGGAACGTTTACCAGCACAAAGACTGCTTCCGGTTGCTAAGGCTCTTAATATTGATGAGGGACCTGGTTTACTTCAGGCTCAATTCTTAAGTCAACGCATTTTTCACAACGGGGCATCAACATGGTTTAGTGGCTTTGAAAAACATGCTAATACGCCTTTGTGCCCCCATTATAGAAGGGCATTTCCAAAAATTCCGGTGGTGCATCAATATAATCCAGAGGTCTCTACAGAGGGTGGTTACATTCCTCTTGTTTTAAATATTGATAAAAAGCTTTATGAATTATTGCCACCACGCGTGCGCGGTGCAATTAATCCCGCTGAAGAGATTGGAATTGTTTTCCAATCTATGCGGCAATTAACTGTAGGCAGTGGCGGTCTTTGTTTTCGCCCTCAAACATGGGTAAGTCCACAAGGAACACCAATTGCTGGATCAACANNCGATTCAGTGGCTTGAGGCGGTCGCAGGCAAAGCTGTTTCACTATCGTCAGCTTACTCTATTCATGACGGAGTTTCTTCCCCGAACGGGCCTAGGTTGCCCACAAAACCTGCTGCTGACCCGTTTGTGTGTTGGTCTCGAATTCAGTGGAATGCGCGCAGTATTCTAACCGCGCATGTTTTTGTGCCATTTGGAATGGAAACCTTGCTCAGACGTCGTGAACTTCAGATGCGTACCCCACAAACCGTTGGAGAGTTTTATGCCGCCTTACTTGGTACGATGAATGGATTTGAAGCAGAAGTTCAGGCAAAGATACGGCGTGAAACAGCTGCAGGAAAAGCGCCCACTGAGGATGATGTATGGGTTTCCGGCGGTCGAATGCAGGGTCAGGTGCGACGTGTGTTTGAAGAAGATTTAGGAGATCTTTTTAAAAGATAAAGGCTAGTGATTTTTTTTGCCTCTGAAAGTGAGTAATAAAATTCCTCCCATCACCATCAATAAAGAAAGTGCTTGACCGATAGTAATGGGGCCTATCCATCCATCTGGCTCTCTAAAAAATTCTCCAATAAAGCGACATATTCCATAGGCACATAAAAATATACTGGAAATTTTACCCGCTTGTTTGAGCCCCCTCCTGAAATACGCAATATAGTTTAGAAGGCAGAACAAAAGAACGCCCTCTAAAAAGGCTTCATAGAGTTGGGAAGGATGCCTCGGAAGATAGCCGCCGTTTGGGAATAGAACAGCCCACCAAACATTTGTAACACGGCCATAAAGTTCATCATTAATAAAGTTGGCAAGGCGCCCTAGAAAAATGCCAATAGGCGCAACAAGGGCGATATGGTCTATCCATCTTAGAAAAGAAAGTCCATTTTTTTTCGAGAAGAAATAGCCCGAGACTACCATCCCAATGAAAGCGCCATGAAAAGACATGCCACCTTCCCAAATATAAAAAATATCCCAAAACGTTTGTGTTTGGGTGGGGTAAAAAAGGAATTCCCCTACTCGCCCCCCTACAACAATGGCAAGAATGGACCATGGCAAAAATTGTTCGACATGCGTTGAAGAAATTTTTCCTTCTTTTTTGGCCCACCATTTCAATAACACAAGGCCTAAAACAATGCCAAGAATATAGGCTAAATTATACCATCTGAGAGCGACAGGGCCCCAAATATGAAAAATAACGGGGTTGATTTGGGGAAAAGTAAAGGGTTCCATTGCGCTTGAAAAGATTCCATTGCATAGTGTCGAGGTTGAGAGAGTAACATGCAAAATGAAATAATTCACGCGTTTTTAAATGAAATCATCACATTACCCTGGCGAGAAATTTCGACCGATGTTGTGGCAAGAAACCATAACCTTTCTAAGGATACGATTGAAAAATATGTGCCCCGACCAATTGCTTTCTTTGGTTTTTTTACAAAGTTTGTTGAATCACAAGTGTACGATGCGCTTTCCCCCTCTGCCATAGAAATTTATGAGGAAAAAGACAAGGTAACAGAGGTGTTGATGACGAAATTTGAAGTGATGCACCCCTATAAATATTTCTATGCACACATCAAAAAACATTTATTTGATTCAGCTGATGTTAGTTTTACGCTGGCCCTTGAGGAATACAGTGCGATGGCGCGCCTCTTGCGGCACTATGTGTTTGTCCAAGAAAATGTGCTTGATCGTCTAAAAATTAAGGGGCTATACGGAATTTATGCTCTGGCAGCAGACGCATGGATTAAAGATGAGACACTCGATCTTTCAGTTACACTCGAAACGATCGATGCCCTGCTCAGAAAAGGTGAATCTTTTTTAGAACGATATAAATAAGAAAGACCTTTACTTCTTGCCTGACTTCTTTTTTCCTGTTTTTTTAGGTGCGGCCTTTTTGGTTGCTTTTGTCTTTGCTTTCATATTCTTTGTCGCAGATTTAGTTGTTTTCAATTCCTCTTTGGCAATGTCTGCAACACTTTTTCCCATCTTCTTCAGTATTTCTTGGGCTTTTTCACCTTCCCATTGCGGGCGAATGAATGGCAATTTTTCGCGCATATTATGCGCGCCTTCGTAAAGGCTTGGCATAACAATGCCCAGTTTAGACGCCTTCAGCAAAATGACAACGCCCCAAATAAGCGCAATCCACAGAGGCCAGAAATAACCGCCACCACATAGCAGCCAAATAATTAACGAAACTGTAATCACAAGAACGAAAACAGAAAGTTCCCCATAAAAGTTCTTTAGTTTCTTTACGTGTGACTGTACGTCTTTTTCGTTTTTAAGATGATGTGACATATATCTGCCTCCTGTTACTTACTAATTCTATAAGCTTTGATTTAAAAATCAAGCTTTTGAAAAAGCATCTATTCTTTTTCTTAGGACTTCTGTTAATTCCTTTTCATTGATTCCTAGTTCTGACAAAGCTTTTTTCATGTGCGGAGGGAAACTGCACCTGATATTTTTAGGTATTCCTGGTGCTTTTGCTGTATAGGCATGAAGGCACAAACAGTCACAGTTTAAATATTCCCCCTCTCCATATTTAAAGTCCCCAATAATAGGCGTGCCTAGATAAGCCATATGAACCCTTAATTGATGTGTGCGACCCGTTTGGGGAGCCAATAAAGCGACAGACACTCTTTTCCCTAAATGCTCTATAATATCATAGTCGGTTACCGTTTTTTTCCCAGATTCCGAAACGATCATTTTTTCCTTATCGTTGGAAATTCCCTTTTCAATGGGGGCAATAATACGACTTTGAAGAGGGTGTGGTACCCCCTTTAAAAAGGCGACATAAAATTTTTCAATTTGGCCTTCTTTTAATTTTTTCCCCATTTTTCGGGCTGTTTGATCATTTTTTGCAAGCATTAAGAAGCCACTTGTATCTCGATCAAGACGATGAAGCAGTTTGGGGTGTATATTTTTTTGCGCTCCCAAAGCCACAGCAAGGGCATCCACAGATTTCTTTATGTTGGTTCCACCCTGGGAGGCCAGACCGGAAGGCTTATTTATACATAAAAGGTTATCGTCTTCATGAATGATAAGGGACTGAAATAAATCTATGTCTTTTTGACTTACAATTTTCTTTTGCTTAGATTTGTTTTTTTTCTCTTCAGATACAGTGTTTAAAAAGTGTGTCGGCGGTACACGAACTTGATCTCCTATTTTGAGATGCTCGCCACCCTTAACGCGTTTCCCATTAAGGCGTACACTGCCTTTCCGGCATAGTTTTACCCAGGCGATATAGGGAATATTGGTAAACTGTTTACAAAGCCAACGATCAAGGCGCATTCCTTCTGCTGATTCTTGAATAATATATGTGTTTTCTGTTTGAGACATAATGGGGAATATAGCATATTCATCAAATTTTATGAAAAGTTAAAAAAATCTTGGCCTTTTAATAGAATAATTGTATACACAGTTAATGTTGCCGGATTAGCTCAGCTGGTAGAGCTACTGATTTGTAATCAGAGGGTCGGCGGTTCGAGTCCGTCATCCGGCACCAGTCTTCTTTATTCACCCCCTA
>DINK01000038.1 GCA_002426825.1 Holosporaceae bacterium UBA5542
ACATGGGAAAAATCTTGACGTGCTTCAAAGCCTAACCATTGAAAACGTCGTCGTTGTTGATTTCGTTCATATCGATTTCAATACGGGGTTTTCTGTCTTTACGGGCGAAACCGGTGCCGGCAAATCTATATTGCTTGACGCCCTCAGCCTTGTACTAGGAGACCGCGCACAAACACACCTTATTCGCGAAGGCAAGGAAACGGCCTCTGTTTCTGCACACTTTTATGACTTGCCTAAAAAAGTATGCCATCTACTAAAAGATCACGGTTTTGCACTTATAGATAGAGATCTGATTATTCGGCGCGTTCTATCGCGATCTGGACGCAATCAGATTTTTATTAACGATATCCCATTAAGCTTAAATCTTTTAAATCAAATTACCCCGCATTTAATTGATGTGCATGGCCAATTTGATCAAATTCTACTGAATCAAAACCATATTCACTATCTAGATCNNAAATTTTCGGGCATTGATAAAAACGCTTTATCAGAAAGTTTTCTGGCTTGGAAGCAAGCTGAAAAAGAATATTGTGCTGCAGAAGAAAAAGAAACACATAAGGAAGAACGCCTTATCATCTTAAGAGCCCATATAGAATCTCTGCAAAAGCTTAACCCAAAAAATAACGAAGAAGAGGGGCTTTTAAGTAAAAAAGAAGCCGCCAAATCAAGTCGAAAAATTACTGATTTAAAAGAAAAAATATATGCACTTTCTCAAGATCCTGTAAAAATTGAAAAAAAAATCAGAGAAATCATCAGCATTTCCTCGGCCCTCAACATTAAAGAAGTCGAAAAGATTCAAACTGCCAGTGAATCAATTTCTGCTAGTTTAATGGACTTAGAAGCGGAAATAACCACTCTTGAATCTCTCTCTGATGGCAGCATTGATATCAACCAAATTGAAAGCCGTATTTTTTCCCTTAGAGAGGCGGCACGCACACATCGCGTTGAAACAACCGAACTGCCCAGTCTATTAGAAAAATTTAAGGCAGAAAAAAATGCTTTAAACAGTAACCAAGACCACCTACAAGAACTTAAGAAAAACTGCGAAAAACGCAGATTTGCCTTTGAAAAAGAGGCAACTATCGTTCATGAAAAGCGACAGGCAGCAAGTAAGCAATTATCTGCCAACTTACAAAAAAAGTTACAAGTTTTAAAATTACCCCATGCTGTTTTTTACGTACATTTTACACCACTTGAAACACATCAGTGGTCACAAAACGGTATATATAAAGCAACTTTTCAAGTATCGACAAACCCAGGCATAAAGCCAGATGACTTGCTTAAAGTTGCCTCAGGCGGAGAGCGGTCGCGCATCATGCTTGCCTTGAAAACCCTTATTAATACTGGGAAACCAACACTGGTTTTTGATGAAATTGACAGCGGTCTTGGCGGAGAAGTCTCAGCATCCATGGGCGGCATGCTGAAAAACCTTTCTCAAAACATGCAAATCTTGTCTATTACACACTCTCCACAGCTCTCTGCCTGTGCAGACCACCATTTCTTTGTTCAAAAAACAGTCAAAAATGAAACAACACATACCGTTGTTACCACACTTACAGAGGATCAGCGCATCAAAGAAATATCCCGCATGCTATCGGGGAAAACCATCACTCAGGCCGCTACTGAAGCAGCGCGCGCACTTTTAGCAGATAAGGCAAACGTATGAACATATTTCGTTCTATTCCCGTTCACGATTTGACTGAATCTCAGGCGCAAAAAGAACTGGTTTCTCTTGAAAAAGAACTTCTCGAGCATGATCGACTATACTTTGATGAAGATGCGCCAAGTATTTCAGATGCAGAATATGATGCACTTGCTCTTCGAAACAAAGAAATTGAACAAAGATTTCCCCACCTTATACGCACCCAAAGCCGCTCATACAGGGTTGGATCGACGCCCGCTGGGCGATTCCCAAAAGCAACACACACGAAGCCTATGCTGTCTCTGGACAACGCCTTTCACGAAACAGACCTTAAAAACTTTCTGATCCGCTGCAAAAAAATACTAAAATTAGATAGTGCTGCCCATATTCCCATGATGGCTGAACCTAAAATTGATGGGCTATCCCTTTCTATTACGTACGCGGAAGGCCGTCTTGTGCAAGCCGCCACAAGAGGTGATGGCATTACGGGAGAAAATATTACTAAAAACATTAGAACCATTCCATCTGTCCCTCAAGAAATTCCTTTTAAACAAAAAGAACCTNNTTTATATTGAGAAAAAAGATTTTAGAAATCTAAATAAACTGCGTTCTGAAAAAAACGAGCCCCTTTTTGCAAATCCTAGAAATGCTGCTGCGGGTTCATTACGTCAACTGGATGAAAGCATAACAGCTTCACGCCCACTTAAATTTTTTGCCTACAGCATTGTAGGCGCAGAAAGCGTTGCAGCAACATCTCAACAAACCCTTCTCAAAACACTCGACAAGTGGGGTTTCTGCACGAACGGCCTCAGCTCACTCTGCCACTCTCTTCAGGATATGCTAAATTATTACGAAAAGATCGTGATAGAACGGGAAAATTTGCCCTACGAAATTGATGGCATTGTTTACAAGGTAAATAATATTGATGATCAAAACAGTCTGGGGTTTGTGTCTCGTGCCCCCCGATGGGCTATTGCGCACAAGTTCCCCGCGGCACAAATTGAAACAACGATCAAGAAAATAAGAATTAGTGTTGGACGCACAGGCGTTTTAACCCCTCTTGCTGAATTAGATCCTGTAATTGTGGGTGGTGTCACCGTTTCAAAAGCAACACTTCATAACCAAGATGAAATTAAGCGAAAAGACATAAGAGAAGGGGACCGCGTTCTTATTCAGCGCGCAGGCGATGTTATTCCACAGGTTGTTAAATCTCTGGGTACCGAAGGAACTCGACAAGATCCATTTTCTTTTCCTTCTACATGCCCTGTTTGCGGCAGCCATGTCATCCAAGAAAAAGATGAGGTTGCCCTAAGGTGCAGCGGCGGCCTTGCTTGGCGGGCGCAAACACTAGAAAGTTTAAAGCACTTTGTTTCAAAGCATGCTTTTAATATAACTGGACTGGGTGGAAAGAGAATTGATTATTTATGGGAAAAGAAACTAATTTCATCTCCTTCAGATATATTCACTCTCGAAGCACGAGATAAGGCGTCTCTCTCTCGCCTAGAAAATCATCTGGGTTGGGGTGCTCAGTCCGCGAAGAATCTTTTTCAATCAATCAATGAAAAGAAAACAATTCAGCTTGATCGCTTGATTTATGCCTTAGGTATTCGCCACATTGGGCGTGTTAGTGCACAAATTTTGGCACGCCGTTACAAAACCTTCACTCTTTGGTGGGAAGCAGCCATCAAAGCAGCTAATGATGCTGATCGCTATCAAGAGCTAACGTCGCTAGAAGGCATTGGAGATGTTGTGGCTACCTCAATTGTAAATTTTGCTTCTGAAGAAAAAAACCAGAAAGAAGTTATGAGTCTTGTAAAGGATCTCAATATTCTCGACTCAAAAGACACCTCAACCCACTCCGACCACTTCTTTTCTGGGAAAACTCTTGTTTTTACAGGAACACTAAGCAGTTCAACCCGTGAAGAAGCCCAAAAGAAGGCAAGTACCCTTGGGGCAAAAATAACCAACAGTGTTTCTTCAAAGACAGATTTTGTCATTTATGGAGGGGACGCTGGGAGCAAATTACAAAAAGCCAAAAGCTTAGGCGTTCAAACTTTATCTGAGGATGAGTGGCTCGAGAAACTATCTTAAGCCATATAGACTGATTGTTTTTTTGATAATATGATCATCTGAAAAGTGCTTTTCCACATCTTTCCGGCCAGCAGCACCCATCCTTTTCCGAAGAGAAGAAGAAGCAATTAATTTTTCAAGCGCTTCTGCAAGCGCAGCACCATCCTCAGGCGGAACAAGCAACCCCGATTTTCCATGTCGAACAATTTCACGACACCCAGGCACATCCGTTGAAACCATTGGCACGCCACAAGCGGCCGCTTCAAGAAGGGATTTGGGCAAGCCTTCTCGGTACGAAGGCAAAAGGGCAATATCGGCACTTTGATAAAGCACATGCATTTTTTGAACATGGCCCTTCCAAACACAAAGCTTCTTATGCACCCAATCCTTAATTTGCTTTTCTTCAATGTGACTTGGATTATCTGGGTCTAGCTTACCTGCAAGCACTAAATCAACTTTATGCCCTCTATCCTTTAAGATTTGAACCGCTTCTATGGCTTCGCCAACTCCTTTATCCCAAAGAAGTCGCGCAGCCAGCACCACTTTAATTCTAAGTTTTTGTTTAAGGGGTTTGGGAAAAAAAATCTTCGTATCAACGCCAGAGCCGCGAATCAATACCAAATTTTTCTTTGGTAAAAATTTGGAAAAATAATCAAAGTCATCTTTGTTTTGAAGAATTGTTTTTACTTTTTTTGACATAAAAAATATTCGGAAAAAAAGCACAAGAAATAAACGTAGAATACGCACAAGGGCGCGTTTTGAAATAAAAACAAACCCCAAACCTGTAAGCGCATTAATAATGCACTTTACGCCAGCCATGCGGGCTGCAATTGTGCCATACACAACAGGTTTCATTGCAACATGGTGGACAATATCAGGTTTTTCTTTTCTGTAGAGTTTGAATATTTCAAAAATGCTTTGAAGCTGTTGAATAGGATTCATTCCACTTCTAGTCATTTTTGCAAGCGAACGCAAACGGAATCCATGCGATAGAATGGCATCGTGGCTGGCACCTGGAACGGTTAAAACAATAATATCGTGCCCTTGCCTCTGGACTTCTTTTGCAAGGGCAAGTCGATGAGATAAAAAATACGCTCCCTCTGTAACAAGATACAGGACTTTAGCCATGACTCACGGAAGAAAATCTTTCAAAAGAAATTGTTGATTTTGGATGGAACAGATGACAGTCAGAAGGAAGCGCTTTAAGATGAAGCGTATCTCCGACTTTAAAATTTTTATCCCCGGGCACGCGAACCAAAATATTTTGATCGTCAGCGATGCGTACGTATACATAAAGCTCGCTACCCAAATGCTCAACCGTTTGAATACAGCCCGTAAGCAAAGAAGAGGCAGCGTCACACACAATCAAATGCTCGGGGCGAATACCCAGTTCAGCAGAGCTTCCTGGCCCCATATCTTGCATGGTTTTAGGAAGTGCTACTGGCAATTTAAGAGAACGATCGTGCGGGAGAGAAAGCGTCACAACATCGTTTTTCAATGCTGTCACACTAACCTTAATGAAGTTCATTTTAGGCGAGCCAATAAATCCAGCTACAAACTTATTTCTTGGATGATGATAAAGTTCTAAAGGGGATCCAACCTGTTCAATGTTCCCACTGTTCATGACCACAATTTTATCAGCCAATGTCATTGCTTCAACCTGGTCATGTGTCACATAAATCATGGTGGTATTAAGTTTTTCCTTCAGTTTCGCAATACGCATACGCATTTTTACCCGCAAAGAGGCGTCAAGGTTCGATAGGGGCTCATCAAAAAGAAAAACCTTTGGATCGCGAATAATGGCGCGCCCAATGGCCACACGCTGGCGCTGTCCACCTGAAAGCTGTTTAGGTTGTCGATCAAGCAAGTGTGTTACCTGCAATACCTCTGCCGCATCCATAACACGCCGATGAATTTCTTCTTTGGGGTACTTAGTGCGTCTCAATGCAAATGACATATTCTCATAAACTGTCATATGAGGATAAAGGGCATAACTTTGAAAAACCATGGCAACTTTTCTTTTTGCAGGTCTCAACATTGTCACGTCCATGTCATCTATCAAAATTTGACCTTCAGTTACATCTTCCAAACCGGCAATTAATCTTAACAAGGTAGACTTTCCACACCCGGAAGGGCCTACAAAAACAGTGAATTCATTTTTTTTTATTTCTAAATTGATGTCATGCAAAACCTCAACGCGGCCGAATGACTTTTTAACATTTGAAAGAATAACTTTACCCATAACTTCCTTCCTTTACCCTTTAACAGCGCCTGCGGTGAGGCCTGAAACAATGCGTTTTTGAAAAATGAGAACCAATACAATAAGAGGAACAGTCACCACGACAGATGCCGCCATAATATTACCCCATGGTAGTTCGTATTCTGAAGCGCCTGTCATCAAAGCAATAGCTACCGGAACCGTTCTCGCTTTACTTTCTACTGTAAAAGTTAAAGCAAATAAAAACTCATTCCACGCCGCAATAAAGGCCAGAAGCCCTGTCGTTACAAGGGCAGGCCATAAAAGCGGTAAAAAAATACGGAAACAGATAGTTGCCGAACTTGCACCATCAAGAATGGCTGCTTCTTCAATTTCTTTGGGCAGTTGACGCATAAAAGTAGTAAGAATCCAAATCGTAAAAGGAAGAGTCAAAACCATGTATGAAAAAACAAGTCCAAAGTGGTTATTGTAAAGGCCTAGGCTTCGAATAAGTTCAAACATACCCGAAAGCACAGCAACTTGAGGGAACATAGAAACAGACAGAATCGTCATCAGAAGAAGAGATCGCCCTTTAAAATGCACCCTTCCAAGAGCATAAGCCGCACTAACCGCCAGAGACAAACATATTAAAACCGTACCCGTAGCTACACCAAGGGAATTGAGAATATTTCGCCCAAAAGGTTGCTCTTTGAAAATTTGAACATAGTTCTTCCACGCAAAAGTAGATGGGAAAAAATCCGTCCGAAAAAGCTCTGATCCAGATTTTAATGACGAAACAACCGCCCAATAAAAGGGAAACAAAGACACGATTACAATAATCAATGATCCCAAATAAAGAAAAAAGCGCGCCTTTCTTGTTAACATGCGTAACTCCTACAGATCTTCTTTCTTTGATCGGCCCAATTTTAAAAATAAAATGGTTGTAAGCCCAATCAACATAAACAACAAAGTAGATGCCGCAGAACCAAGCCCTACGCTTTGAAAGTCAAACAATTGCTGGCGCGCATAGACAGACATAGACATTGTGTCCGTACTACCACTCGTCAGAATGTAAAACAAGTCAAACACACGCAAAG
Organism: Holosporaceae bacterium UBA5542; assembly: GCA_002426825.1. Taxonomy (GTDB): domain Bacteria; phylum Pseudomonadota; class Alphaproteobacteria; order UBA7879; family UBA5542; genus UBA5542. The sequence goes on from DINK01000038.1 coordinate 7,007, forward strand.
CATCCAGCATACGAAAAATAACTGCCACAACAATCGTAGGTTTTAGAAGGGGAAGGGTAACGCGCCAAAAAACACGAAGTGGATGAATGCCATCAACACGGGCCGCCTCAAAACATTCCTGAGGCAGCATTTGAAGACCAGCTAACAATAAAAGCGCCATAAAAGGCGTCGTTTTCCAAACATCTACAATAATAACCGTAATCATAGAAAGGTTCGTATCCGCCGTCCACGCAAGGGCATGATCAATTAACCCAAACTTCATTAGAATCGCATTGACAACACCATACACGTCATTAAACATCCACCGCCACATTTTGGCAGAAACAATGGTGGGAATTGCCCACGGCACAAGAACAGCAGTGCGCACCCATGGGCGCCCCCTAAAATTAGCATGAAGAATAACCGCAATGGCAAGCCCAAACAAGGTTTCAAGAAAAACAGAGGAAAGAGCAAAAATAACCGTATTGGAAACTGCCTGCCACCAGCCTTCGTCCTGAAAAAGAAAAAGGAAATTATCAAGCCCAACCCACTCTTTTTCTGAAAGCGCAGAAAGAGAGGCATCCGTAAAAGAAAACCAAATTGTTCTTAAAAGAGGCCAACCCGCAGCAAGAGCCAAAACCAAAAGGGTCGGTGCCACAAAAAGCCATGCAGATCGCGTTCGATATTTCGTGAGTTGTGATTTTTTTGAATCCATCATC
>DINK01000044.1 GCA_002426825.1 Holosporaceae bacterium UBA5542
GAAGATTTTCAAATTGCAGTGGCGAATGTGCTGCACAACGCTTCTGAACCAGTCATTTTTGTAAATGATTGCTTGCAGAGGAAAAGGAAAAAAGCATTAGCAAGCTTTTCACGCTTTTGTATAAATACTGTTTTTGGTGTATTTGGCATTTTTGATGTTGCAAAGAAACTGGGACTTGACCCCCACAAGGAATCTTTTAATACCACTTTAAAGCATTACGGTGTGCCACAAGGGCCTTATCTTGTTTTGCCTGTGCTTGGCCCTGCAAACCCACGCTATATTGCGGGGACTATATTTGATTATTTCATCGATCCTGTGCGTTATTATGCGCAGAAGCATGACACGCGCTCTTGGACGTACTGGCGAACAGGAATGCAATTCTTGACGGTGCGTGCAAACATTACAGAAGATATTCGTAACTTCCGAGAAAATTCGATTGACTTTTACGCGGCGCTGCGTAGCTTTTATAAGCAGTATATGGATGCAAGCCGTATGNNCAAGATTTAGGAGACAAAGGCATTGCAACCTTAACAGGAGATGGTCTTTCAAAAGAAGAGCGTCAACGACGCTTTGAGGACCTTTTTGTTGTGGCCTTTGACTATGAGCGTATCGGCAAATTTGTATTAGGACGATTCAGGCGTGATGTTAAGCCAGCTGAGATGAAAACATATCTTGATCTTTTTAAAGGCATGGTTGTACGCGTTTATGCAGCCCGTTTTGGTGAATATGATGATGAAAAGTTTGAGGTTTATGATAGCCGCATTATTGACAAAAAGGTTGATACAGCCGTTGTCTCAAGTAAGCTTATTCGTCGCAACAATTCTAAAGTGTTGATTGAGTGGCATATATATAAATCAAAAGCAGGCACCTATAAAATATTTGACGTTGTCGTTGAAGGTGTAAGCATGGCTTTGACGCAGCGCTCGGAGTTTGCGGCCATTTTGCAACGAGGCGGTATATCAGAACTGATTGATCAACTGAAAAGCCAAAAAAATAGTAAAAAATAGCCAACTTAGGCACATAAGAAATGTCTTTTTTTAAGTCTATGGCCACAGTAAGTGGTTTTACGCTTCTAAGCCGTATAACTGGGTACTTTCGTGACGTCATGATCGGATCTGTTTTTGGGGATACGGGCTTGTCTGATATTTTTTTCCTGGCCTTTCGGTTGCCTAATCTTTTTCGCCGTCTTTTTGCTGAAGGGGCTTTAAACTCTGCATTTATTCCTCTGTTTTCCAAAGTAAATGTGCGTCAGGGAAAGAAAGATGCGCAAAAATTTGCGCAAACAGTTTTCACAATTCTTGGCCTTATTCTTTTGGTGTTGACGGTAATATTTGAAATATTTATGCCCCAGGTTATGGGGGTGATTTCCCCAGGATTTAAAGAAGACCCCGAGAAATTTTATTTGGCTGTTCACATGGGGCGTATTGTTTTTCCGTATATTCTTTTCATTGCCTTGGGTGCCTTATGTGCAGGGGTATTGAATGGGTTGAATCGCTTTGTGGCAGCCACCGCATCCCCCCTTCTTTTAAATATTTTTTGTATTACGGCGTTGCTTTGGCAGACATCTAGCTTGATCGAGACAAGTTATATTTTAAGTTGGAGTGTGCTTTTCGCTGGGGTGGCCCAATTTATTTGGGTTTTGTATGCGTGCCATTTGCTTGAGTATAAGATGGTGCTTAAGTCCTTTTCTCTTTCACCAGAGGTGAAGAAACTTCTGCGCCGTATGGTGCCAGGGCTGGCCAGTGCAGGGGTGTATCAAATCAACTTACTTATTTCAAACAGTGTTGCATCTTTTATTCCCATGGCTGTGTCTTATTTGGCCTATGCAGATCGCATTAATCAATTTCCTCTTGCTATGACGGGTATCGGTATAGGCACAGTTTTACTGCCCCTACTAAGTCAGAAAAGAGAGCAAGAAAATTTTAAAGAAGCCCAGTATCTTGAGAATCGGGTATTGCAATTTGGGTGTTTTCTAACTTTTCCAGCTACTATTGCTCTTTATGTTATGGCCTTGCCTATTATTATGACCTTATTTCAGCATGGGCGGTTTACGGAACATATGTCGGTTGAGGTTGCTAAGGTTTTGTGTATCTATGTGCTTGCTTTGCCGCCAAACGTGGTAATTAAAATTTTAAGCACCAGCTTTTTTGCACGTGGAAACACAAAAACACCTATGATGGTTGCAACCTTATCAATTGCATCCAATATTGGGTTAACCTTTCTTTTATTTCGATATTTTTCATACTATGGTATTGCCGCAGCGGCTGTTATTGCATCGTGGATTAATATGTTTTTTCTAGGTGCCAGTTTGCTGCGCACAGAAGATTATGCCTTGGACCGTCGTCTTTTATCTTCTGCTATACGTCTTTTATGTGCAGGGTTGTTTATGGGGGTTGGGCTTTTATTGGTTCGACCTTGCGTGATGCCTTACTTTGGCCATCAGGTGGTTTTAGATTTTTTCCTATTGAGCTGCTATATTGCTTTGGGATTGATGATTTATTTATTATTTGTATGGCTTTTAAAGGGGCTAACTGTGAAAGAGTTTCAAGAAGCCATGAATCAAACGGATGTAAAATGAAGAAAAGGATATTATCTGGTATACAGCCCACAGGAAATTTGCATTTAGGCAATTATTTAGGCGCTTTAAAAAACTGGGTACACATGCAGAAAGATGCTGAGGCGCTTTTTTGCGTAGTTGACTTGCATGCGTTGACGGTGCCCCAGAATCCTGAAAAGTTGAAACAACATATTGTTGATACGGCCATGATGTATGTGGCGGCGGGAATTGACCCTAAAGAAAGCACTATTTTTGTGCAAAGTATGGTTTCGGCCCATGCAGAGCTTTCTTGGCTGCTTTCTTGCCAGGCGCCACTTGGCTGGCTAAACCGCATGACGCAATTTAAAGACAAGGCAGGTGCCCAACAAGATAAGCAAAAGTTGGGTCTATATGCATACCCTGTGTTAATGGCGGCTGATATTTTGACTTACCAAGCAACACATGTGCCGGTAGGGGAAGATCAAAAACAGCACCTAGAATTAGCGCGTGACTTGGCCCAGTTAATGAATCGAACATTTAAAGAGGGGTTATTAACAGTTCCCGAGCCCCAAATTATGGGAGCTGGTACACGAGTGATGAGTCTTAAGGACGGTACCAATAAAATGAGCAAGTCAGACCCTTCTGATAATGCCCGTATTAATATGTTAGATGATGATGATGTCATTGCACGTAAAATTAAGAAGGCAACAACAGACACAGATCCTTTTCCGGATACATTTTCTGCTTGCGGCAATCGGCCACATGTTGAAAATCTGATTAACATTTTTGCCGCATTGAAAGATATATCCCCACAGCAAGTATGTGATACGTATGGGGGCGCTAACTTTTCAGGATTCAAAGATGATTTGGCAGACGCCACTATTCAAGCTGTTGGCCCTATTCGAGATCGCTTTAAAGATTTGAAGGCATCCCCCCAGAAAATGAAAGATATTTTAAATCTGGGGGCCGAGAAGGCCAATAAGCTATCCCAAGAAACCCTTTCTCAGGTTAAGAAAGCAATGGGTTTGCCGGTAACATACCGGTAATCGCTTTAGATTTTAACGATCCCAAAATGGTTCAACATCATCAAAGCCATCAACGTTAGGGGTTGACGGTGATTCGCCTGATTGTGAGGCAGACGATATCGCAGAGTCGCCGCTAACGCTTCTAGATTCTGCTGCTGAATGGCTTGATGCAAAAGTGGCTTGCGAGCCACTTGCGCTTTGTGGTTGGCTTTCTCTTGGTGTGCTTGAACCTCTTGACCCAAAAGCTGCTTGGAAGCTAGGGCGCTGGGCTGGAGCGTTTCCAAACTGGCTATAGTGGATAGAACCTGTGCTGGTATGCCTGGGGCGGGGCCTTTTTTGGGGGGATGGGGCGGCACGACGGCTATTTGTAGCAGACATAGGTGTGCGGTCAATAGAGCCGTCGTCTGAGCTGTCAAATGCGGTATTGCGCATATGGCTTTGTGACGTAGATCTGTACAGTTCTCCTCCTGCACTGCTTTCGTAGGGAATGCCGGCTGCATTTACGTGGCAAGCAGGCACAAGTTGATAGCTGGGGGGAAGATGTGAAACGCATGCACTGCAAAGGGCGCGCAGTTGTGTGCCTTCAGGGGAATTCATGGTGCAAATGCGCGACGCTTGGGCTGCTTTCTGCGCGCGTTTTTTACGAAGGGTGTCTTGGCGTTTATTATATTTGCGTGTGGCCCAGCGGTGCGTACTGTTTATGCCGCTGCGGAATCCACGATATCCTTTTTTTAGCCCACCAAAGAAAGTTTTGCGGGCCCTTGAAAATCGGCTGGGGCGTTGTTCTGTGTCATCGGCAAACCCATATGAATTGCCGTAATTAAATTCGCTTTCTTCGTCATCAAAGCTATCTTCGCTGTCAAAGTCGTCAGAAAAGTCATTGGATGATTGAGCACGGTTTGATCGCCGATGGCTGCGAATGGGCAATTTCGATGACGACGATTCAAAAGAAGAGGGTGGCTGATACGTTTTGGGTATGGCTCTGTCTTTGCGGTAGTTTTCTGGGGGCAGGGTACACACGCTTTGACAAAAGTTTTCAAAACACCTGGGGTGCGCCTGAACAAATCGTCTGTATGCTTCTTTTGCCTTTGGCGTATTGGCAAGTTGTGGGCGATAACCGTAATAACGATAAGGGCTTACTTCTGAACGGAGGCAGAAAATAAAGTTGTTTAAATTCTTGCATGAAAGGCTTGAACATGGCGACAAGCCGGAAAGAGTACTGCCAATAATGCTGTGTTGATAAAAAGATGCCGCTTTTAACGTCAGTAAAAAAGGGAGCAAAAAGATAGATACCAAAAATTTTCTCATAAACGCCTCCAATACTTATTACAGCACAAGATAGACAAGGCGTCTATGAGCAAAAAATGATGCTTTAGATAGGCCAGTTATCCCAAACGCTTGTCGAAATATAGTAGGGTTCCTGAATTCACCCCCCAAA
>DINK01000020.1 GCA_002426825.1 Holosporaceae bacterium UBA5542
ATTTCATCCCCATGCTTCAGCATTTCTTCATCTCCTCCGGGTTGAAGGTCTAGATATTTGCCGCCCAAAAGACTCTGGCTAATAATAGCTGCTGATGTGTCTGTTGGAAGTTTTACATCTTTATTAATTTGCATTTTGACAATAGCTGTATAGCGTTCTGGGTCAAGCTTCATCTGGGAAACACTACCAATTTTGATGCCGCCAATTTTGACATCGCTGCCTTCTACAAGCCCATCAGCTTTGCTGAATTTTGCGATAACTGTGTATCCCTCGTCTCCGCTATTGCGTGTTTGAGAATAACCGTAAAACAACAATAAGGCAGAAATGGCAACGACAGCCGCGCCGGTGATTGTTTCTAAGATATTTACTTTCATTGTCATGTCTCCGATACAAGCATGATACAACGAATTTGACACTTCTACCAGAGCCGTGGCCGTTTTTCTTATTTTTTAAGATTTGCCATAGAAGAAACACAAGGTGATAGAGCGTATCGCTTCATGTGTGGGGAGGAGCAGAAACGCGCCCCTTCCTCCCCCGCTTTTGTGTACACTTTTCTGCTTTTATGCTATCACCCATATGTCTTTTGGCTTTATTGTTTTGCGTCTTATGTTTTTTGGAGAAAGATAAATGAATCAACGTTTATGTGTCGTGTTTGCTGCTGTTTTCTTATGTTGGATAGATCCGGCTAGAGCGGATAGCGTAAGAATAGTGGTCTCTGCAAAAGTTGATGAAGGCTCTGTTGAAAAAAAATCGTCCAGCGAATTCCCAGAATGGCGTCCAAGTTTTGTGATGCCTACTAGCTCATTGGGTGATTTTGATGCAATTGTTTTCAAAGGGGAAACTAAGCTAAAAGATCGCAAGTTTGATCGAAATGTAACCTCTCAGGGGCCATTGAAAGCAAAACATGTTAAGTTTGCACGTGTTCTGGTTCAGGGAGAATTTGACGGGAATGAAATTAAAGCTGAGGAAATTACAGTACAGGGGGTGGCCTATGTTACGAATTGTTTGGTTGGAACACTTAAAACTTGGGGACAGTTGGTTGCCACAAATTTAAAAGCTGATGAGATGCATTACAATGGGGACTGTCACATTAAAGATAGCGAAATTTCTGGAGAGCTTCGGGGCCAAGGTTCGTTAACGTGTCAAGGTTGTGATTTTGGTGATGTGCGTGTTTCTGGTGTATTGAGTGCTTTGAACACCTCTTTTAAACATGTGACTGTAATGGGAAGGCGCTGTTATTTTGAAGGTAAGTCTTTGAACACATTAATACTTGGTGGAAAATCGAAAACAGTTGTTTATATCAGGGGTGTTTCAGGTATTGAAAAAATTATTTTTGAGGGCACAAAGGGCATTGTTTATACAGATGGAGATATTAAGGCACTTCAAAAGCGTGTTCAGAATGGGAATGTGCAAAAAATCTAAGTATTTTTGTGGCTTATATGGGTACTTTTTGTCTTTGTTCATCAGANNACTTCATTATTTAAGGCAGTTGTGATTTTTGTATATATTAAAATATATGATAAAGAATGCTTTTCTCTATTTTAAAGTTTTTTTTTTTTTAAAAAAAAAATTTTTATTAAAAATTCTCGGATTTATCTACCTTTTTAAAAAATCAATAAAAAAAATTATAAATTTTAATGAATTACCCCTTGATGCTCTTTGGGATGAGCGTTATTCTTATACTATATCTTGATTAAAAAGAACAAAATTCAAACAATATATAGGGTGCCGGAGATAAAAAACAATGAAAATACAACGCAGGTTTACAGCTGGAAAATCCTCCCCTTACGATGGGATTACATTCAAATCCACGTCGTGCGAGATTAAAAATCCAGACGGTACAGTTGTATTTAAGTTAGAGGATGTGAAGGTGCCAGAATCTTGGTCTCAGGTGGCATCTGACGTGTTAGCGCAAAAATATTTTCGTAAGGCAGGCGTGCCGGCATATCTTAAACCTATACCAGAAAAAGGTGTGCCTGCATGGCTTTCTCGGTGTGAACCTGACACGGAAAAATTGAAAAAACTTGATGAAAAAAAACNNCTGGGTATTTCTCTACAGAAGACGATGCAAAGGCATACTATGACGAAATGCGTTACATGTTGTGTCAACAGTTTGCGGCGCCAAACTCGCCACAATGGTTTAATACCGGCCTTCACTGGGCTTATGGTATCAACGGCCCTGCACAGGGGCATGCTTATGTTGATCCTAAAACAGGTGAGTTAAAAAATTCAACAAGTGCATATGAGCGACCACAGCCTCATGCTTGTTTCATCCAAAGCATCTCAGATGACCTTGTAAATGAAGGCGGCATTATGGATTTGTGGGTGCGTGAGGCGCGTCTTTTTAAGTACGGATCTGGTACAGGCACAAACTTCTCTTCTTTGCGCGGTAATGGAGAACCTTTATCAGGTGGTGGGAAATCTTCAGGGATGATGAGTTTCCTTCGGATTGGTGACAGAGCAGCTGGTGCTATTAAATCGGGCGGTACAACGCGGCGCGCAGCAAAGATGGTGACCGTTGATGTAGATCACCCAGATATTGAAACATATATTAACTGGAAGGTTGTCGAGGAACAAAAAGTAGCCGCTCTTGTGACGGGTTCAAAAATTGGCAAAAAGCACTTGAACGCTATATTAACTGCTTGTTTTGATTTAGATAAAAATAAAGCAGAAATAGATCCTAAAAAGAACCCTACCCTAAAACAAGCCATCAAAGAAGCGCGACGTTTTTCTGTGCCAGACAATTATATTCAACGTATTTTACAGGTGGCATCACAGGGCAAAAAAGAAATTGATTTTAAGGAATATGATACAGACTGGGATTCTGAAGCGTATAACACTGTTTCTGGTCAAAACTCGAATAACTCGGTACGTGTAAGCAATGATTTNNGAAAAAAATAAAGATTGGAACTTAATACGTCGAACAGATGGTTCTGTGCATCGAACTGTAAAAGCTAAAGATCTTTGGGATCAAATTGCTTATGCAGCATGGGCTTCTGCAGATCCAGGGCTTCAGTATGATACAACAATTAACGAATGGCATACCTGCCCCAATCATGGGCGTATCAATGCATCTAACCCGTGTTCTGAGTATATGTTCTTAGATGACACGGCGTGTAACCTTGCTTCTTTAAACCTTATGAAGTTTTACAAAGNNNNATGGTTCTGTCGGGTTTGATCTAGACAGCTATTTGCATGCCCTACGCTTGTGGACAGTGGCTTTGGAAGTTTCTGTTGAGATGTCGCAGTTGCCATCAAAAGAAATTGCGTTGGGTACTTATAAGTACCGTACGCTTGGTTTGGGGTATGCGAACATTGGTGGGCTTTTAATGGCTTACGGTATTCCTTATGACAGTGATAAAGCGCGGGCTCTTGCAGGTGCGCTTTCTGCGATTATGACAGGTGTTTCCTATGAAACGTCTGCTGAAATGGCGGGNNCGATGCGTTAGAAGTGTCGCCTGTGCCACTTGATCATAAAAACTGCCCGTTCCAAGAACTTGTCGAGGAAGCAAAATCTGCATGGGATCGTGCGGTGTCTCTGGGTAAAAAGAATGGGTATAGAAACGCGCAGACAACGGTTATCGCGCCAACAGGTACCATTGGTCTTGTGATGGACTGTGATACAACGGGGATTGAACCTGATTTTGCCTTAGTGAAATTTAAAAAACTTGCAGGTGGTGGCTATTTCAAAATCATCAACCAAATGGTGCCCTGCGCATTGAAAACCTTAGGTTATAAAGCCGACCAAATTTCTGAAATGGTTGCTTATGCTGTGGGTCATGGCACCCTTCCTGAAGAAGGTTTAACTTTTGAAGCGTTGCGCGCAAAAGGGTTTAAAGATAAGCAAATTGATGCTGTATTAAAACAACTAAAATCTGCTTTTGATATTAAGTTTGTCTTTAATAAGTGGACACTGGGTGAAGATTTTTGTGTTAAGGAACTTGGCTTTACAACAGCCCAATTAGATGATCCAAAGTTTGATAGNNCCTGTATTTGATTGTGCAAACATTTGTGGACGTAAAGGGACACGATTCCTGTCAGCAGAAAGCCATATTCGCATGATGGCAGCCGCACAGCCCTTTATTTCAGGGGCGATCTCTAAAACCATTAACATGCCTAATGACGCCACCATTGAGGACTGCAAAAAAGCATATCTTTTGTCGTGGGAACTAGGGCTGAAAGCGAATGCACTTTACCGCGATGGTTCTAAGTTATCGCAACCGCTTAACTCGGTCAGCTTTGTGTCTGAAGAAGAAAATGCTGAAGATGTTGTTGAAGAACTGATGACGCTTTCCAAGCCTGCGCAAACAGCTAAGATTGTTGAGCGCTTGGTTGAAAAAGTGGTTCATCGGGCGGAACGTCGTGCCCTTCCTGGCCGTCGTAAAGGATATACACAGAAAGCAACTGTTGGGGGGCATAAAGTGTTCCTTAGAACGGGTGAATTTGAAGACGGCAAGTTAGGCGAAATCTTCATTGATATGCACAAAGAAGGTGCTGGTTTTAGAAGTTTGATGAACAACTTTGCAATCGCCATTTCGTTGGGTCTTCAGTATGGTGTGCCTCTTGAAGAATTCGTAGAGGCGTATACTTTCACGCGGTTCGAGCCTGCGGGTATGGTGGCAGGAAATGAAGCGATTAAAATGGCGACTTCTATCACAGACTATATTTTCAGAGAACTTGCCATTTCATATCTTGGCCGTACTGACTTGGCCCATGTCGATATTAATGATTTTATGCCGGATAGTTTGGGCCAAACAGGATCGGTTCTGAAAGAAGGTAAACGTGAATCAAGTTTGCAGCGTGTGGCCAGTAATGGATACATTCGGAAAAATATTTATGTGCTGAATAAAGGGGCTGAAATTTCTTNNCTTCAGGTACAGCCTCTCTTTCGGCAAAAGTAACCGAAGCGCGCATGAAAGGCTTTGAAGGTGATTCATGTAAAGAATGTGGCAACTTTACTTTGGTGCGGAATGGCACATGTATGAAGTGTAATACATGTGGCAGCACAAGTGGGTGTTCTTAATAAAACAAAAAAATATAAATTACCAAAATAAAAAAGGGGTCGTTTGGCCCCTTTTTTATATGCAGATTTTACTGAATTCATAGCGCTTGTTGCATTCCATCTAATGCTTCACACTAGTTAAGTAATCTAACATGGAGGAAATAATGAATTACTTAAAGTATTTAATATTATGGGTTGGGCTGATTCTGCCAACCCTTACTTTTGCAGCTGATGCAAGAGAGGAGGTAGAATCGCCAAGGTGTATGGGATTTGTTCGATCTCCGCATAACGCTGTGCAATTATTGGGTGCAAGTGTTGTGACTGTGGATGAAAGCTGGGTTGCTGACCAATTGCCGACAAAGGTAAGTCTTGAACATGCCATGAAGGGGTTTGGTATCCTTGAACAGGGATCTTTAGGTTCTTGTACAGCCAATGCGGCAAGTGGGGCGCTTTGGGGGACACATATGAAAACTGGTATAAGGCCTTTTCATACGGCACGCCTTCCGCTTTATTATTGGTCTCGTGAAGAAATGGCNNGTACGTGACAATGGTGCTGAGAGGGCGTGGATACTTAGACGAGAAGCAGGCGCCTTATGATGTGAAGATGTTTAAACAAAAACCAGCTGCTAATATAGAAGAAGAAGCTGCCAAACATAAGGTGTCAGACGATATGGGTGTTGCATGGATTGGGTCAGATGTGCGTGCTGCCCAGGTTGCCCTTGCAAATGGGCTTCCTGTTGTATTTGGAATGACGATTCATCAAGATTTCGTTCATCTTGGTGCCCATGGCGTGGCAAAAATGCCTACTTGGCGTGATAGAACTGCAGGCGGACATGCCATGTTCTTGACGGGATATGATGCCGAACGTGAAGTGTTCACAGGGCATAACTCTTGGGGTGAAAGATGGGGTAAAAACGGTACATTTGAGATCGGCTTTGCCCATTGGACTGCCTATACAAGTGAAGCATGGGCATATCATCATGTAACGGGTGCGCCCGAAGCAGGTGAAATGTTGCAAGGCATGACTCTTGAAGCAGCGCCAGAAGGTTTTACAATTTAATAAAAAAATACTCTGGAAAAAAGGGTGGCTTCAAACCACCCTTTTTTATACCCTTTTTGCGGTCTCTAACCGTTTCAGCCAATACTTTTTAAATGCACTTTCTTTCATAAGAGGCGTATGCGTTACAGTATATATAATGCCTGTAAAAACGATAGATGCATCATAGCGGCGCAGTTCTTTTTCTATTGATATAAGATTCTTTTCTTTGTCATCAACCATGATGACTTTCTTAGGCTTTTGCGAGCAACCTTTAAGGGCAAGAATGAGAGCCTCCCCTTTTTTTAAACCAAATTCTCCATTGGTAAATAAAATGCCGTTCATGTAAGAAACGGAGTGTTTTGGCTTTTTCTCGGAATGCATTTCCGATTCTTTTANNGCGCCGTTTTGGTAAATGAAATGTGTATCTTTTGCAAACCTTCAACAAGCCAGTTTCCCTTTTGTTTTTGCATCATATCCATAGAAACGATGGCTGTTGTGAAAGCCCAAACAGGTACCCCATTATCTTGAAGGTGGCCAATCAATGAAGGGAAGCCCTTATCAATAAGAATTAAATCACCCCATTCTTCTGCATAGTTTGAAATGGCGTATTGCATTTGCTTATGGGTGAGTTTCTTGAGGAGTGGCTTTAGCCAAGGTTTATAGGTACGCTTTTATTCTTTGCTTGCGTTGCTGGATGTTCAAAGTCAGCAATGGTATGAAAAATGTCAAAAACAACTCAGGTGTTTTCCTTTTGGAGCTGATTGAGGACGGCCTTTAGCTCTTGCACATTATGAACAACTTGGTATGCGCTGGCCTGAAAATTATGCTTCTTTACACCTTGGCTGTTACAAGAAAGGGTGATGATAAGGGAAATAAGGAAATAAAAGAAATCACGTTTTATCATTTATTTACGCACTCACGCGCTTCTTTGGCGGCTTGAATATGGTCTTGCCAATACGCCATAAAACTTTTCAAAGAAAGGTTGGGGGCCGATGTTGTGCTTGTTTTAAATAAGATACCAACAAAGCGAATATTAGGATCATATTTTTTAAGCTCGTCAGCCGTTGATTGTAAGTTCAACTTTTTGTCATCGACCATATAAACAATATGAGGTTTTTCGGAAACCTCGTTCAGCACAAGAACAAGAACTTCCCCTTTTGTAAGGCCATATTCACCATTGGTAAAAACAATGCCTTTATGCCCAATCGCAGGATCATAATACTTATCAGGGTGTATCAGGTGCGAATAATGAAGTTTTGGGGCACTTTTTTCAAAAGAAATACCTAGTTTTTTTAGCGTTTCAACTGTCCATTCTTTAAGGCTTTTAACTTGCTTAAATTGATTTGCCCGCGATGTTGTAAGTGCCCATACGTATGCATTTTTCTTTTGCAGATTTTGAATGAGTTTTGGAAACACGGCATCTGTTAGGGTAAGTCCATTTTTATGGCCAACAGCGCTGTTTAAAACATACTCTATCTGAGATTTCGTAAGACCTTTCATAGCCTTCTTTAAATGTTTTTTATGGGTGCGCAAATGTATGGCATGACCGGCTGGGTGAAGGGGCTGTGCCAATGTGTGGTGGATGTCAAAAATAATCCAGGTGTTTTCGTTGATATCGTTTTTTTGAATGATGTGCGCCACTTCTGCTGCGCTTGTTGCGACGGGAAATGGATTCTCTTCTTTTGCATGATGTGCAGTGATATTAAGCAGAAGGCAACAAAAAATAAGAACTTTAAGCAAGAGGCTTCTTTTTACCACCTGATAAGGGCAGACCCCCAACTAAGACCAGCCCCAAGAGCGTCAATCACCACAAGATCGCCTTTTTTAATTTTTCCATTTTTCACGGCATCATCCAATGCCAGCGGAATAGAGGCTGCAGAAGTATTGGCCTGGTTTCTTGCGGTTTTAATTACTTTTTCCAAAGGAAAGCCAAGGCGCTCTGCCACAGCATCAATAATGCGCTCATTGGCTTGATGGGGCACAAACCAGTCAATATCATCGGCAGAAATTTTGTTATGGCTCAAGGCTTCTTCAACAGACTGTGCAAGTTTTATGACAGCGTGCTTGAAAACAGCGCGTCCTTCCATAGTAACTTTCCCCACATGTTCTGATTGAGCTGCCCCACCGGATGTTTTTAAAATATCACAAAGAGTACCGTCAGAATGTAGGTGTCAGCTGAGAATGCCCTCATCTTTAGTGGCTTCGATGACAACGGCCCCTGCCCCATCTCCAAAAAGAACGGCTGTGCTGCGATCATTCCAGTCAAGAAGGCTCGACATTTTTTCTGCACCTATGATCAGCCCCTTTTGACCCTGCCCCGCTTTAATAAAGTTTTTTCCAATTGAAAGCGCATACACAAAGCCGCTGCATACAGCTTGTACATCAAGGGCAAAAGAATCTTTTTTTAATCCCAACTTGGCTTGAATAATAACGGCAGTCGCTGGAAAAGTCAGGTCAGGTGTTGTTGTGGCGCAAACAATAAAGTCAATATCTTCAGGGGAAAGGTTGGCAGCCTTTAAAGCTTTTTCTGCGGCTTTGGTAGCCATATCAGATGTAAGCTCGCCGTCAACTGCGATATGGCGTTGGTGAATGCCAGTCCGTTGTATAATCCAGTCATGAGAGGTATCCATGATTTTAGAAAGATCATCATTTGAAAGAGTCTTGGCGGGAAGATAAGAACCTGTCCCCGCAATCCGCACGTTCATGTCTTAATCCTCTGGTTTTTAGCCAAGTTCTTTATGAAGTTGGGCGATGTTTTTTTCAATTTTCTTGTTCATATCATGGGATGCAAACTTTGCGGCTGCGTGAATAGCATTTGAAAAAGCAACTGCATCAGCGCCACCATGGCTTTTAATGGCAATACCACGAAGCCCGATTAACATGGCCCCATTATATTTTTTAGGATTTATTTGTGCTGTATGGCGCTTGAAAGCGCGCATCGCGAGAAGGTATCCAATTTTTGAAAAAATAGATGACGTAAATACTGACTTCAAAATACCCATGGTAAACCCAATAACTCCTTCAATGGCTTTCAAGGCAACATTGCCCGTAAAGCCGTCAGTCACAATTACATCTACTTTTCCGGTCGTGATGTCGTTACCTTCCACAAAACCTTCAAATCGAAGTGTTTTTTTTGCCTTTTTAAGAAGCTGGGCCGCATTTTGAATGGCATCATTGCCTTTTTGCTCTTCCTCCCCAACGTTAAGCAGGCCTACTGTTGGGTTTTTTATATCAAGGAATTCTTGTGCATAAACCTTGCCCATAACGGCAAATTGGCACAGGTGATGCTCATCACATACAACATTGGCCCCCAAATCAAGCATAACGCACGGTTTTGTTTTAGTGGGGAATGGGCTGACAATGGCTGGACGGTCGATCCCATCGATCATCTTGAGGAAAATTTTCCCCATAGCCATGTAAGCCCCTGTATTGCCTGCTGATACAACGCCTTGTGCAAGGCCAGTAGATACAGCGTTAATTGCAAGACGCATACTGGAATTTCTGCTTTGTCTTAGGGCAACAGATGGTTTGTCGTGGCTATTTACTTTTTCAGTGGTGTGAAAAATTTGGGCCACATTTTCAAGTGTTGGATATTTTTTAAAAAGCGGTTTAATTTTACGCTCGTCGCCATACACCAGAAAACGTAGATTTGGGTTTTCGCGCAAAGCAATAGAGGCCCCTTCGATTACCATATCAGGGCCCTTATCTCCTCCCATTGCATCGAGAGAAAGTAAGATATGCTTTGACGACTTTGTCACGTTTTATTCTTCTGCTGTATCTTCAGCGCTGTTTGCAGCTTTAATCTTTTGCTTTACAACTTCTTTGGTATTGTAATGGCCACAGCTTGTACAAACGTGATGTGGGCGCACGATCTCTCCGCAGTTTTGACACTCTGCGTGTGAGGTTGCCTTAAGGGCGTCATGAGCACGACGCTGATCGCGACGTGATGTTGATGTCTTTTTCTTTGGAACTGCCATAATATTTTCCTACAACTTAGTTATAAGCTCTCTGAATACACGAAAGTTTCCACAAAATCAAGGCATTCGGGCCCCAATCTCTCTGCAAATATTGCCTATAATCAATGGTCTTAATAAAAATATTCAAAAAATACAAAAGAATATGATATCCTCAAAGACAGGGGAGGATTTTATGGAGAAAGTCCCAAAGACGTTATGGTCTTTTTTGGGTAGGTTTTTGAAACCTTACCGTTTCATGGTGATGGGAATTGTTGGCTTGGGGCTCATTTGGGCTGCTGAAATTTCTCTTACACCCTATCTGATGAAGTGTATTATTGATCGTGCGACAGGGCATGTGGGGGATTTTGTTTCTTTATTTTATGTTCTTCTCCCTTTTGCTCTTGGATATGTTGGTCTCACCGCAATTAATAGCTTAAGCTTTCGGGTGCGCGAATGGATCCTTTTAAAATTGATGCCTGCTCTTCGGAAGGATATATGGAGTTTCCTTTATAACTACGCCATGTCGCATTCCTACCATTATTTTCAAAAAAACTTTTCGGGGTCGATCGCCAATAAAATTTCTGATGTCAGTCGCAGCGTTGATGATTTCTTAACAAATGTTGCCGAGCTTTTTATTACAAAAGTAATTTCTATCGCAATCGCTATCGTTTCCATGTATTTCGTAAATCCACTTTTTTCTCTTGTTTTGTTTATTTTTAGACACAATCTGGTAAAATAACAATAGTTAACATATAGTATCATAATTAAACGCTGACAGGCTTTAATAAATTACTG
>DINK01000032.1 GCA_002426825.1 Holosporaceae bacterium UBA5542
ACGGACTGAAAATCCGTGTGTCGGCGGTTCGAATCCGCCCCTAGGCACCACAAAACTCTTAGATGGACGAACAACCCAAAGCAAGCCCCCATGAACTATCCCCCCGAACGCTTCCAAAAAACCGTGCCTTCTTTTAAAGAAAAACCCTACCCAAACCGTCAAATCAAGGCGGCAGCCCAACGAATAAAAGAAGAGGGGATTGTCGTTTTTCCAACAGAAACCGTTTATGGCATAGANNCAGTGGTGGCGCCCCTCAAAAAAGAAGCAAACATATCGCCTCTCGCCACATCCAATCTTAAAACTGTAGCCGTTCGGTACTCAAGCAGCCCTGTTTTGCTGGATTTGTTAAATGAAGTGGGTGCCCCCATTGTGGCCCCTAGTGCTAACATTTCTGGCAAGCTTACCTCAACCACCGCAGAGCACGCCAAGAAAAACTTTCCAGATCTTATGGTGTTAGATGGGGGGCCTACGGAAAAAGGAATTGAATCAACTGTCGTCACCCTTAGCAAGGGCGTACTACACATTTTGCGCCCTGGCGCTATCAGCGCAGAGGAAATTGAAGAAAGCACCTCCATACCAACACTTCTAGCGCATGAAGCAAAAAAAATAGTGTCTCCTGGACAAACAGACCGACACTACGCACCAACACTTCGTCTGAGAATGAATGCTTGGGCGCCTGAAAAAGAAGAGGCTTTCCTTGCTTTTGGGGAAAACTAGCCCCCCAACACAACCCTCAACCTGAGCCCTTCTGGCTCTCTTGAAGAAGCCGCCCAAAATCTCTACTTATATCTGCACGTATTAGACAACCCCTGCCGATATAGGGGCATTTCGGTAGCGCCCATTCCCAATGAGGGGCTAGGCGTGACCATTAATGACCGGTTGCGTCGCGCTTGTAAATCTTCGTTTTCATGAACAGCGTTTTTCCAAGCCTAATTATGCAGCCCCACGTCATATAAGCGCACAACAACCTCGTTCCCCGATCTATAAAAAACCTTAGGCTTTCTGCGCAACAGACTCTCCATAGACCAGCCCGCCTCAGAAATTTTCTCGTCATGGTATATAGATTCTAATGTGTTTAAAAACTGTATTCCCATTTCTTTTGTTTTTTCATCATAAGCTCTGTGCCAAATAAGATAAGCCGCCAAAGCTAGACTAGAAACATCATAACCCTTCCCCGCAAGTTTTAATTTTTTATCATTTATAATATTTAGGGCTACACTTTTTGAAAGGCCAAATGATTCGTCGCGGCCTGCATCAAGGCCCTCTATAGGTCCATGATTGTTAGACAAGCTAACCAACCCCTTCTGTAATGAAGGCACCATTTTTAAAATTGGTTTGATAATATCTTTTTCACTTCGCTTCTTTTCTCGCATTTTAGAAGAGTTTAAAAAATCCACCCCATGCGCCATCACCGATGAAACATCTCCTAATCCGTGGGGCTCATACTTGATAAATGTTTTCTCAAGTCCGGTCATTGTTTTAACACGCCCCACCAAAAGATGTGTTGTTTGATATGGCAATATGGGAAGCGCATATGCATTGCTTTCAAAACGCATATCTATACCAAATTGGCGAAGAGACAACCCTTTTTTATAATGACTCGACGCTCTTTTTTTAGGGTCTCGATTATAAACAAACCCACTCCCAAAAGGTGTTACAGAAACAAAAACCCCATTTTTGAGTTCACGCGCCCCCCTAACAAACGAAATATACGCATCAAAAACCCTAAAAAGCTTTCCTTCGGGATCAATAACACTAAAAGACCCGCTCTCGAAGCCCTCCCCCATGCGACTTGAATGGTCTGCCAGCGCCCACACAATAGAAATTAGGTTTTCTAACTTTGCGCGCCGCTGAAGGGTACGTCGAGACAGTGTGTTGTCTTTGACCCCCCGCAACCCCTGACGACGTACTTTTCGATATACATTTTTAATATTTCGAAGGGTTGGAAAGTGTTTTATGCCTTTTTTATTGGAAAAAAACCGCCCGGCGTCTTGAAAAACAACTATCTTTTCTGGCAGGGCCTAATCAAGCGAATAAGATGATACCCTTTTTGAACAAGCGCCTCTCGAGTTTGAGTATCCATTTTTGGGTTGTGAAGCTTGTTTTCTATAAAGGCGGGGGTTAAAGCACAAACACCATTAAGAGAAAGAAAAGTTGTTGCAAAAAACACAAAAAGAAAAGACTTATACACCATACCAACCTCACCATGCGCACCATTTATATTCTTAATCATAGACATAACATAACAAACATAGCCAGACTTACTTTTCTCTTTTGTTTTTAAGACAATCAAGCCAAAGGCTTTGTAAACATTTTACACTTCAAGAACTATTTAATACCAAAAGCCTAATTCCCCAAAAGGTCGTGGGGCGCTCAAAGATCCAAACAATTTGCTTGTAGCAAGACTTAGGTGGCAAAGGGTGTTTTTTTGTGGCCTTTCATAAGTGGTTTCGTTATGGTTACGTCCATGCGCCCAAAAAAGTCTTAGTGTCTTTATTGTATAGGGCGCTTTAATGATCACCCATAAAAAAGCCTGCACCCCCCTTAATGGTTACAAAAATGAAAACATCCCCCGTCGTTATTCTTGTGACGCCTCAAATGGGTGAAAACATTGGGTTTGTTATGCGTACCCTTGCGAACTTTGGGGGGAAAGACTTGCGCCTTGTGTCTCCTCGCGACCCCTGGCCCAACACCACCGCTATCACCGTTGCTGCTGGCACAGCCCAACACGTGCGCGTAATGGATTATCCCTCTTTAACGGCCGCCACAGAAGATCTTTCAACACTTGTAGCGGTAACAGCCCGACAGCGCGATCTTAAAAAAACATGGCTGACGCTTGGTCCCAACATCGCTTCTCAAGACCCTCTCGTTGCTTCTTCTTTAATGGGTGGACGATTAGGGCTTGTGTTTGGACCAGAAAAAACCGGACTTTCTAATGAAGATATTTCGTTTTGTCATCGCGCCCTCACCATTTCAACAAACCCAAGCTTTCCGTCGCTTAACCTTTCTCACGCAGTGGCTGTGTGCCTGGCAACGCTTTCTTTTGCGCCTAACGGATCTGACGCGCCCATTCCTTGCCAACAAGCCCCGAAGAAAGCCCTAGACACTTTCCTGAAAATGCTTGAAGAAACGCTAGAAAAAAAAGGATTTTTTGTACCCGAAGAAAAGGCCCTAAAAATGAAACACAACCTACGCGACCTTTTTTTGCGCACCCCTCTCAGCAAAGACGATTTAAACACCCTTTTTGGGGCTGTGAAAACATTAGCTCAATCTGTGGAAAAGTAACTTTTCCAAATAAATTCGCCAACTTATTCTTTTTTCTCCCCAAAACACGCACAAACTTATGTACTGTGTGTTGTTTTTTACACAAACATGTATTAATTTAAAAAAGTACCTTGGTTTAAAGGCATTTTCGTGATTTTCTTTGTGCATGAACACGTGCATAAAATTTTATCTTTACAATAAACAGGACAATAATATACAACAATAATATATAGTTATATATAAAGAATAACTTCTCTACGGAATATCATTAAATTATTTACATCAACACGGGCAATCGCCCCTCTTATTTTCTTAAAGGATACCCCCGCGCATGCATTTATCTGACCTAAAAACCAAAAGCCCCGAAGAACTTTTAAAGCTGGCGGAAGATCTTTCTGTTGAAAACGCAAGCACCCTTAAGAAACAAGACTTAATTTATTCGATTTTAAGAAAGACAGCTTCAAACAAAACGGCTGTTTATGGGGATGGGGTTGTGGAAGTGTTGCCTGATGGATTCGCTTTTTTGCGATCACCCCAAGCAAACTACATGCCAGGACCAGATGATATTTATATTTCTCCGGGCCAGGTGCGGCGTCTAGGGGTGCGCACGGGCGATACGGTTGAGGGCGAAATTCGTGCACCAAAAGAAAGTGAGCGGTATTTTGCCCTTGTAAAGGCAAATCGCATTAATTTCGAAGCACCCGAAAAACTAAAGCAGCGTATTAATTTTGACAATTTGGTGCCCCTTTATCCTGACGACAAGCTAACGCTTGATTTAGACGATCCCACAGAAGCGCTTACCACGCGTGTAATTGACCTGGTTGCCCCGCTTGGAAAAGGGCAGCGCGCCCTGATTGTGGCCCCTCCAAGATCTGGTAAAACAATGATGTTGCAGTCTATAGCGCACGCCATCACGCGTAATCAGCCAGATGTATACTTGATTGTTTTGTTGATCGACGAGCGCCCAGAAGAAGTAACAGACATGGCGCGCATGGTAAAGGGAGAGGTAGTAAGCTCAACCTTTGATGAGCCGGCCCAGCGTCACATTCAAGTGGCCGAAATGGTTATAGAGAAGGCAAAGCGTCTGGTTGAGCAAAAAAAAGATGTGGTGATTTTGTTGGACAACATTACGCGGTTGGCGCGCGCATATAACACAGTTGTTCCTTCTTCTGGAAAGGTGCTGACAGGGGGGGTTGATGCAAATGCATTGCAGCGGCCGAAAAGATTCTTTGGTGCCGCACGTAATATTGAAAATGGTGGTTCACTAACCATTTTGGCCACTGCGCTGATTGACACGGGGTCGCGCATGGACGAAGTGATTTTTGAAGAGTTTAAGGGAACGGGCAACTCGGAAATCGTTTTGGATCGACGACTCGCTGACAAGCGCTTGTTCCCGGCCATTGATATTGCTAAGTCGGGTACACGTAAGGAAGACTTGTTGATAGACAAGGCCACGCTTTCAAAGATGTGGGTGTTGCGCCGCGTTTTGTCGCCCATGGGCACGGTTGAAGCTATGGAGTTTTTGCTAGGAAAGCTTAGGGAAACAAAGAAAAACAAGGATTTCTTTGATTCTATGAATAGCTAGGCATGATGCTAAGCTGTCCTTTTGATGTTGTTGCGCGCCTTGAGGCGGTGACGGGTAAGATTGTTTCACGTGAAACAATCNNATTGTTTCACGTGAAACAATCTTGGCTCTAGAGGCATATGTGCGCCTTTTGGAAAAAGAGTCTTCAAAATATAACCTAATAGGCCCTAAGGAGTTGTCACACATTTGGACGCGCCATGTTTTAGATTCAGCGCAATTGTATCCATATGTGTGTCGCGCGAATGGTGTGACGGATCTGGGGTCTGGCGCGGGGTTGCCGGGGGTGGTGTTGTCTTTGTTGGGGGTGTCCAACGTGTTCTTGGTTGAGGCGACCCAAAAGAAATGTCAGTTTTTAGAAATTGTTTCACGTGAAACAGCGGGGGCTTTTTCTGTTATAAACGGGCGTGTCGAGCATCTAAAAAAAGCGCCCACAAAAATGTTTGTGAGTCGCGCCATGGCGCCTTCGGATCGTTTGTTGGGGTGGGTGTTGCCTTGGGTGGCGTCAGATCATCGCTTTGTTTTATTAAAGGGCATGCGTGCCCTTGAAGAAATTAAGGATGCACAAAAGCAGTTTTCCTTCGATGTGCAAGTGTCTCCAAGCGAAACACAGTCGGGTGCCCACGTGGTTCAGGTTACAAACATCAAAAAAGCACGACAGGCATATTGAAAAAAAACCGTTGTCACGGTAAAAATAGATATGACACGAATCCTATCCATTGCGAATCAAAAAGGGGGTGTGGGTAAAACCACCACGGCCGTCAATCTTGCAACAGCAATGGCGGCGGCAAAAAGGAAGGTTCTTCTTGTTGACTTAGATCCCCAAGGCAACGCAGGCACGGGTGTGGGGCATCAAAAAAGAGCACAAAACAAAACAATTTACGATGTTTTTCGTCGAGGGGTTCCGTTGGTTTCCGCTATCCATCCTACAGCCATTCCTGGGCTTTCGGTTGTGCCATCGACAGAAAGCTTGGCCGGTGCCGAAATTGAGTTGGTATCGGTTCTTGAGCGTGAGCAAGTGTTAAAGCGTGCTCTTCAAGAAAATGGTTTTGATTATGTTTTTATTGACTGTCCCCCGGCGCTGGGCCTTTTAACGTTAAACGCCCTGGTGGCATCTGATGGTGTGTTGGTGCCGCTGCAGTGTGAATACTATGCGCTGGAGGGGCTCAGCCAGTTGCTGCGGACCATCGGCATTGTGCAGCAAAACTTAAACACCCGCCTTCAATTAGAGGGGGTGGTGCTGACGATGGTAGATCATCGAAACCGTCTTAGTGTGCAAGTGGAAAAAGATGTGCGCGCGCATCTAAAAGACAAAGTTTTTCAAACTGTCATCCCCCGCAATGTGCGCGTGTCTGAGGCCCCTTCGTTTGGGAAGCCGGCGATGATTTATGATTTTAGGTGTGCTGGCGCACAGGCGTACATTCGGTTGGCGTCTGAAGTAATACGAAAAGAAGAAAAGGTAATCATATGAAAAAAAGAGGACTTGGGCAGGGCTTGTCGTCATTGTTGGGGGCAGAGGTTACACACGATCAGAGAGAGGGGTTTCGTGAGGTTTACACCAGTCAGCTTTTGGCTAGTGAAAGCCAGCCGCGAACAGTTTTCACAGAAGACGAGCTAGAACAGCTTGCGATGTCGATCGAGGTCAATGGTATTTTGCAACCTTTAATTGTTCGTCAGCTTGACAATGATCAGTATGAAATTATCGCAGGAGAGCGACGGTGGCGGGCGGCCAAAAGAATCGGCCTAGATCGAGTGCCTGTGTTGGTGCGCGACTTAACGGATGAAGAGGCTCAGGCGGTTGCCTTAGTCGAAAACGTGCAGCGCGAAAACTTAACGCCAATGGAAGAGGCGCGAGGGTACGACCGCATCATGAAAAAAATGAACATTTCTCAAGAAGAAGCCGCTCGCATGGTGGGAAAAACCCGTGTGCATGTAGCAAACACATGTCGTCTTTTGTCGCTGCCAGAAGAGGTTCAGGACATGGTTGAGGCGCGCACGTTAACCCCGGGGCATGCCCGAACAGTGGTGGGGCTTGAAAATGCAATAGAAGTGGCTGCCCATATTGCAAAGAAAAAAATGTCAGTGCGTCGTGCCGAGGCATATGTTCAAACCCTGAAAGGGAAGGGGCCTGCGGCAGACCAAGACGAGGGACGATCTGTGGGCGCGCTGGCACAAAAGGGAGCTGCAGAAGAAGCAACAGACGGAAAGGCACCAATTGTGGTGAACTTTGTGGCGCCTGAGCCTCCCAATCAAGATCACCTTACCCCTGACGAAAAACAAGAAATCGAACAAATTGAAGGGTTTTTGTCGTCACGTATGGGGTGCGATGTGCGTGTGTTGATTGGATATAATCGTGAACNNTTTGTCAAAAATCAGTGCTATTTCTTCCAATTAAAAAGGGTGTGAATAAAAAGCGTTTTTTTTTGTGTTTTGATCGGGCCAAAGAGAAAATGTAAAAAAGTCTAGGTTTTTTGCGGGTTTGCACCCTGTGGATTTTTTTGCGTACAAATCGCCCTGTGGATAAGTTTGTGGTTAGTTAGGTTTTTTTTGTTCATGAAAAGAGAGATTGTTTTAGATACAGAAACAACGGGCCTTGACCCTAGGTCGGGCCATCGTTTGGTTGAAATTGCAGCCCTTGAATTGGTGAATCATGTGCCCACGGGCAAACACTATCATGTCTACATTAACCCTGAGCGCGAAATGCCTGAACAGGCCTTTAAGGTGCATGGGCTTAGCGCTGACTTTTTAAAAGACTTTTCTTGTTTTGATAAAATATATCAAGAATTTGTTGATTTTATACAAGCAGACACGCTAGTGATTCACAATGCGCCGTTTGATATGGGCTTTTTAAATTTCGAACTTGAGGCCGTAAATGCAACGTCTCTAAACAACCCTGTGGTTGACACCCTAAAGCTGGCACGGAGCATGTTTCCGGGGTCGCCCGCAAGTTTAGATGCTCTTTGTCGTCGATTTAAAATTGATCTGAGTGGTCGTGAAAAGCATGGCGCTCTTATCGACTGTGAATTGTTGGCTGCAGTTTATTTAGAAATGCTGGGGGGGCGTCAACAGGGGCTGAGTTTTTTAGTATCAGACACGTCGGTGTCCGCAAAAGCGCAAACAGAGACAGGGTCCACCCTTCTTTCGCACTATAAAAACCGGCCTTTTCAAGAAGCACGCTCTTTTCCTGTTTCTGAATCAGAATTTGCGGCCCACACAGCCTTTATTAACGAAAAAANNAAAAATAATTAAAAAATCTTCACAAAAGTGATTTAGGGTGGCGAAGGGTGACTTTTGATAAATTTTTTTGTATGGGTATGGAATGATGTCCTTTCAAAAAACTCCGTTTGTACCCTCAAATTATTTACCCCATATCGACGGCCTGAGAGGCCTTTCTGTTTTATTTGTATTCTTGTTTCACTTATTTCCCGGTGCTTTCTTGGGGGGGTTTTTGGGTGTAGATATTTTTTTTGTTGTTTCAGGATACTTAATTTCAAAAAATATTTTTGAACAGCTAGATCAAGGCAATTTTTCTTTTTTTGATTTTTATGCACGGCGTGTCCGACGTATTTATCCCGCATTAATTGTAACTTGTGTGCTTTGTTTAGGGTATGGATTTTTAATTATGTTTCCTGAAGAGTTTTCGGCATTGGGGAAACAAATAAGAAACGCTGTGGTTTTTATCTCTAACTTCACTCTCTATAAGCAAGGGGGGTATTTTGACTTGGACGCTCAATCAAATCCTCTGCTGCACTTGTGGTCTTTGGCTGTGGAAGAGCAGTTTTATTTGTTGTGGCCTCTTTTTCTTTGGTGTTTTTACAGGCTTTGGGAGGGACATCAAAAAATAAAAAGTGTTCTTTTGTGGATAGGGGTGCTGATAGCGGTGTCTTTTGCAAGTTATGCCTTTTTTCAAAAAACGCAAAGTAAGTTAGTGTTTTATATGATGCCTTTTCGTTTTTGGGAACTAGGTGTGGGGGCTTTCTGGGGTCGAATGGTAATGGATAAACAAGTTAACCAGGCGTTAGGGCTGCTGTTTGAAAAGCGCCTGTTTGGCATTAGGATATTTGATTCTTGTGTTTTATGGGGATGCCTTTTTTTCTTGTTTATATCCTTGTTTTTTTTGTCCTCAGAAACACAAAGTTTTCCCGTTCTTTCCGTCATTCCAGTTGTGTGCGCAGGGGTTCTTTTGGCTTTTATAGGAAAGAGAGGGGATAAAAGTAGCGCAATTCGGGTGCTTTCTTTCCCTGTTTTGGTGGGGTTGGGCCGCATCAGTTATCCACTATATCTGTTTCATTGGCCTTTTATTTGTTTTTATAAAATGGTTTATGGGCCCAAGATATCTGTTGTGGAAGGGCTTTGTATTATGGGGAGTGCAAGCCTTCTTTCTTATGGTGTGTATGTGTGGATTGAATCTCCTATTCGCCGTCGTCCCATAGGCCTGTGGATTTGGTCATTGGTGGGGGTTTTTATGCTTGTCGGTGGGGTGGGTTGGTTAGCCTATAAGCGTACTTTTTCAAGCCTGGTGTCTACAACAGTTCCTCAAATGAAAGCAATAGAAAGTGCTATTAATGACTGGGATTATCCTCCTAAAAATGCAAAAGAAATAAAATATCAGGGAGAAACCTTCTATCAAATAGGAAAAGGGGTGCCGACACTCATGTTTGTGGGAGATAGCAATGCAGAACAATATGGACCACGTATTGATCGTCTTGTTTCATCGGTTCCTGGCGCTTCGGCTGTGATGATGGCAACATGGGGTGGAGGGGTTCCGGTACCCGGTGTGGGGCGCGACGCCCGCGAGTGTGCTTTTTTTGGAAAAGTGCTGGATTTTATAGAAAAAAGAGATATCAAAACAGTTGTGTTGAGCGCCCAATGGACAGGATATTTTTCAGGGAACTGTCAACATTTTTATAAAAATGGTCGCCTGTCTGAGGCGCTAATATTGAAAGAAGTACTACTTGATTTTGAAAAATTCATTAGGAAAATGGCCGCCCGGGGTGTGCAGGTTTATATTTTATCTTCTATGCCTTCAGGCCTTGTTTATGACCCAAAATCTTCTTTAGAAAGAACGTTTTGGGGGAAGTGGGTTTTTAAGTCTACAGAGGAAAAAGCGGAAATTTGGTTTCAAAGAAGTGCGCACACACACAAAATTTTGTCAGACATAGCGAAAAAGACGGGAGCTGTCTTTGTGCGTACAGATGAAAAGCTGTGTTCGGGAAAATATTGCATGGCTTGGCAAAATGGGGTGCCTCTTTACAAAGACGGTGGCCATTTAAGAGCATCGTATGTGCGGATGCAATCGACGTTTTTAGACCGCCTTCTTTTGCCCCAAAAGAACACGCACGTTCCCCTTTAAAAACCTGGAAAAAAAGCTTATATTGTGGGGGATGGGCAACCATCTATGGCAATAAACGGCTTATGTAATAAGCGAAGCGGACCCGGGGGCAGTTCCCGGCACCTCCACCATTTATGGGCATATTTTAGGGGGGTGATCCAGGATCGACGCGCGTGTAAAGATAGGTTTTTTGCCCGGTATTGTACCACCGTTATCGGGCTGTTTGTTATAAATGCAAACAAAAACAAGCGCACAGCTGCGAACTTGAACCGTAAAGGTCAAGATGCAGTGGTTGCATCTGCTGCCTAATTAGGCTAGCGCGGTTACGGGGGCCCCGGGCAACAGAATGCCCCCACTTTTATTGAGAAAGGGAAAGAAGATGTCTCAACTAAATTATGAACAGATGATTGATCGGGCGTTGTTGTCTGTGGTGAAGGCGGCCCTTCGTCACATTGCCAAAGAAGGCACCGAGGGCGAACATCATTTTTACCTGAGCTTTTTAACAGGATACCCTGGCGTACAATTGCCTGACCATATTAAGCAAGCTTACCCCGATGAAATTACCATTGTTTTGCAGCACGAGTTTTGGAATTTAGAAGTGGCAGAAAACCACTTTATGGTGGACGTGAAATTTGACACCGAAGTGCCAAATACAGTTGTGGTGCCTTTTCAGGCTATCACCCATGTGAGTGACCCTGATGAAAACTTTGAATTAGAATTCAACCCCAAGGTGGGTGATGTTCAAGCCTTTGAAGCATTGTCAAAAGCAGGTGCACCAAAAGCATCTGAAAGCAAAGCCCAGACACCCGAGCGCCAACTTGAAGGGGAATCAAAGGGAACCGTGGTTTCTCTTGATAGCTTTAGAAAGAAATAAGCCGGTATGACCGATTCAAAACCACCGCGTCTTTTTGGGCGTTTGTGGGCTGCCTACATTCGACCCCACCGTTTCAGGATTTTTCTGGCTCTCATTTTTATGGGCTTTTCAGCAGCTGCCACGGCGGGCTTGGCGAAGCTGATGGAGTCGGTTATTGATGACGTGTTTAAGTCCGAAAATATCGTGATGCTGCGCTATATATCTTTATCGGTGTTGGGATTGTTTTTCATTAAGGGTCTTTCGGCCTATTTTGAATCTCTGACCATGAACTATATTGGCCAGCGCATTATTGCCAACATTCAAAATGATTTGTTCGAGCGTCTTGTTTATGCGGATCTCAGTTATTTTCATAATCAGTCGACAGGGGTATTGATTTCAAGATGCACTAATGATGTGAACTTAATGAAGGGTGCGGTGTCGAACACCATCACCAGCTTTGGGAAAGACGTGTTAACAGTGGTTTTTCTGGTAGCCGTTATGTTCTATCAAGACCCTTTCTTAGCTAGCATTTCATTTTTTGTGTTTCCTGTTGCTGTATTGCCCATTGTGCGAATCGGAAAACGCATGCGCAAAGTATCCACATCTACCCAAAAAGAAACAGGTTTTTTCTTGTCGCTTTTGAAAGAAATTTTTCAAGGCGCCCGTTTGGTTAAAGCATACGCTATGGAATCCTACGAAGTGAGTCGTGCGCGTAAAACCATTGAAGATCTTTTCAGGCTTTCCATTAAAGCAAACCGCATTAAATCAATCAGTTCGCCTGTGATGGAAACATTGGGTGGTGTGGCGATTGTGGTGGTCATTTCTTATGGAGGCTATCAAGTTATTTCTGGCAACAGTACGGCAGGGGCCTTTTTTTCGTTTATATCTNNGTTGTTGGCGTACGAGCCTATGAAGCGTTTGGCCAATTTAAATGCAAATCTGCAAGAAGGGTTGGCGGCAGGTGACCGTATCTTTGAAATTCTGGATTATCGCCCCCAAATTCAAGATCATGCGGGGGCTGCTTGGGAAGATGTGCGTATCAGAGAAGGCGATATTCGCATTGAAAATGTGACCTTTTCTTATGAAGAAGGTGGCCCTGTTTTAGAAGATGTGTCGATGCATCTTCAAACGGGAAAACAGTTTGCGTTGGTGGGGCAAAGTGGTTCTGGTAAATCGACGTTGATGAATTTGTTGTTACGTTTTTATGAAGTAGGGCGCGGCAAAATTTTTATAGATGGGTTGCCAATCGACCAAATTCCTTTAAAGAATTTGCGTGAAGGAATGGCCCTTGTTAGCCAAGATGTGATTTTGTTTGATGATACGGTGCGGGCAAACATTTTATATGGTCGAAAAAATGCAACTCAAGATGAAGTTGAAATGGCCGCCCAAAAAGCGGCTGCGCACGACTTTATCATGGCCTTGCCTCAAGGGTATGATACCCCCATTGGCGAATCAGGCGTGAAGCTTTCAGGGGGGCAACGTCAGCGCCTTTCCATTGCGCGCGCCATTTTGAAAGATGCACCTATTTTGTTGTTAGATGAAGNNCGGCCCTTGATACAGAATCAGAGCACCAGGTTCAAGAAGCTTTAGAGCGTTTAATGACGGGACGAACGAGTTTGGTTATTGCGCATCGTCTTTCAACCGTTCGGAAAGCTAATCAAATTTTTGTGTTAGACAAGGGGCGGATCGTCGAATCAGGCACACATGATTCCTTGTTAAAGAAAAATGCTGTGTATGCAGGATTGTGTCAATGGCAGCTGATGGATTCTAAGTGAAGCGCCTATTAAAACAAACATGGGTTCAAGATGTTGTTGCTTTTTTAGCTGCCCTTTATGTGCGACTTATTCACGTAACGTGTCTATGGGAAAAAGTGGGGTTCGATATACCCGCCCAATACATGAAAGAGAAAAAACCATTTATAACTTGTTTTTGGCATGCACGGCTGCTTTTGCTGCCTTATGCATGGCCGGGAAAAGAAGACACATTTTACATGTTGATTTCTGCTCACAAGGATGGGCGCATTATTAGTAAAACGGTTGCTTCTTTTGGCATTCGTACTGTTGAAGGGTCAACAAAGAAAAAAGGAACAGAAGCGTTGCTAAAGATGGTGCGGTTAAGTCGGAACGGAAAAACATTAGGCATTACACCAGACGGGCCCAAGGGGCCTTGTGGTACGGTGTCAGATGGTACTGTAATGGCGGCTTATTTGGCTAAGGCAGACTTAATTCCCGTTACCTACGCAGTAAAGCGCCATAAAAGATTGTCTTCTTGGGATCGCTTTTTTTTGCCATTCCCTTTTTCGAGGGGTGTATTGATGTGGGGTACGCCTGTTCCTTTTCCAGCCACTAAGAAAAATTTTGAGACGTGCCATCAGCGCCTTAAAAAAGAAATGGATGCCTTATGTAAAAAAGCAGATCTGCGAGCAGGCATTTAGATGATTTATTGTGTATATAGAGCGCTTCTTTTTTTTATGGGACCTTTGTTGGTTTTGTGGACGCGCCATCGTGTGCGACAAGGCCGGGAAGACCCCATCAGGTATCAAGAACGCTTTGGAAAACCAACACAAAAGCGTCCTAAGGGAAAAGTGATTTGGTTTCATGGAGCGAGCAATGGGGAATGTCTTAGCTTTTTGCCAGTGTTAGAAGCGCTTGAAAAAAAAGCCCCGCGCCTTAATTTTTTGGTGACAAGCAGTACGCGGACGGCGGCAACCTTGCTAAAAAAACGGCTGGGGAATCGGGCCATTCATCAGTTTGCGCCTTTAGATCACCCTATTTTTGTGAGACGATTTTTAAACTATTGGCAGCCCCATGTTGCTTTTCGTACAGAATCAGATTATTGGCCCACCACCATTTTAGAAATGAAAAAACAAGGCCCCCTTGTGTTGTTGAATGGGCGCTTATCAGAGAAAACATATAAGCGCTGGGCCTATCTAAAACCTTTCTTTAAAAAAATGTTGGGGGCGTTTCAGATTGTCTTTCCCCAAAGCTATGACGATTTTAAACGATATCAGGCGTTTGAACTAAAAAACCTTAAGATGATCGGAAACCTTAAGTTTGAAGGGGCTACTTTGTCTGTAGATGTGGGGGCTGTGCATAAGCTAAAAAAAGAAATCGGGCGGCGACCTTTGTGGATGGCATCGAATACGCACGAAGGCGAAGAACACTATATGGTAGCCGCGCACCATCGCCTTATGAAGACGGTTGGGAAAAATCTGTTGTTGATTTTGATTCCTCGTCACAAAGATCGGTTGTTTGCCATACACGATATGTTGCGTAAAAAAAATATGACTTTTCTTCATAGGACGGACGGTAAAAAAATTACTGACGATGTGCAGGTGTTTATTGTGGATACCATGGGTGAGCTGGGTGTTTTTTATAGCCTTACAAACTTTGTTTTTATGGCGGGATCTCTTTATGAACATATTGGTGGGCATAATGTGCTTGAACCGGCACGCCTTGGCACTTTGCCCGTTTTTGGGCCTCATATGGAAAACAATTTGGAAATGGCTCGGGTGGTGCTGAAAAATAAGGCTGCTATTCAAGTTAAAACACCCCAAAAAATAGGGCCTGTTGTGGAAGATTTGCTGAAACATCCACAGGAAACAAAAAAGAAAGCTGAAACAGTCAAAAGCATTCTTAAAAACATTAATATCTTGCAGCCTACGCTTGACGCCATACAAAAAAACATTCGCTTTTAACCATCTTTAATGCTGGCTTTATAAAGTGATGACTTTACAAACATTGCTTCTGCTGAGAAAATAAAAAAACAGAAAAAACAAAGAGGTTTTGTGTTTCTTTTTCTTTTTATTCTTTCTTTTTTATGGCCGCTCTTCAATGGAATTGCGGCCACAGCAGAAGAGGGGTTACCTGAAGGACGTGTCATTGTTTTTGCGGGGATGATTAAAACGGGGAGCTCTGCCTCTCAAAAAATGTTTCACTTCAATGATAAAAAACTAAAAGTTCAGGGGGTTTTTTATCCACGCGCGGCGAACGAAAAACCAGATAAAAAAGATTTGAGATTTTACCAAAATGTTTATCCCTTAATGGTTGATATTGGTGATTTGTATAGAACAGCATCCGCGCAACAGTGCTCAACGCTTTTATTGTCGTCTGAGAATTTTTTTAGAATTCCTAAACTCGACAAACCTTTTTTGCACTCTGTTAACACAACAATTGTTGTTGCTGTACGAGATTTTTATCCACACATATGGTCGATCTATCAAGAATTTATGAAATGGACCAAAAACCCCTACATGACTTTTGAAGCATATGTCGAACAAGGCGCCCTTTTCAAAAAGGGGGACCATTATGATAACCTGTTTGATTTTATGGAGCGCTATCCAAAAGCTAAGTTTAAATTTTTTAATTTTGATACACACAGAGCACATGTTGTGGATACGCTATTGGAAAGGGCTGATCTTCCTTTAGATTTAACAGGGTTTGAGCGGCTAGACCAAGACCTTGTGAATCGAGGGCTAACAGCTTCAGAACATCACTTAATAACGTTTTTGTGGAAACAAGGAATTCCCCCTGAACAAAGAAGACAGTGTATCGATGCATTTTACAAATTAACAACCAAGGGGCATTCGTATAAACTTCTTATTAGGCCCATATTAGAGAAAATGTATGAAAATCATCATGCATTAGCCGAACGTATAAACACATACCTTGTAGAAGAAGAACATCTTTTNNCCCGAGAAATTAGTGAACATGATTGGGCGGTTGTTATAAAAACTATTCCTAGGCTCTCTTCTAAAAAAGGTATCCTTGAAAAAGAAGGATTTCATTTTGTATAAGGGGTTTACCAAATCTTGAGCAGAAGACGTGAATCGACTATGATCGAGGCATCATGATAGAGCCTCCCCGATTTTGGACAACAGCCACAACACCTATTTGGATGTTTTTATTTTCTTGGGTTGCGTCCCTTTATGCGTGGGCTACAGCATATCGCCTTCGGACAATTGCGCCTCATAAAGTAGGGGTGCCAGTGATTTGTGTGGGCAATCTTTCTTTAGGTGGAGTGGGGAAAACCCCGATTGTCTGTGATTTGGCTGAAAAATTAAGCCAGAAAAAAATGCGTGTTGGCATCTTGTCTCGGGGGTATGGAGGGCGCCTACAAGGCCCTGTGCGTGTATTGCCCACCCAACATACGGCTTGTGATGTGGGGGATGAACCTTTGTTGCTGGCAGCCATTGCCCCAACATGGGTGGCGAAAGATCGATTGGCGGGGGCCCGTGCTATGGCTAAAAAAGGATATGATTGCATCTTAATGGATGACGGTCATCAAAATCCTTACGTGCATAAGGATTTGTCTATTGTGGTTGTGGATGCTGAAATCCAATTTGGTAATGGCCGTGTGTTTCCGATGGGCCCTTTGCGCGAACCGGTGGAGATAGGCCTTAAACGTGCAGACAGCATTGTTTTGGTTGGGGATCCTTCAGATGCTTTTTTGGACGAGATGAAAGCGTATAAAAAAACACTTTTTTGTGCCGAGATGACTCCTGACGTGACGTCCTTGGATATGGCTCAAAAATATGTTGCTTTTGCCGGAATTGGCCGCCCTGAAAAATTTTTTGAAAGTATGCGGAAAGCTGGCGTATCTCTTGTAGATACGCGTTCTTTCTCAGACCATCACCTTTATACAGCGCAAGACATTAAAAAACTACATCGGTGGGCAATGGCCCATCAGGCAAAGTTATTGACCACAGAAAAAGATTTTTGTCGTTTGACCCCGGCCCAAAAAAAGGATGTGTTTTGGCCTCCCCTCCGGGTAAAATGGAAAGAATCAAAAACCCCTGTTTCTTTTGTGAGGGAAAAAATAAAAGATGTCTAAAGTGTTTCGAAAAATATTTTTAGATCCCCTTGAGTTTCTGCCGCTTTTTTTTGTCTATGCTTTTTTTAAGATTTTGCCAGTTAGGGCTTCTTCTTTTTTAGGGGGCTTTTTAGCGCGCCACATTTGTCCTTTTTTACCCGCACATCGGGTTGGGGTGAAAAACATTCAAAAAGCTTTTCCAAAACTATCTCTTCAAAAAAGAGAAGAAATTTTACGTAGTGCCTGGGAGAATTTAGGTCGTGTTGTGGGTGAGTTTCCTCACCTAAAAAAAATTGCTCGTGACCACACACAGGTTGTTGACCGGTGTGATTTGAAAGCAGGACAAAAAGAACCTCAAGCGCATATCTTTTTTTCGGCGCACATGGCGAATTGGGAAATTCCTCACCTGGTGTTGACGGGCCTTGGTATGAAAATTCATTTACTTTCGCGCCCTCCTAATAATTGGGTCACGCGGCAGTTTTTCAAATGGGTGCGCTATGATCCCAAGGTCTCGATCATTTTGAAAGGCCCTGAGGGTGGTAAGGATTTTTTACGTACTCTGCAAACGGGTGAGAACATGGGGATTTTATTGGATCAGCGCTTGTCGGAAGGAGAAAAAATCCCTTTTTTTGGACGCCTTGCCTATACTCCTGTGGTGCCGGCACGGGTGGCCTATAGGTTGGGCGCGCACATGATTCCTGTGCAAGTCGAGCGTTTAAAAGGGGTGTCTTTCAGAATTACCTATCATAAGCCATTGGTCTTAAAAAAAGAAGCAGTAACATCGGCCCAGATGATTAATCAATTGTATGAGAAATGGATTACAGAAAACCCCGACCAATGGTTATGGTTTCATAATCGATGGAAGTAGATTCTAGAGACTGTATTCCCTAAAGATATTTTGATACCATTAAAAGAAATCGGCATTAAGGAGGTTTTGGAATGCGGCAACTGTTTTTCCTTTTGGTAGCATGTGTGTTTATTGTGTCAGGGGGGTCTGCGACATTTTTTGATTCATCAAAAAGCTTTTCGTCTTCTGTGTCAACATACCCTTCTCGTTTGATTGTTGAAAAAGGAGACGCTGTTCGGCATGCGATTAAGGGACTGCGCAAGAAGAATGATAAGCTTTTGATTTATCATGTTTGGAATGGGTACTTAGGGTTTGAACAAGGTTTTTTAGACAATGGGTTGTTAGAAAATATAATATCAACAGCAGAGTATAAGCGAGCCTATGAAA
This sequence comes from Holosporaceae bacterium UBA5542, assembly GCA_002426825.1. Taxonomy (GTDB): domain Bacteria; phylum Pseudomonadota; class Alphaproteobacteria; order UBA7879; family UBA5542; genus UBA5542. The sequence continues at coordinate 18,077 of DINK01000032.1, forward strand.
CTATTATTCGCGAGACAGAAAAGATGGCTCGTGCTTTGAAAAAGCTGGGGTATATATTCGAGGCAAGAACAGCCAAGAAAGCTGCAAAAAGGCTAAAAAAACAAAAAGATCTGATGCTGCGTACGGGACCGCGTAAAGGCAGTTATTCAAAGGTATCGCGTTACGATACTTTTGGTGCATCTGACTACTATGCATCTCGACGCATGTCACCGTCGTCAGAAGATCACTTTTACGATGATTATTATGGTGATTATGATAATTACGAATTTTATTAAAGTCGCCAATAATCAAATAAATGTTCGTGCCCTTTGAGCATGCCTTTAAGATCAAACATAATGGGCTGTGTGTCTGTTTCTTTGTAAAACTCTTTAAAAGATAAGGCAGGTTTTTGGGCATATCCTTCATGAGGAACGGCCAAAACAAGCGCATCTAGATTTTTAAACTGGTTAATGTCGTTCAAAGAAATGCCGTACTCAGCCTTGGCTTCTTCTGGGCTTGCAAGAGGATCTGTTACTAATACGTCAACCCCATAATCCTGCAGTTCACGGATGATATCAACCACTTTTGAATTTCGTAAGTCAGGGCAATTTTCTTTAAAAGTTAGCCCCATCATGCCAACCTTTGCCCCTTTGATGGGCATCCCTTTTTGAGCCAGTTTTTTAATAATTTTTTCTGCCACATGCTTGCCCATGGCGTCATTAATGCGGCGGCCTGACAAGATAACTTGAGCATGGTGNNAGTAGTATGGATCAACCCCAATACAGTGCCCTCCAACAAGGCCGGGCATAAATGGTAAAAAATTCCATTTTGTTTTGGCGGCTTCTAGTACGTGGAAGGTATCAACACCAAGGCGATCAAAAATAAGAGATAACTCATTCATAAAGGCGATGTTGATGTCGCGTTGGGCGTTTTCAATCACTTTTGCAGCTTCTGCCACCATAATGGTGGGGGCACGGTGAATGCCGGCATCGATAATGAGACTGTAAAGATCCCCGATAACTTCACCGGATTCTTTATCCATTCCCGCTGTCACTTTTGTGATGGTTTCAAGTCGGTGTTGGGTGTCGCCTGGGTTAATACGTTCAGGAGAATAGCCAACCTTAAAGTCTTTTCCCCCTTTTAGATTTGAAGCGCGTTCGAGAAGAGGCATACAAATTTTTTCAGTGACACCGGGGTATACGGTTGATTCAAAAACAACAATAGATCCGGGTGATAAGTGGTGCCCTACAAGGGTAGCCGCTTTTTCAATAAGGCTGAGATCAGGCGTGTTGTCTTTATGAACAGGAGTGGGTACCGTTACAATAAATACTTTGCATTTTTTCAGGGCTGTTGCGTCATCTGTAAAGGTGATGCTGGTTTGACGCAATCGATCATTCCCAACTTCTTGGGTGACGTCGTTGCCTGCTTTATATTGTTTGATCTTTTCTTTAGAGACATCAAATCCTACGACCGGTAGACCTTTTTCAGAAAAGGCAACAGCAAGGGGTAGGCCAACATAACCAAGGCCCACTACGGCAAGGAATTGATTTTGATTGGTTAATTTTTTAAGAAGATCTTTATACATCCATACACCATGTCCCAGGGGGTAAAATTAAAGATATCACTTTATGATAATTACTCTTGAAAATCAATCAGACTGGAATGCGACACTAAGGCTTCTCTTATACGCTAGATTCATGGACGATTTGCTGCTGAGACGCGCCTTCGTCTTGTCTTTGAGAGAGGGGACAATTAATGTTAGATAGAAGTGCATTTGCTAATTGTCGTTCTTCCTCAACAGGAGGTTTGCTAAAATATGTTCTCATGAAGTCATTATATGGTCCGCTTTTGCCTCTGGTTATGGTGCTTGCTTTTGCCACTACCCCAGGAATAATATCTGGGTCATCCATTTGAGTTTCTCTATCGGACAAATTCGTTTGTATACGGAAGTATTTTTGTCTTATAGATTCACCTTGGGCACCATTTCCTTGTGTTCCATATATCTCATCTAAAATCAGTTTTGTCGCTTGTGAGCGACCCGAGATACCAATTTCAACAGCAGCACCAGCCCAGCCTAACTTGCCGGCATGTTTAAGGTCTTTGTAAAGATCTGTTGGCGTGGGTTCTCCCGTTCCAACGGAACACAGAATAAAATCGTCAAAATGAGCGGTTGGTTCGTTCGGAAAACGTTTTGAAAAATGAGTTTTTGCAAGGCTAAGGGCTGCAAAGGCTGCACTGTTGTCGATTAGACCACCATCAACACATTGAACGAGAGTATCGTCTCCGAGTGGCACTGATACCCCTGGGAAAAAAGTGGGTGCCGCTGATGAGCATAAGGCTGCATCTGCAAGGCGCATACGAGGAGTGGTATAGCTTGTGAAATATTGTGGACTCATAAGACGTGTATCGTAGGCAACTGCCTGAACAGGAACAAGGGATTGACCTAGTGTCATATCGCCAAACATATGATTTAAAAGCTGTCTTAAAGTGTGGTTACTGTATCGAGGCCCACAAAAACCAGCACAATTCTTGCAACAAGCACCACATCCTCCACATGTTACGAGGGTGGAAATAGTTTTTACAAGACCCGATAAACATCCTTCTTGGTAGCCGCTAGATAGATTCGTCCAACAATTTTGAGGTGTCCAACATTTGAAAACATCGTCTGCCATGCGACTATAGAAAGCTACAATTTCTTTTGGCGAATAAGGCCCTTCTTTCCATTCATCGTTTTTGTCTCGGTGCTGGGGGCAGGTTAATGCAAGGGCAATAATTGATCCGGTTGATGTGCCAGTAATGCCTCCTTGAAAAATTTTGTATATGGCAATTTCTGTCTGATCATGCATTCCCCTTAAAACTTGGGCAGAAAAAGCCCCACGAACACCGCCACCATCGAGCTGAAGAACATTAAAAATACGATCTTTATCAATGTCTGCTGAAGCAAAATTGTGTGTAGCTGTAGGCTGCTGTGTAATAGAAGACAGCACAACAGATTGTAAGACTTCTGTTTGTGGTGGGGCGATCCAGATTTCATTATCATCTGAATCTGCAGCGAAAGCAGGGAAGCTTATGCTTGTGATCACTAATAATGAAAACAACAAGAAAATAGTGTTGTTTTTTAAAAAGCCAAAAAAGTTCATAACGTTTTGTTCCTATTGAATTTAGATTCGATACGCCCTATATGGTAAGCAGAGTCAACAAGTTCAACAAAACGAGTAAAAAAATGAATTTATTGCAATTAGTAAGTGTCGCTTTTTTGTTTTTGTCCTTTAATGCCAAGGCGGCATTAACTGAAAGCGATCAATCTGGTCGGTCTTGGGTGGTTGGAAAAACTGTCATTCCACAAGAAGATATTAATGCTCTTCGAAAACAGCTTGAACAAAAAGGGCTTTGGGATGTTTATGTGGAACACAGAGGCGATGTTGATTCGATTATTAATCATAGGCCATTAATGGGTCATCGTATTCGTGAAATGCTTGGTCCTTACACGATGCAAAAAAAAGACTAACCTCTATATGTCTAAGGGCGTCGAGCTAAGATATTTGTACGGCATTGTCGTTGGTTGCTGGGAAGTTTAGTGCGAATGGCTTTTTCTTACAGAAGGGCCTAACTCTATAACTTTGATGCCGCCACCCTTCGCGATTTATCTATGTTTATTTAAGAATGGAATCAAGGCGTCCTTGTTCGTCAAGGGCGTATAAGTCGTCACACCCACCAATGGGTGCATCGTTAATAAAAATTTGAGGCACCGTACGGCGACCTTCTGCTTTTTTTGTCATTTCTTCACGAAGAGAAGCATCATGAGTGACGTCAATTTCTTCGTACTTTGCTCCTTTCATGTCAAGAAGGCGTTTGGCCTTTGTGCAGAAAGGGCAATAATCAGTAGTATAAATAACAACCTTTTTCATATTTTTGACCCTTGTTTTAAACGGGGACAAACCCGCCCCACTGTTAACGTTCTAACACATTTTGCCCCTGATTGGATTAAAACTTTTGCGCAAGCTTCGAGAGTGGATCCAGTCGTCATGACATCATCAATCAGCAAAAGAGACTTCCCCCTTATATCTTGAGGGTTTGGTACAATAAAAGCATGGTGCACGTTTTTTTGGCGCGCAGATGCGCTTAGACCATCTTGGGAGGGAGTTCTTTTGACACGTTTTAGGGTGTTCAATAAATAAGGTGTGTTTGTTTTCTTCCCAATGTGTTGTGTGAGAACGGCAGCCTGATTAAACCCCCGCTTAAGAAGGCGGGTCCAATGAAGGGGCACGGGGATTAAGATATCGCTTTTTTCGATTAGTTTATGACCAGATCTCACCATCCACTGGGCAAGAAGAGGTGCAATGGAAAGTTTATGTCCATGCTTTAAATCTAAAATCATTTTTTTAGATGTTTGGGTATAGAGAATAGCTGACCGATTTTGTGTGAAGGAAAAGTGGTGTTGAAGACATGAAATACATTTTTCTTTTTCGTGCAGGGATGCTGTTGCAAGGGGTAGGCCGCATTGATCACAGCAAGGATCAGCAATAAATTCAATGTGGGGCCAACATGTAGGGCAAAGGGTGTTTTCACCGTCGACCACATCTTTGCATAAAGGGCACAAAGGTGGAAAAATGAAATGAAGACAGTTTTGGATCCAAACCTTTTTCATGCTTACGTTTTTAAAATTTCAAGACGTACCAGATCAATTTGTTGATCTTCTTTGCGTACAATATTGAAGTGCATGCCGTAAAAACGAAAACGCTGTCCAATTATGGGTACGCTTTGACTTTCATGAATAAGAAGCCCGGCAAGCGTTGAAAAATGCTCATCGGGAATTTCGAGGTTAAAGTGTTTGTTAAGTTCACGAATTGTAACACTACCTTCAACTAAATACGCCCCATCTTTTGTGGGGCGGATGTGAGTGTTGTGTTCGTCATGTTCGTCTTCAATTTCACCAACAATAACTTCAAGAATGTCTTCTAACGACACAATTCCTGAAAAAGATCCGTATTCATCAATCACACAAGCCAAGTGGTGTCGTTGCTTTCGAAAGGCCAACATTTGTTGTAGAAGGGGCGTGGTTTCTGGAATAAACCAAGGTTTGCTGACCACTTTTTTTATGTCGAGAAGTGTTTCTTCTTTATTATGGTGCTTTGCATATTCATGCATAAATGTTTTTGTGTTTAGAATACCAATGATATTTTCAGGACTGTTTTTCCAAACAGGTAGGCGAGTGTAGCTGCTTTCAAGAACCAGTTTATGGATGTCGTCTATATTTTGATCGACATCAACCATCATAACATCAGAGCGGTGAATTAAAATTTCATCGACGGTGAGACTAGAGAGATCAAGTACGCTGTGTAGCATATGGCTTTCATGAGTGAGACGTTCTTTGCCGTGTAAATCAATGGCACTTCGCAGTTCTTCTATAGCAGACGACCAGCTTTCAACACGATCCATGCGCATACCCAAAAGAGAAAGGGTTTTTTCAGACACAATTTGTACTACATACATAAGGGGGCTAAGCAAGCGCACACACCACTGCATTACCCATGAGATGGAAAGAGACATATTTTCAGGTTGAGAAATAGCATACATTTTTGGCATCACTTCGATAAAAATGATGATAAAAAGCGTCAAAAACATGGTTGCAATGACCACGCCACTTTCACTAAACATTTGGATAAATACTGTTGTCATCAGTGATGTGCCCAAAATATCCATGGCATTTTTACCAATTAGAATAGACCCAACAGTGTGATTCATTTTAGCAGACAAGGCTTCAATTCTTTTGGCACGAGCGTTTCCTTTTTTAGCCAAACGGTGAATACGGGGCCGGGAAAAGGCTGTCAGAGCTGTCTCGGCTGCTGCAAAAAATGAAGACAATAAAAACAGTAAGACGGCGACAGAAAAAGAAGTCCAAAGGAAAACTTGCATCGGTTTAATCATTTATGGTTTTCTGTTCATAAAATTGAACGGTTTCAGTATACGCAGCAACAGACAGAAAGAGAAGACAAATGTTAAAGGTTTCGGTGATTGGGTTAGGTGCTTGGGGATCAGCTTTGGGGTTGACGGCCCACCGGGCAGGCGCCCGTGTAACAATGGTGGGTCTTGAACACAATGTGGAGGCTGTTTTAAAAGACCGCTCTGTGCCTCTTTGCCCCAAGGTTGTTTTTCCAAAAGAAATGGAAATCACCGCAGATCTTGCTGTGCTTGCACAATCTGATCTGATTGTTTTTGTTGTGCCGGCACAGGGGTTACGTGCTTGTGTTGAGGGTGTGAAGGATGTATTGCCCAAAGGCATTCCCCTTATTATCGCAACGAAGGGGATTGAGCAAAAAACAAATCTTTTTGTGGGAGAGTTGGTCTCGTCTTTGGTTGATAATCCTTGCTGTATTTTATCGGGCCCTAATTTTGCTAAAGAAATCATTCAAAACTTACCTGCATGTACAGTTGTTGCCGCAAAAGACGAAGCAGTTGGTGTCCAAGTTAGGGATGCGTTTTGTCATGTTCACTTTCGCCCTTATTTAAGCACTGATGTTATGGGGGTGCAGGTTGTGGGTGCCGTTAAAAACGTACTCGCAATTGGGTGCGGTATTATTAAAGCTCGGGGCTTGGGTGAGAATGCGCTAGCTGCTTTTGTATCACGCGGATTAGCTGAAATTAAAGATTTAGGCGTGGCTAAAGGTGGGCAACTTTCTACCTTTTTGGGGCTTGCGGGTGTAGGTGATGTGATGCTGACGTGTATGAGTGCCGAGTCACGCAACTTTCAACTTGGGCTTTCTTTAGGAAAAGAAAATAAAGTGAACAAAACCTTAGTCGCCAACCAAACTGTTGAAGGGTTTCATACGGTCAAGGCCCTTAAGGCTCTTTCTGAAAAAATGGGAATGGATATGCCTGTTTGTGAGACAATACACCGCATTTTGTATGAAGGAGAAAGTGTGGATACTGCCATTGAGGTGCTGTTGTCGCGGCCTCTTAAATAAGAGCTTTGGCAGCATTGTAGACTTTTTCGACAGAGAGATCTTGCATTACATCTTCGCCTTTTTCGATGCGCTTGAAGGTTCGATCGAGGGGTTCATTCAGGGAAACTGTTTGTGTTTTTTGACCCCATGGGCCGTACACTTTAACGGGACTTGGGCCAAAAAGACCAAGGGTTGGTGTGCCACATGCGGCCGCTAAATGCATAAGCCCTGAATCATTGCCCACAAACAATTGACACTTCTTTAAGCATTCAGCAAGGGTAAGTAGATCGATTTTTCCCATTAGATCCATAGTTTGTTTTTCGGGAAGCTTTTGGAAAAGGGTGTCTACTTCTTTTTGTTGAGAGGCTGTTCCTAAAATAAGGAATTTTGGCTTTGGAAAGATTTTGGGATTTTTAAGGATTTTTTGAGCAAGAGATGCAAAATGAGAGAGGGGCCAACACTTTTTATCCCAGTTCGCGGCAGGTGAAAAAGCAATGTAAGTGTGCTTTTGTTGCAAAAGGTTTTTCGCTTTGTCTACATGCTGCTTGTCTGTCCAAATATGGTTCAGCGGTGTTTTGGATAGCCCAAACCATTTTGCAATTTGATGTACTTTGAGGCGCTCTGTTTTGGAAGACTGCCATACTTTTCTTTTTTTGGCGGGCAGTAAAAATGCGATACCGGTTCCCCGAACATCAATAACAAAGTCCCAAAAACAAAAAAATGTTTTTAACCACAGATAAACCCAATGAAGGGAAAACTGTTTCTTTTCAATAATAATCAGTTTTTCTAGGTTAGGTAGGTGCTTGAAAATAGGTGCTGCGACAGGGCCACACGCAACGGTAATTTTGGCATTTGGATTTTTTTTAAGCACCGTTTGAAGAAGGCCTGTTGAAAGAATCGCATCGCCAAGATAAGTTGATGTAATAAATAGTATATGCATATTTGCATCATAGCGAATGGAGCAATTCAGTCAATGTGGCGTCTTTTAAACTATCGAAGTGTTGTTGCTGTTACGGGCAAGGATCGACATTCTTTTTTGGAAGGGTTGATCACCCAGGCCGTGCCTACAGTTGATGAAGGTCCAAAATATGGCCTGATGTTAACAGCAAAAGGACGTTTTATGTGGGACTTCTTTTTGGTTCCACAAGAAGATACCATTTTATTGACCCCAGCCCACGAAGGTGTGATGGAATTTATAAAGAAACTGTCCATGTATCGGTTGCAAAGCGATGTGACGTTGACACATTTAGAAAATTATGTGGTGGCCGTATCTCTTAAGGCGTCGGATGTCTTGAAAGGGAATATGTTCAAAGATCCTCGACACCCTGAATTAGGTTTTGTTTATGTTGGCCCCAAAAACCAAATAGAGGAAACGGAAGACAGCTTGCTTTATGAAGATCAGCGCTTTTTATTAAATGTGCCTGAAGGCCCCCTTGATTTAGACCAAGAAAAAACTATTCCACTAGAAGCTCAGATGGATCGACTGAATGCCATTAGCTGGACGAAAGGATGCTATTTAGGCCAAGAATTGACGGCTCGCACAAAACATACAGGCGTTGTCCGAAAAAACTTATATAGCTTTGAGGCGAAAGGCCCAGTTGAAGTTGGGCAAGATGTTTTGGTGGAAGAGGAAAAAGTGGGCACTATAAAAAGTGTGTACAGAGGAGGAACCAAAGGGTTCTTGTTATTGAAAGATATATGCCCAACGGAAGATTTATTTGCGGGCAATAGCCAGCTTTCTATTCGGGTGTTGTAAGCACGTCGTAAACTTGACGGGCAAGGCTTTCGTAATACCAGGGTTTGAAATGGATAAAGTCGTGGGCGTAATCTGCTTCTTCTGCGGGAACGTCAATCACACGAACCCAGGCAGGGGGGGTAAATGCTTCTTTGAACCGGTGGGCGCGCTCTTTTAATTTTTTATTGGGATCATTGTTGAAGGGAAAATGTAGAAAAACAATTTTTGCTTTTGGATAGCGTGATTTTGTTTCGTCGAATATTCTGTAAAAATTTTCAACACAAACTTGAACGTCTGGTTTTTCCTCTTCCAAAATAAAATAGTTGTTAAACTGTCCCTTTACATCTTCTGGGCGAAGGAACATGTATTTTTTTGAATCAGACTTAAAGCGTGAAAGACGAAATTTGATATCTGCATAATCATCGAACAATATAAGATTGTAATCTTTGTTCCTTAGGCGATCTTCGATGCTTGTTTTTGGTTCAATTTTAGAAGGAGGGTATTCCCAAGCAATGCGAGACCCATCTGTAAAAGCATTGCCCAGCCCCCCTCCTAAAATTTGAAAGTCTGTGACGTCTGATTTTTTAACAAAAGCGGTGATATCTTTCCACGTTAGACAAAAATTTCCTAAAAAAACAGCATCTAAAAGATAATCAGATCGGCACATTTTAATATGAAATGTATGCTCTAAATCCATTTGATGATTTAGCGCAACCTTAAGAGCAGTCAGAATGCGGGGAGACAGACAAGATCCAAAAGAGCCAACCTTCAATTTTGGAGCCTCAAACTGATCAAGGCCGACATCATGCTTCATAAGCATAAGGGGATATGGCTTTAACGCAAGCAGAGAAAAAAGAGGTTCTAATTTTTCTTGTGCGGCATCTTTGTAAGTAAAATCGCCAATACTGAGGATGTGGTAAGCAGAAATACACCTTTCCACTGTTTTTGGGTGATCATGTTCTTTTCTTAAAAGATCAAGATTCCAATCAAGCTCTGTTTGATCATTCGTAATTTGATCTTCAGGCACGTTTGTTTCAAGGGCAATCACTTCTGTTACTGTTTTTTGAAAAGCTTTGTTTCTTGTGATTTGTGCAATTTTTAGGGCCCATCTTAGGTGCCAAAATTTTTCGAAAGAGTTCACTTCTTTTTTGCCAGACAAGATGAGGTGCACCTGTCTTTTTTATGGAGGTTGATTCTTGTCACGTCTTGCCACTCAGCTGAAATGGTGACGAGAATCGATTGGCATGCTATTGAGAGCAATAAAAACAAAGGAAGAAAAATTTTCATTTTTCTTTAAGAATATCATTTATCCAATTGAAATGACTACATGTTTGGCAGGCATATAGTCGACCAATAATTGACAGAATCTGCGATTTGAGATCGAAATTGCTTATGGTCGAATGTTTTTTTGATATAACCGCTTGCGAAGTTTTTATATGAGTCGATGAGATCTTTTTTATCAACGCTGTTTGAGAGGATAATAATAGGAATATCTTGCAAAGNNGAAGGAACATCCAAAAAAAGTTATTGAAGTTATTTAATTTCTTTCAAAGCAGAAAGTCCACTTAAGAAAGGAAGTGAAAGGTTCATGAAAATAATATCAGGGCGGGGGAAACGATTTGATCCTGTTTTGTTCTTTAAAAAATCAATAAGCTGCCTTCCATTGTGTAGAACATGAATGTTGAACGGGCGATCAGAATTAAGAATGGCACTTCGAATCAGCATTTCATCTGTTGGATCATCTTCGACAAGAAGAATTTTAAGAGGAGAGTGTCTTACAACAGAAATTTTTTTGTCTAAGGCTTCTTGAGTGTTAGGTTCTTCATAGCCATCATAAAAATAATTGATAGAGACTCCAAAAATTTCAGAAAGTTCGAATAGAATACCTGCTGTAATACGGGTGATGCCGTGTTCATATTTTTGGATTTGTTGATGAGATACCCCAAGTCTGTTCCCTAAGTCGATCAGCGTCCACTCTAATTTCTGGCGCCGCTCGCGCACACGCGAGCCAATGAAAATATCGATTGGTTGAGGGTCGTTTAGGTGTTTTTTCATTGTTTATATCTCCACAAGAAATCAAAATGACTATCTTATCGAACATATATAGAACAAAAAACAAATCAGGAAAAGTTTTTTATCTCTTTTCTTTCTAGTTTTGCATCAACACAATCTGTCATCATCAGGCTGAAGTTGAGCATTGCTGACAAAAGCTTTCATTTCTAAGAGGTAATTTAAAAGATCCCTGTCAAAGGTGAAATGTTTGAGCGTATACATCAAATCTAAGGAAAGACTTCTTGCTTCGTTTTCCACAATAGATTTTGGGTAAACTTTCATTGAGAAATCTGAAGTCATAAACACATCTTTCTCAAAAATTTTAATGAGTATCTCCTGTTGACCTCTTGTTAATCGGCGGGGCGATTGATCGATTACCATTCACATCCTTCTGCGAGAATGTCATGATAATCGATGCGTCGCTATAAAGAAGTTGAAAAAAATGAATTTTTTCTAATTATAGGAGAATTTTATTGGGGGATAACGATGGCCACCCGGTTTTGAGCCCAGGCAGCTTCATTTGAGCCAAATACAACGGGATCATCTTTTCCTTTGCTAATTACCGTAATGCGTCGGCTGCTAATGCCCTGGGAAACAAGGTAACGCTTTACTGTGTTCGCCCGTCTTTCGCCAAGCCCTATGTTGTAGTCTCGAGTACCACGCTCATCGCAATGACCTACCACTGTGATGTTTATTTCAGGATTGTCTTGAAGCCACTGACTTTGTGTTTTAAGGGCTGCGCGACTGCCGGCGTCAAGGCTGTAAGAATCGTATTCATAAAAAGCCCTGTCTTGAACTAAGACGCGACCATCGGCATCTGTGCGTTCACCTGTTTCGGCCAAATTGTTGCTGGTAAGAAGATAAGAAGAGCGACCATATCCAGCCGTATCACGCTTGGTTGAACATCCTTTTTTAAGAGGGCATTTGCAGGCAGTGAGGGCGCACAGAATCGCAATAGAAAGATAGAGAATTTTCATGATTGTACCTAGTTTTTAATTAACGAGTACCCATTATAGTTAAAAAACAAACGCTGTCAAAAGAGAAAAGCATGCACTTTTCCTTTAAAACATTGACATTCCAATGCGAATTCGGATACAAGGGTGTGTTCATTTTCGAATGGGAACGGCGCGTTTTGTTCTACATTAAAAACTAGGAACGACTATGAGTAAACGTTTAGAAACTAAATATAAGATTAATAGGCGACTTGGACTTAACCTTTGGGGACGTCCTAAGAGCCCGGTTAATTCAAGAAGTTACGGCCCTGGCCAACATGGTCAAAACGGGCGTCGCAAGAAGCCAACAGATTATGGTATTCAGCTGACAGCGAAACAAAAGCTGAAAGGATACTATGGCAACATTGGCGAAAAGCAATTTAGAAAACTTTTCGAAAAGGCTTCTTCTAAACGTGGAGACACAGGTGAAAACTTAATTGAGCTACTAGAGCGCCGTCTGGACTCAGTTGTTTATCGCTTGTGCTTTGTCCCCACTGTTTTCGCGGCACGCCAGTTTGTAAACCATGGCCATGTGTTGGTAAATGGCAAGCGTGTTAACATTCCTTCATACCTTGTAAGTGAAGGAGATGTTATTGAAGTACGCCAAAAATCCAAAGAGATTCCCATGGTGATTGAATCTGTTAAATCAGGCGAACGTGAAGTGCCTGATTATATGGAATCAGATCCTAAGGCCATGAAAGGAAAGCTGTTGCGCATTCCTAATTTGGCAGATGTGCCTTATCCGGTGCAGATGGAACCCAATCTTGTGATTGAGTTCTATTCACGGTAAAGGTGATATGTATTAAACCAAAAAAGGGGCAGCAGTTTTTTCTGTTGCCCTTTTTTGTATAGCTTGAAAATTAATGATTTCCCTTCAGCTGCACATAACCGATCTTTTAACCAAAGCACTTGATGTATGTGGGTATGATGAGCCTGCTTTTGTAAAGGCGTCTGATCGGCCCGACTTGTCAGACTATCAGTCAACTGTAGCACTTTCTTTGGGGAAAAAATTAAAAACAAATCCTGTGGAAATTGCAAACAAGTTGAAAGAGGCTTTAAGTGTCTCGGCGGACAGTTTGGAAATCTTTGTTGCAGGTCCTGGATTTCTAAATTTCAAATGTACAGATGCTTGTTTAATGGCCTATTTGTCAAAAGGCATTGCCCCTATAAAAGCTGCCGCATCCCAGAATGTTATTGTGGATTATGGAGGCCCGAATGTAGCCAAACCTATGCATGTTGGCCATTTGCGGTCGAGTATTATTGGAGAATCACTTAAGCGTCTTTGTCGATATAAGGGGCATGTAGTTTTGGGTGATATTCATTTGGGCGACTGGGGCACCCAAATGGGTATGCTGATTGTGGCACTTCAAGAAAAGCATCCAGACCTTCCCTATTTTGATAATAGTTTTGAAGGTGCATATCCAGAGACTTCTCCTGTTACGCTTGATCAACTACAAGAAATATATCCCCAAATTTCAAGTCGGTGTAAGGAAGACGAATCGCTTGCTGAAAAGGCGCGTACGGCAACATACGAATTGCAAAATGGTCGGCCCGGATATCGTGCTTTGTGGCAGCACTTTGTGTGTGTATCCGTTAATGATATGAAAAGAAATTTTGAACATTTGAATGTATCTTTTGAGCAATGGTTTGGGGAAAGCCGGTATCAAGAGGCTATTCCATCTATGATTGCTGCTTATGAAAAAAAGGGGCTTGTTCGAGAAAGTGATGGGGCTCTTGTTATTGATGTGGCTTCCTCGACAGATAAAAAAGAAATGCCACCTCTTATTCTTAAAAAGAAAGATGGTGGGTTTCTGTATGCCACGACAGATTTGGCAACCATTGAAGAGCGTGTCCATACTTTTAATGCAGATCGGATTATTTATGTTGTTGATGGCCGCCAACGGTTGCATTTTGAGCAAGTATTTCGAGCTGCTGAAAAAGTAGGCCATAAAACAACATTTGATTTTATCGGGTTTGGGACCATGAATGGGCCAGACAACAAGCCGTTTAAGACGCGTTCTGGTGGGGCCATGCGCCTGGAAGAGCTTATTCAAATGTTAACTGAAGAAGCTGCTGTACGTATCAAAGAGGCACGGGGTGATTTTGAAACGAAGGAAGATGAAGCTCGTGCCCAAGCGATTGGTGTGGCTGCGTTAAAGTTTGCAGATTTGCAGCACAACCCAAGTCAGAACTACCAGTTTGATCTTAAAAAGTTTATGAACTTTGAAGGAAAGACGGGCCCTTATTTGCTTTATGCTCTTGTTCGTATTTTTGCATTATTGGAAAAAACGTCGGAAGAAACAATTGATTTTAAAGATCATACACTTTCTTTGAGTTCAGCAGAACGCATACTGATGCTAAAAATTTTACAGACAGAAGAAGTGATTGAGCGTGCCTATCAAGCTCTAAGCCCCCACTTCTTATGTGACTTTGCTTTTGATGTCGCCCAGGTGTTTAGCCGTTTTTATAGTGCACATCCTATTCTTTCTGAAAAGGACGATATGAAGCGACATCTTCGTTTGTGGCTTTGCACAAAAACGAAAGAAACGCTCTTGTTGTTATTAGAGTTGTTGGGTATTAGTTGTGTGAATAAAATGTAAATGTAAGTACATATTATGAATAAAAAATATCGCCTTTATTGACATGAAAAAAAAACAGGTGCATCATTAGTTATCAAAAAAAAGTTATGGAGGGAGTTATAACATGACCAGATCAGAACTTGCAGCACGATTAGCTGAGAAAATGCCAACAACATCTCCGCGTGAAGTTGAGAAAATTGTTGCCGTTATTTTTGAAGAGATCTCGCATGCTCTTGAAAAAGGAAAGCGTGTGGAATTGAGAGGCTTTGGTGCCTTTTCTGTTAAACAAAGAAAAGAAAGATTGGGTATTGACCCAAGAGATGGTCGCTCTATCCAAGTTGGATCACGGCACGTACCATACTTCCGTGCTGGAAAACCATTATTGCATAACTTAAACGACAACCACCGTTAATAAAAATGGGGGCCTGGTGATAAGATGTTGCTGGGCCTTTGTTTCCTGTTTGAAATTTTTCAAAAAAACTATTATATATAGAGAACACTAACCAGAAAGGAAGTGATTTTTTTGCGAGTTACTGTTCATGAGAATAATCTCGAACAAGCTATGCGTGTTTTGAAGAAAAAGCTTCAGCGCGAAGGTGTTTTCAGAGAAATGAAAATGCGTCGTAATTTTGAGAAGCCTTCAGAACGTCGTGTGCGAGAAAAAGCTGAAGCGGGTCGCCGTTTTAGAAAGCTTTTGCGCAAACGCATGGAACGCGAAGGATTTTAAGAAAAACCCGCCGAAAGGCGGGTTTTTTCATTCTTGTGATTCCCCTTAAATATTCTTACTATACATTTCATGCGTCCTTTTATTTTGTCTCCTTTGTTTTCTTCTGTGTCAGGTCTTTCTTCTGTTGGGCCTAAAACAACAGAGCGGCTTCAGAAGATGGGGGTTCATCGTGTATGGGATTTGTTGCAACGTCTTCCCCACAAAATAGAAACAAGAACCTTTCTTTCAACATTGAAAAATGCCCCTTTAAATGAAAAAGTGACCGTGCCTTTGCAGGTGGTGTCTCATACACCAAAATCTTATCATCACAAACGCCATGAGGTATCGTGTCTGGTGGAAGACACGCCTTTGGGGCTTGTTTTTTTTCATGCATACGGACAGCATCTTGTAGAAAAAATGCCCCTTGCGAGTATACGGTTGGTAAGTGGCACACTTGAGAAAAAAGGATCAACTTATCAGATGGTGCATCCTGATTTTATTGGGAGTATTGCCCAAAGAGAAGCATGGACGGGTATTGAACCCTTATACGGTTTGACGGCGGGCATTTCCCAAACACAATATAGGAAAATTGTGCACCATGCACTTGAAGGCGTGCCAGATTTACCCGAATGGTTGCCTGCAGAAGTCATTCAAAATCATAGATGGTCATCGTGGAAACAAGCCCTTCAGCATGCGCATAAACCTGAGCATGAAGAGGATGTATCACCTATTGGAAAGGGGCGCGAGCGTTTAGCTTTTGATGAATTGTTTGCGCACCAAGTGTCGCTTCACAAAATGCGGCTAGGGGTGAAGAAAAAAGTGGGGCAGGCATTTTCCGNNAATGGTTCCTGCGGTAAAGAAAAAACTAGGGTTTCATCTTACAGAGGGCCAAGAAGAAGTGTGTGCCCTATTAGAAAAAGAACTTGCAGCAAAAGAGCCTATGATGCGGTTGCTGCAGGGGGATGTGGGCAGTGGAAAAACGGTGATTGCCCTTTTGTCGATGATGCAAGTGATCGAACAGGGGGCGCAAGCCGCGTTGTTAGCACCCACTGAAATTTTGGCCGAACAACATGGTGCCCGTTTTAAGGAATTCTTATCGGGTTTGCCTATTCGGTGGACGGTGATAACAGGAAAAACTCCTGCTAAAGAAAAACAAGCCATTAAGGAAAAGCTTCAACAAGGAGATTTAGATTTTGTGGTGGGCACCCATGCCCTTTTAGAAAGCAGCGTATCTTTTAAGAAGTTAGGTTATGTGGTGATTGATGAACAACATCGCTTTGGGGTGAATCAACGTAAAAAACTGATTGAAAAAGGAGACGGTGTTAACTTGCTTGTGATGTCAGCGACACCGATTCCAAGGTCACTGGCATTAACGGCTTTTGGTGACCTTGATATTTGCCAGCTAAAGGAAAAACCAAAAGGACGCTTACCCATTCAAACAACTCTTTTGTCCTTAGCCCGGGTTCAAACCCTATACGACCACCTTCAGAAAGCTTTGTTAACGGGGCAAAAGTTTTATTGGGTATGTCCGCTGATTGAAGAATCGGAAACCCTTGATTTGGGCCATGCTGAAGCGCGGGCGGGGGCTCTTAAAAAGGTTTTGGGGGATAAGGTAGGGCTTTTGCATGGGCGTTTATCAAGTGTGGCAAAGGAAGAAGTGATGGCCCGCTTTATGGAAGGTGTCTATCAAGTGTTGGTTTCGACTACGGTGATCGAGGTAGGTGTTGATGTGCCTGATGCCACCGTTATGATTATCGAGCATGCAGAACGTTTTGGTTTGGCCCAATTACACCAACTTCGGGGCCGTGTGGGACGGGGTGATCATCCTTCAAGCTGTGTTTTGTTGTATGGCAACAAGCTGTCGGAAGTGGGCAAAAAACGCCTTGAAATGATGCGCGAGACCAATGATGGTTTTTTAATTGCCGAAGCAGACATGCGACTGAGAGGACCAGGGGATATTTTGGGCACGAAACAAAGTGGGGTGCCTGACTTTAGAATGGCAAATCTAGAGGTTCATGGACAGCTGTTGGTAGAAGCCCACAAGTGGGCTTTAAGGGTGAATGACAAAGCTGTAGATACACCACCCTACCAAATATTATTGTCGCTATTTCCTTATTTGTTACAGGCGCATATGGAAAGTTAAAACAAGAAGTAGATGTTGTTTAAACTGCAAACGTCATGCCTGTATCTGCACATGATGCAAGCACATTTTCTATATTCAACACGGTGGCGCCTTGGAGGGGTTGTGCTTTAACAGTTTGAGCAACATCGATGATGTTATCATCATGAGTATTCTCTTCACCAATATAGGCACGACTAAGATAAATACGCACTTGTTTAAGTGTTTGTGGCCCCTTTTGTTTAAAGAGAGGGTCATATCCCATAAGAAGAGGCTTGTCGTCTTTATTAAACCCAACACAGGTACAATGAATGCCACGTAAGGGGGCGTATATGCCGTGTCGTTCAGTGTAATTAGGATGTCCTGATACATAGAACACATCGCCAACGGCAAGAGTTTCTGGTGTTACAGTCCCAAATTCATGAAAATAGCCTTGGAAACCAAGATGTAGTCTTAAGTCATTAACCGTTTTCATGGATGCGCTTTGTTGTTTTATTTCTGCTAACTTTCTGTCAAGAAAAGAGGTTTCAACAATTAAATTGTTGAAACCTCCTAATAAATAGCGCGTCAGACTCAATAATGTAAAAATACGTGCCTGGGTGCAGTCAAAGAGGTGTCCTCCCGATAAAATTTCTTCGAGCGCTTTTCCTAGGTTGCAGTCAATTTTTGGCATAAGATAGCGGGGATTTTTTTTATCTGTATCCTGCACCCTGCACCCATTCCCATGTTGGTGCGATAATGATGTGCGCCCCGTCACTGGGCATTTCGTTATTTGTATTGAGCTGTTGAAGAAAGTTATACAGAAACAAGCCCGTTGCTTTTCGTGCCTGTGCTTCTTGAGGAAGAACGTTTTGTCCCCTTTTAACAAAATGCTTGGGAGGAGTGATTTCTTTTTCTGCATTTGCTGCAAACACAGACAGCGATACAAAAAAAGAAAGAAATAAAAAGAGTAAATTATTTGTTTTTATCATAATTATTTATTTTTATGTAATTTACAAATTAATTGTTTCATAAAAAAACAAAAAAACAAACATTTATTATTTTAAAGATGTTTAAATGTTTCAATTTAAATTGAGTAAAATATTTTATTTTTTCTTTTCTTTTTTTTTAAAATCTATGTTTACGATGGGAAGTGAGGATTTTAAATGATCTTATTCAGGGGCCTGGCTTTTTTATTTTTCGTGTGTTTTTGTAATGTACATGAAAGTTATCCGGTTGAAAAACATAATTTAATGTTTTCAGATAGATTTCATGTGATCGTAATAATCCCAAAAATGTTTCGTCATAAGGAAGATTCAATTTTACAAAGCGTGCACGATAGTTTCGTACAACTTCGACAAAACCAAATCGGTCGTATTTTATTAGAAAGAATTGGTGTGCTTTTTCGCGAGCGTTTTCCGGAAAAAGATAAAATAGAGATTCACATAGACTATTCGGAAGAAGGGAAGCATTCTTTTATGCTCCCTAAACGGGAAAAAGATCCTTTGGTGGTTAAATTGAATTACAATAATCTTTCTGGTGCGCGCGTGGGGACAATAGGCAAACTTATCAGAATGGAAAACGGTCGCGAATGCTATCAAATTGGGAGCATGCATGAACCGTTTCATATTATCCTTGGGCATGAACTGATCCATCTTCTGCATTATCTTGAATTGGGGCGTGAACATTATAAGGTAAGGCTTGAGAGACCAGGTATTAATATCCACAAGAACGGTTTGTATAGTTTAAGGATTATAGATATTTGGAAAAATTTAGAAGAAAGAAAAACAGTGATAGGAGAACCACCTTTTAATCACCATCAAATCACAGAGAACAATTTGCTGCGTGAAGAACGGCGTTTGCCTCGTTACGCATATCAAAGCGCAGGAGAGAATTTTTATGAAAAGAAAGAAGTGATAGAAAGCTTTTATCCTGACGAAAGGCTAAAATATCTTCGTGCAGAAAATTGGGAATTTGACCCAGATACGGCTAAGGAAAGCCGAAAAAGCCAAGAGGCAAGATGTATTGTGTCTGATCAGACAAGTGCAGCGGCGGGTAATTTAAATGTGGTGTCTCCTCAGAAAGTAAGGGAACTTCCTTTGAGGTTGAGACGACGTTTGTATACTGGAGATACGAAATAAATTTGATAAAGATAGTTGATTTTACTTGAGTTTTTCTTAAAAAAATTCTACATATAGCAACAAAAGTCTAGATATTGTGTACACGAAACTCAAATGTTATTAAATGCGGTAAAAATTTTCTTTCTTACAAGTGTGCTTTTTTTAAGTGCGGTGGGTGCTGTTCAGGATGAGGACGATGATGGTCAACCCCGCCTATTTCCTGTTATATCAGGGGAAACAGTTCCTGAAGAGGAAGATGGGAAAGCAGTACAAAATGCTCGATTGGCCAGGGAAATTCTAGATCGGTTACAAGAACAAGAAGCGAATCAAAATCCGGTGGAACGCTTTAAGGCTTTGCAACAAGCAGCAAAACTTGGCAACCAAGACGCGCTTTACCTTGTTGCTCTTATGATAGAGCAGGGAAATGGGTGTGAACACACGGATGAGGAGGCTACTTATAAAGCCTATGTTGCTGCTGCAGAAAGTATGCACCCAGAAGCCTTGTGTTGGATGGGGAACTATTTTCGGAAAAAGGAGCAGTTCCAGACGGCGCTTGAGTTTTATGATTTGGCTACACAAGAAGGGTGCCCCCGGACAGCGGATTTGGCCAAAATGCTTCGTACCGAAATTGCAGAAAATAATGCTTAGACTTTAAATTTTTCCCCTCGAATCAGATTTGAGAGATGATGATTAACATCACGGTGGTGGCATTCATCTTTCCGAATGGCAATAATAAGGTCGCGTAACGTTGCGTTTTTCTTAAGTTTCCAATAGTGAATACCCATTTCAGGTGCAGGACCATTCTTAATGGTGCCATTATCAATATGTGTGATGTAGTCGGTGTAACTTTGAACGGCTTCTTCTTCTAAATAGCCCACAAACCGGTGGGCAAGACCAGAAGAACAAAGATATAGCGTTGTATAAAAAAAACCGAACCCAAACTGTGCGAAATAAATAAGTATTCGTTCAAGCCAAGAAGGTTTGGCAATTTGAATAAATGCCATCAGATGCATGCGTTCGTTTTCTGCTTCATCTAAAAGGGTTTGAATCCAGCCTTCATCATCTTTAATTTTACGAAGACATTTAAAGTGTAAAAAAGCTCCTCCTACCATACCAGGAATGGCGGCAATGGTTTCAATGAATACAGCGCGGTGGGCGTACCGATCTTTAAAAAATAGATCGGCAAAAAAACGCAAAAATTTAACAAGAAAACGAATCAGTTGATCGCTGATTTTTTTGGGGGGAAGGTGATAGTTTGTGCCATGCTCGGGTATCATATTTTGATAGTAACAAACCTATCGGCGGCCAAAAAGCTTTTCTATGTCTTTTAATTTTAATTCAACATAAGTTGGTCGGCCGTGATTACATTGCCCTGCATGGGGGGTTTCTTCCATTTGACGTAACAAATCATTCATCTCTGCAAGGCTGAGACGCCGCCCCGAGCGGACACTGCCATGGCATGCCATGGTGGCACATATTTCATTAATTTTTTCTTCGATCTTTAAGCTTTTATCGCCTGTTTGAAAAACTTCAGCCATATCTTTAACAAGAGACTTAATATCAGCATGCCCTAAAATGGCAGGTACTTCGCGGACAATAAGCGTAGATTTTCCAAATGATTCAATAATTAAGCCAAAGCGAGACAATTCTTCTACGCTTTGGATAAGCGCATGAAATTCGTCCTCAGGCAAATCGATGGTTTCAGGAATTAGTAGAATTTGGCGTTTGATTTGCTGTGCTGCCAAGTCTTTCTTCATTTTTTCGTAAACAATACGTTCATGGGCGGCATGCTGATCAACAATAACAAGGCCATCTTCTGTTTGGGCTACAATATAATTTTCATGAAGCTGAGCAGTTGCTGCGCCCAATGGATAATGTTCTGTTATTTCATGTGTGGTTTGAGGGGTGGCTTCGCACACACTCACAGCTGTTGTTGAAAGTGGAGCTACCATTTCCCTTTTTTGTGGCGAAAAATAAGGAGAAAAAGTGGATTGTATGCCCTGAGGTGTGCGTGGCCTTTGAAATGTCGTTGGATATGTTTGAAAAGCGTTCAAGGTTTCAGAGGCTACTGTTGATGACGTATGATGCCCCATTTTTTGCAATGATTCCTTAAGTGTGCTGACCATCAAGTTTCTGATGAATTGAGTATCTTGAAAACGCACTTCTGTTTTTGCTGGGTGGACGTTTACATCAATTAACCGTGGGGGCACAGTTAAATAGAGACAAAGAAGTGGATGCCGGTCGTGGGCAAGAAAATCATGATACGCTGCTCGTACAGCACCTAATAACACACGGTCTTTAACAGGGCGTCCATTCACAAACAAATATTGAAGCTGGGCGTTGCTGCGATTTAAGGTAGGAAGACTGATATACCCTTCTAAACGATAACCATCGCGTTCTTTATCAACGGGTAGGGCGTTCCCCCCAAAATCATGGCCTAAAACATCATGGATGCGCCCTAATTCCTCTTTCTCTGATACGGGCTTATAAGAAAAAATTTCCTTTTGATCTGCGACAATGCGAAACGTAACGTGGGGTGCAGATAAAGCCAAACGATTTAAAACATCAGTAACATGCTGCGTTTCTGTGCGGGCTGTTTTTAAAAATTTCAGTCGGGCGGGTACAGCAAAAAAAAGATCAGAAACTTCTATTTTTGTGCCTGTTTGATAGGGAGCTGGTTGTGGAGATGACAATTGGCCCGCTNNCTTCCCCCCGGAAACCAAGTGTTTGAATTTTAAAAAGATCTTGATCGGGCAACTTCGAAGTCGCATGACGCTCGACAGATAGGATTAAATTTTCTTTTGTCATGCCGTGCCCATTATCTGTGACAGATAAATAGGTTTTTCCGCCTTCTCTGAGGGTAACTTCAATCACTGTTGCCCCTGCATCAAGGGCATTTTCAACAAGTTCTTTGACGACAGATGAAGGGCGCTCGACAACTTCACCTGCGGCAATTTGATTGATCAGATTTGAAGGTAAGCGTTGAATTGATTTGAAGCTATCCATGAAGGCGTTCTTTAAGCGTTTTAGCAAGATATTGGCGGNNACTGTTTTCAATTTTATGAAATGGTTCGGTTAAAGGAATGCCTTTGTTTTCCATAGAGGATACGATGACGGTGTAAAATTTATCTTTTGGCCCATCAAGATACAGTTGAAGTTGACTGTGTTGATCGACGGCGCCGAGGGCATTGACAGGCGTTGTGCCTTTTCCTTTTTTACCTAAGCTTTCAGCCCACAGCTGTCGGTACCAAAAACTAAACTGATTGAGCTCATCTATATAAGGCATCATAATAGAAATGGTTTTTCCTTTTTCCTTTTCAAGCAAATAAGAAAGCGCTGCACCAATAGCCGGAGAAAAATTTTCTATATTCTCAACGGAAAGGAGACGGTCAAGAATCCGGGTGGCACCTTCTCGAATTTCAAAAGGGTCGAGTCCAACAATCATAGCGGGCAAAAGACCTACAACCGAAAAAACGGAAAAGCGGCCACCCAACTTTGCAGGATGATCAATAATGGGAATTTT
>DINK01000003.1 GCA_002426825.1 Holosporaceae bacterium UBA5542
TGGCTTGATTGGCTATCGGAGTGAGTTTTTAACCGACACACGGGGAACCGGTGTAATGTGTCGTGCATTCCATGGGTTTGCGCCGCATAAGGGTGAAATCAGCGGTCGTCGTAATGGGGTGTTGCTGTCAACCGATAAAGGAAAAGCCGTTGCTTATGCCTTGGCTGCGATTGAAGAGCGTGGTGTGTTGTTTATTCACCCGGGTGACGAAGTGTACCAAGGTATGGTGATTGGAGAAAATTCACGTCCTACTGATCTGGAAGTAAACCCACTTAAAGGGAAAAAATTGACAAACGTACGGGCTTCTGGAAAAGACGATGCGGTTAAATTGACACCGCCCCGTGAAATTACCCTTGAGCAAGCCATATCTTACATTCAAAGTGATGAGTTGGTCGAGGTGACGCCAGAAAATGTACGCTTGCGGAAAATTTATTTGGACCCTAATATGCGTAAGCGTGCCGCGCGCGCCAACGAACATGATTGAGGTATGTTTCAAAATTTTAAGAAGAACTACATCGACCCTTATTTGATCCCCCGGGTGATGAGCATCGGCCTGTTTGCCTTCCCGTATGGGATGATGTTCTTCTTAATGGTGATTACGCCCCAAGTATGGCTGAAAGAACTGGGTATTGAAAAAACCCAGATTGGTCTTTTTGCTCTTGTTAGTATTCCCTATGCGTTCAAGTTTTTATGGGCACCCCTCATCGACATCNNGCACCGATTGGGCCAACGACGAAGTTGGTTGATCACCGTGCATACGGGGTTAATTCTTGGTTTGATCGCCATGGGGTTTTCTGATCCTGGGCCGGACAACTTAACGCCCATTGGTGTAATTGCGCTGATTCTTTCTTTTTTGGCGGCGACCCAAGATATTATTGTAGATGCCTACCGTATCGAAATTCTGAACAAAGATGAATCAATTCCTGGCGTCAGTATGTTGATTTTTGGGTATCGGTTAGGGTCGATCACTGCAAAAGCGGGGCCCCTTTATTTGGCACACTATTTTAATTGGACGGTTGCTTACATTGTGATGGCCCTTTTAGTGGGGATAGGCATTGTGGCCACACTTTTTAACCCAGAGCCTGTCCATGGGGAAAAAAAATCACTCCGAAAAACAGTGATTGAGCCTTTTACAGAAATTATCACCCGTTCTCCTTTTTGGGCGATCGTCTTTTTGTTTGTTGTTTTGTACCGTTTGGGGGATGCCATGATCAACAACATGGCCTCTGCCTTTTACTTAGAACTCGGATTTACCAAGCCGCAAATTGCATCTGTCATGAATATATTTGGTATTTGTGCGACGATTATCGGAGGGTTCTTAGGAGCCGCTGTTGTAAAGCGTTTTCAAATTTATGGTAGTTTGGCTTTTTGTGGGGTGGCCCACGCTATTTCAAATTTAATGTTTGTTGTTTTGGCGTATGCGGGCAATGACTTATTTGTGTTTTATACATCGATTGCCATAGAAAATATAACAGGGGGCATGAGTACGGCTGCCTTTTTTGTTTATTTATCACGTGTATGCCGGTTGGATTTGGCGGCGACGCAGTTTGCGCTTCTAACATCGCTTTGGTCTCTTTCCACACCAATGGCTAGTGTCAGTGGGNNGCTTGTTGATCGATTGTCTGGGAACTGGGTTCTTTTCTTTTTAATTACCGTTGTAGCAGCGTTGCCAGGTATTTTTTTGATTGGGTTATTGCCTAAATATGGCCTTGGAAACGATGGGGCCATTGACCCAATTTCTAAAAGGAAAAAGGAATGAAATCTTTCTTTCTACTTTTTATTTTTATGTTCAACATTCATGCTAATCCTAACAATCCGCAGACAAGAATTTCAGATCAATATGGTGCTCAAAGGCTTGCTAAAGATAGCAAAATCATTTTAACGGGAGACCCTATCCTTGACGAACGAGAGCTAAAGAAAGCGGTTCGTGATCAGGAAGTTGCCTATCAAAGAGAAAATCAAAATTCTGAAATAGTCACAGACGTAGATGTTTTCAAGGAGCGTAAACGCATTCAATCATTGCGAGGGGAATGAAAGGTTAAACTGAAACGTCGCGCAAGAGTAAATTATTCCCCAAATCTTTTCTATTTTTTCAGATTTATGAGGAAGGCCCTTGCAAAAATTGAAAACCATGATAGTATCCTGAAACTAGTTTTTCTAGGCCGTGCGGGAGTAGCTCAGGGGTAGANNGGGTCGAGGGTTCGAATCCCTTCTCCCGCTCCACGTGTCTATAGATTTCCCTTCGTCCCATTTCTGAATCCTGTTATGATGTGTCAATTTTTGTAAGTTGTTACAAGATGGTAGCTAAAAGGGTATCAGTGCAAAATAAAAAAGAGACAAACTTGAAAACCGATCCTAAAGTGGTTGATTTTATTGCCCGGTTATTGTCACCTCTCAATCAAGAAGATTGGGGGAATGATTTGGCTGATGCTGCGCTGTGGGGATATCAATACATTCAAGAAAAAGGACTGTGTTCTTTTTCTTTAGCACTCACCACTGGCAAAGAGCACACGTATGTGCATGTGATTTATAGGGCTGTTCCTTTTTTACAAGATTCCCTTGTGATGCGCCTCAGAGAAAAAGGATATCATGGGCTTTTGTCTTTGTCGGCGTCAGATTCATCAGAGCATCAAAGCCCTGAAAAGATGTATTTGCTGATTCAGTTAAATCAGGTATTGGACAATAAAAAAGAAAAAGAAGTGACAGATGCACTTCAGTCTATTGGGGCGGATGTTTTGTTGGCTGTAGATGATTGGCAAGCAATGCGGCAAAAACTTAAATTTGCTGTAGACGGTTTGTTAGTGGATGAAAAAAATAGAAACCACCGACCTTTTTTGAATTGGATGTATGAAGGCTTTTTTACATTCTTGGGATACCGTTTCTTTGATGAAAATGGGGAACACTGTCTTGAAAAAGACCTTGGTATGACGAAACAATACCAAGA
>DINK01000014.1:0-192 GCA_002426825.1 Holosporaceae bacterium UBA5542
AAGCATGTTTAAGGAACTGATAACATTGTTTTTAACGAGACTCATAGGTACGCTCATATTTCATATAGGAAAGTGTTAAATCTCTTGCTTGCAATACGTCTACTTCAATTTCCATAAAAGTATTAACCCATCTTAAAAAATGGGCATCATTTTTAGGTAGTGCAATCGCCACTTTATCTGTTGGCACTTGTA
>DINK01000014.1:205-55798 GCA_002426825.1 Holosporaceae bacterium UBA5542
AGTAATTGAGAAGTCCGTGAGGCTTCGTAAACACAACTTTTTCAATTTCAAATTGATCCCAGAAACCACCTGCAATTTTTCCGTTGCTTACATCTTGTACCAATTGATCCCAGTCATCGTATTCAACAAGAGTTGCTCTTGGAAATTCTATACGAGCAAACTCTACATAAGAACTTTCTTTCATTACCCCTAACTTATTCTCTCCCAAAAAAAATGTGCGCAACGTTTCTGAGTCATTTTTCTTTAAACGGTTAAAGTGCTTTTGACTTAAAAGAATTGCTTTATGTAATTGAATATAAGGTGAAGAAAATCCCACACGCAAAGCACGATTCAAAGTAATGCTTAAATTAGAAATGGCTAGATCTGCTTCCCCATTTTCCACTTGTTTTACGACTTGATCAGGCGTTGCAGCTGTTCGAATAAATCTAACNNAGCCTGATATCGATGCCTGCTAAATGTTTTTTACCTGTTTTCAGCACAAAGGGATTTTCATTGCGCGTCTGCATTGCGACACGCAAAACACCGTTGTTCCGAATTTCTTGTATTTTGCCCGCGTACGCAGGCGCCAATAGACACAAAACCAGAATGAAGTTTTTTATATACCAACCCTTCACGGCATACACCATAGAAAGCCATCCCCTTATTAGTTTCAGTATACAGCAATTCTACGATCCAGCAATAAGCCTACAGTTCAGACAAAGGCCATCGAGGGCGCGGCGCAAAATCAAAAGAAGCAGTGTGTCCTATTTTAAAACGCTCTATCCCAGCCCATGCGATCATAGCCGCATTATCTGTGCACAAAAAAATAGGAGGCAAGAAAAGTTTTTTATTTTGATCTTGTGCCATTATTTCAAGCCCACTGCGAATTTTTTTATTGGCAGCAACACCCCCCGCAACCACTATATTTTTTGTGTTGGGATAAAAGCTCAGTTCATTTTCTAATTTTTTTAGCAGCACTTGACTCACAGTTGCTTGAAATGATGCCGCGATATTTTTTTTATAAGCGGATCCCTGTTCTAGATTTTTCTGAAGCTCGACACGAACGGCTGTCTTTAAACCAGAAAACGAAAGCTGACAGTCCGGTCGATAAAAAAGAGGCTTCGGAAAATTAATAGCNNGCATACTGCTCAAGCGCAGGACCTCCTGGATATGAAAGGCCCAGCATTTTAGCAACCTTATCAAACGTTTCACCCACGGCATCATCAAGCGTCGTTCCTAAAAGATGGTATTGCCCAACACCTGATACATGAATAATTTGTGTGTGTCCCCCTGATACAAGAAGAAGCATAAAAGGAAATGAAACATCATGGGTTAAACGGGCTGTTAAAGCATGTCCTTCAAGGTGGTTCACAGCAATAAAAGGTTTTTTCTGATGAAAGGCCATTGATTTCGCCATCATTACCCCCACAATTACCCCTCCAATCAATCCAGGGCNNGTCAAAGACATATTAGCTTTTGATAACGCCTGATCAATGACTTTAGGCAGCAAATGAAGGTGTTGGCGTGCAGAAAGTTCTGGAATCACGCCCCCATAAGGCTTGTGATCATCGACTTGAGAAAAAACGATATTTGACAGAATAGTACGGTCATCCGATACCACTGCCGCAGCCGTTTCATCGCAGCTTGTTTCGATGCCTAAAACAATTGTTTTCATTTTATTTTAAGGCCCTTATAATAGAGAAAATTAATAGATCATTCATTATTCGTATCATGCATATAAACAAACTACTTTTTATCGTAACGTTACTTGTTCCTTTTTTAGGAACAGCCCTTAACAAAACAGCACACTTTACCCTTAAAGACAATACACAAGTCATTGTGCGCCCTATAGCCAACAGTCCTCAAGACAAAGCATCAATGTATCAAATCTTAAAAGATCCGGATACATGCAAAACAATGCGTGACGGATTGCCTTGGCCAGATGTGTACATTGATAATACCTATGCCTATTACGTGGCCGCCTGGCAAACCTATAATGATCTAGAGTCAATGGGAGTGACAGATCACAACCTAACCTTTGCTTTCGTTATTTATACAACAGATGGTCGTACTGTTGGATTAGGGGGCATTCAAAATTCAACACGTGATGAACCCTATAAAGAGATATATTTCGAGCTTCTTCCTCCCTATCGTCGCAAAGGCCTGGGGCAAAAATTTGCGAATTTTCTGATCAGTGCTCACAAAAGTATTTATGGAGACCGAATGATTGAAGCTGTTGTTGTTCCAGAAAATGAACCGTCAAAAGGACTGTTAAAAAAAATTGGGTTCAACCCTAAAATTGGCAAAGATGGTAAAGTTGCAACCCACCGGTTCCCTAAGTATGGAAACCGTATGTATGAAATCTTCCAATACAAACCCAGCACACCATCATGAAGTTTATTGCCTTTGCCCTCTCATTATTGATTTTTGGACTTGTCCAAGGCAACACAATGCTTAAAGAGGGAACGGTTATTCGAGATGCTGAAATTGAATCCATATTAAAAAGCTATATCGATCCTATATTCCAACAGGCAAAGCTTAATACAAAAGACTTAAATTTAATTCTTGTTGTAAACAGTGAAAGCAATGCGGCGGCCACCCTCAACACGACCATAATATTGAATACGGGTTTTTTGCTGAACACATCAAGCTTGAATGAAGTTGTCGGCGTTCTTGCCCACGAAGTTGGACATATTGAGGGGCGCCACGTTGTGCGATCGGTCGGCGCTATGGAAAATGCCCAACGCATTAGTATTTTAGGAGCAGCCGCCGGTATTGCTCTTGGCGTTCTTACCCAGCGCCTCGATTTGGGGACAGCCCTTGCGATCGGATCAAGTATTTCAAGTATTTATGGATATCTAAAATACAGTCGCGCCGAAGAAGCCGCTGCCGATCAAGCAGCCGTCCGCTATCTAAATGGGCTTTGCTGGCCAGCAGATGGTCTTATCTCTTTCTTCAGAAAACTTCTTGGTCAAGAACTTTTGAGCACCAGCCTTCAAGACCCCTACATACGTTCGCATCCTCTTACGCGTGACCGTATGAATGCGATTGAGCGACAAATACAAAGCTCTTGCCAGAAACCTTTTCCAGTTAAAATGGTTGATCATTATCATTTAATGCGCATTAAGCTAGAGGCTTTCTTACTGCCACCTGCCTCTGTCATAAAAAAATACAATACTCAGGAAACATTAAACCAATACGCGCGTGCCATTGCGTTTTATCGGCAAGGATATTTAGATAAGGCTATTGATTTACTGATCAAAATCAAAGAAGCCTACCCCGAACCCGCTTACATAGATGAGCTGATGGGGCAAATTTACTATGAAAATGGAAAAATAGACCTTTCCATAGAAAACTACAAACGCGCTGTCAAAAAAATGCCACACTTGTTTTTGTTTCAATTTGGCCTTGCACAGTCTCTCGTTGCAAAGAATACAACCGATACCTTGAAAGAAGCCGAACAAATTCTTGAAAAGTTAAAAAAAGAAGAGCCCAATAATATTAGTGTATGGCAGTTTTTATCAGTCGTGTATGGGCGCCAAAAACAAATGGGGGCCATGGCTCTTGCTCTTGCTGAAAAAGAAATTCTGCTGCAAAACTGGGAAGAAGCCGATCAACAAGCGAAGCGGGCATTGCATTTCTTAAAACCAGGATCTGTTTTATATCTTCGCGCACAAGACTTGCAAATAGAGACAAAAAGAGAGACAACAAAAAGAACACAAAAACTTTAAGTTGATGACGTAAGTTGATGACGAAAAACCTTTTAAAATCTTTAATAGACATTGATGAAATTTATAGCAAAAGCCCTATCAATCGTTTCAAGAAACCAGAAACAGAAAAATCCTTACCTCAAACTCAACCTTCCTCAGATACGCTAAACGCCCTAAAAGAAGAAGTGGCCGCCTTTGATGGATGTGACCTAAAAAAAACGGCAATTAATTTAGTTTTTTCTGATGGCAACCCTAAGGCAGACATTATGCTAATTGGTGAAGCGCCAGGAGCAGACGAGGATCGTCAAGGGAAGCCTTTTGTTGGTATGAGTGGTCAACTTTTAACAAAAGCATTTAAAGCAGCCGGATTTGACCGCGAAAAAGATCTATACATCACCAATACTATATTTTGGCGCCCTCCGGGGAATCGACAGCCTACACCACAAGAACTTAATGCCTGTCTTCCTTTTACACAACGACACATTGCTCTTATAAACCCCAAGCTGATTATTTTAGTAGGGGGAACAGCTGTAAAGGCCCTGCTCAATAAAAATGAAGGCATTACCAAATTGAGGGGAGAATGGTTTGATTACACATCCCCTTATCAAAACCACGCCATAAAAATGACAGCCATCTATCATCCTGCATATTTACTAAGAAGTCCTGGCAGAAAAAAAGATGTTTGGTTTGATTTGTTAAAAGTAAGTGAGTACCTGAAAAATCATCTCTAAGCTGTTTTAACGCAAAAAGCTGTTTTATATTTTTTTTCAACTATAAATAAGGTAAACTTCTGCACTATGAGAAAGGGTGTATATAACTGTGACACGCGTTGACTCTATTTTAAAATTTTATGAATCTGAGGGATCTGACGTTAAAAAGCGCCTGGCTGATATTTTAAATCATGGCGCCCTAGGCGGTACTGGGAAAATGATTATTTCTGCTGTCGACCAAGGATTCGAACACGGCCCTTCCCGAAGCTTTGCACAAAATGATGGTGCATACGATCCCTTCTATCACTTCAATTTGGCCATTGAAGGGGGCTTGTCTGCCTTTGCCGCCCCACTTGGAATACTTGAATCAGGCGCCCAAACCTTTAAGGGAAAGATTCCAACAATCCTAAAGTTAAACAGCAGCAACGCACTCTATGAGAAAGAACCTGATCAAGCCATCACAGCCTCTGTTGAAGATGCTGTTCGCTTAGGGTGCCACGGTATTGGGTTTACCCTTTATCCGGGCTCTGACCATAATTTGAAGTTGATCAATGAATTTAGAGAAGTCGCACATCAAGCTAAGAAGGCAGGACTTGTTGTTGTTGCATGGTCGTATCCACGTGGAGGCTCTATTTCAAAAGACGGAGAAACATCTTTAGATGTCATCAGCTATGGCGCTCATATGGCCTGCCTTCTTGGAGCACACATTGTGAAAGTAAAAATACCAACACCCCTTCTATTTTTAAAAAATGATGCACAAGCTTTTGAAGACCATAAAATTCCTCACACATCGCTTAAAGAGCGCATTCATTATGTGGTGAAGTGCTGTTTTGATGGCCGACGTATCGTTATTTTTTCTGGTGGCACAACCAAAAACACGGATGACCTTATAAATGAAACAAAAGGCATTCGTGATGGACACGGCTTTGGCTCGATTGTAGGCAGAAACTTTTTTCAGCGGGATAAGCAAGAAGCGCTCTCTGTTATTCAGAAAATGGTTGCCCTATACAAGGAGGATTAAATATGGTTAAAATTCCAAGCTCAAAACTGCGCACGGGAAATGTTATCTCCCACCAAGGGCACCTGTTTGTTGCTACCAAAACAATTGAAAAAAGATATAAATCTCGCCCCATTCAATTAACTGTTGAAATGAAAGACATTCAAACAGGGCGCATGAAAACTCATAATTTTTCTTATGATGAACCTGTAGAATGTCTAAATAATATCAAACTATAAAGGAACACTATGAAAATTTCAGGCAATGAAATCAAACCCGGCAACATTATTGATCATCAAGGTCGTCTTTGGGTGGCCGCCAAAACACAGCACACAAAACCTGGCAAGGGGGGGGCATATCTTCAAGTTGAATTAAAAGCCATTCCCGATGGTACAAAACTTAATGAGCGCTTTCGTTCAAGTGAAACCGTTGAGCGTGTTTTTTTAGAAGAAAAAGAGTATCAATTTCTTTTCAGTGAAGGCGATAAATTCACTTTTATGGACTTAGAAACATATGAACAAGTAGCTCTAGAAAAAGATTTTATTGGCGACTCTTATGACTTTTTAAAAGACAATATGGTGGTAATGCTCGCCTTGCATGAAGGCACCCCTATTACTGTTCAATTGCCCGAGACTTTAGTCATGGAAATCGCAGAAGCAGACCCCGTTGTCAAAGGACAAACAGCTTCTTCCTCATATAAACCAGCTGTTCTTGAAAATGGTCGGCGCATTATGGTACCGCCCCATATTGAGGCAGGCACAAAAGTTGTGGTTAATACCGCAGACGGCACCTATGCCGAGAAAGCTAAGTAATATGTATCGAAGTCGTACTCTCACAAACTCAGCCCATTTAAATGTTATGATTGAAGCCGCTGAAAAAGCAGGACGCAGTCTTATTCGCGATTTCAATGAAGTTGAAAAGCTTCAAACAGCCAAAAAGGGGCCCGCTGACTTTGTTTCTGTTGCAGATAAAAAATCAGAAAAAATTGTTTATGAATTATTAAAAAAAGGCCGGCCTGACTATTCTTTTTTAATGGAAGAAAGTGGCGCTGAAGAAAACAAAGACAAGGAAAATGTGTGGATCATTGACCCCCTTGATGGCACTACCAATTTTTTGCATGGCCTTCCAGGATTTTGTGTCACAATCGCACACCAGTCCAAAGGCAGAATAGAGCATGCCGTTACTTACGACCCGCTTCGTGGTGATGTGTTCTGGGCAGAACGCGGCAAAGGTGCCTTTTTAAACGGAGACCCTCTTCGTGTCTCAACGCGTGCGTCCTTAACCGAAGCACTTTTCTTAACAGACCACCATGATCCATTAAATAAACATGGCATTTTCTTTGAAAACACATGGGCTATGGTTCGAAAAAATACCAGTATTGTACGCTGTATTGGTTCAGCCGCATTAGCCCTTGCCTATGTAGCCGCTGGTAAAGCGGACGCCTATTTCATGCATGGCCTTCAACCTTGGGATGTAGGCGCCGGCATCTTACTAATTCAAGAAGCCGGAGGCATAGTGTCAGAAATTGATGGCAAATCACATCCAGAAACAGGTGATTCCATTCTTGCTTCAAATGCTGCCCTATATGATGATGTACGAAAAGAGCTGTCTTCTTGCTAAAACAGCTGATCGTGTATTGAATAGAACGCATAATAAGTATATATTTCCAACATCAAGTTCAGGAAGATCTATGTATAAGAAAGTATTAATTGTTCTCACTTTTTTCCTCCCTTTTGCAGCTATTGCAGAAGAAAAAACACCACGCCTTGGCTCAGAACCTCGGGGGCAAAGAGAACGCCGAGAAGACCGCACCAAAGGACACCTTTTATCAGAGCCTCTTTTCACAACAGCAAAAAAGAAAAACACAACAGATGGTATTGGCGTAAACAGCTATCTATGGAAAGCATCTCTTGAAACAGTTGCTTTTGCGGAAAAGAAAAAAGCAGATCCTTTTGGTGGTTTGATTATCACAGAATGGTATACCGATCCGAATACCGCCGACAAGCGCTTTAAAATTGAAATCATTATTACAGGACGCGAACTCAATTCATCTGCATTGAAAATTTCTATTTTTAAACAAAAGAAAGGGGCAAACGGAAGTTGGGTTTCTACACCTGTTGACAAAGATACCTTGCTTAAGTTTGAAGAAACCATTCTCACCCGTGCCCGTGATTTAAAGGTTTCCCAAGAAATCGGATAAACACAAATGACAAATCTTTATAACTTTCGTGCATCAGAAAAAAAGTGGCAAGATGCATGGCTCTCCCAAGACTTGTACAAAGTCAAAGATAATGGTGCGCAAAAATACTATGTCCTTGAAATGATGCCCTACCCATCTGGTCGCTTGCACATGGGTCATGTGCGCAACTATGCGATTGGTGATGTTGTTGCCCGATATAAGTGGGCAAAAGGGTACGACGTTCTTCATCCATTCGCTTGGGACGCCTTTGGGTTGCCTGCAGAAAATGCCGCTATCAAACATAAAGCACAACCTGATGTGTGGACCAAAAAAAACATTGCCGATATGAAAGCCCAATTAAAATCTTTGGGCCTTAGTATTAATTGGGATCGGGAAGTATCAACATGTGACCCTAGTTACTATAAGCATGAACAACGATTCTTTTTAGATTTTTATCAAGCTGGGCTTGCATACCGCAAAGAATCATGGGTGAATTGGGATCCTGTCGAACAAAGTGTTTTAGCTAACGAGCAAGTCATTGATGGTAAAGGATGGCGCTCGGGTGCACCTGTTACCAAAAAATTATTATCCCAATGGTTTTTAAAAATTACTGACTTTTCTGAAAGCCTTCTTGAGGGGTTAGAGACCTTAAAAAAATGGCCAGAAAAAGTTACCACAATGCAGCGCAACTGGATTGGAAAATCTGAAGGTGCTTATGTGGCCTATGCCGTAGAAAATAGTTCTCATAAAGTACAAGTTTTCACAACACGCCCAGATACCCTGTTCGGCACATCCTATATTGCAATTTCTGCACATCACGAACTTACCAAAGCACTCTCGGAAAAAAATCTTGAAGTAGCACAGTTTATCAAAGAGTGTGAAGCACTTGGAACTAGCCAAAAAAACATTGAAACAGCTGAGAAAAAAGGAATTAAAACACCGTTTTTTGCCCTTTGTCCTTTTGATGAAGGGAAAAAAATTCCTATTTATATTGCAAACTATGTTCTTTCTGATTATGGCACAGGGGCTGTTATTGGGGTGCCTGCCCATGATGAACGTGATCATGAATTTGCTAAGAAATATAATTTAGATATTCTGCCTGTTGTTTCACTTCCAGATGGTGACACACCTGATGTTGAGACAGCGCCACACATTGGTGATGGTACTTTGATTAACTCTCAGTTTTTAAATGGTCTCAATGTCAATGATGCTATTAAGAAAGCTATCGAAAAAATAACTGAACTAAACATAGGTTATGGCGCTGTCACCTACCGCTTAAAAGATTGGGGCGTATCACGCCAGCGCTATTGGGGATGCCCTATTCCCATTATTTATTGTAACCAGTGTGGCATTGTGCCAGTTCCCAAAAAAGAATTACCTGTCACATTGCCAACCGATGTTTCTTTCGATAAATCCGGGAATCCTTTAGAGAATCATCCAACTTGGAAACACGTTTCTTGTCCTAAATGTGCCCAACCCGCAAAACGTGAAACCGACACATTTGATACGTTTTTTGAATCGTCTTGGTATTTCTTGCGTCTGTGCCTCGACAAAAACCAAGATGAGCTAGATAAAACGACAATTGAATCCTGGATGCCAGTCAATCAATACATTGGTGGCATTGAGCATGCCGTTATGCATCTTTTATATTCACGATTTTTTATGCGTGCCATGCGCCAATGCGACTACTTAAACTTAAAAGAACCTTTTGAAGGTCTGCTAACCCAGGGCATGGTGACTCACAAAACATATAAATCTAAAGATGGTGAATGGGTTTACCCAGACCACGTTATCACAAAAGGGAAAAATTATTATACAGAAGACGGTAAAGAAGTAACGATTGGCCCTTCTGAGAAAATGAGCAAATCAAAAAACAATACAGTCGATCCACAGTCTATTATTGACGAGTACGGTGTTGACACAGCGCGTCTTTTCATTCTTTCTGACTCACCTCCAGACCGTGACTTTGAGTGGAGTGATGCAGGCTTGCAAGGAAGCTGGCGATATATTAATCGTTTGTGGGCTCTCGCATTAAAAATCACTAAAATGAAAAATACAGCCAAGCCCAGCGATCAAACGCCTGAAGGCAAAAAAATTGAGCGCTATATGCATAAAACAATTTATGCCATTAATCATGACTTGGATAACTTTCATTTGAATAAGGCTATTGCCCGCCTCAGAGAATTTTCAAATAAACTTGAAACATTTGATCTTTCTCATAAAGACAATCATCACATTGCCGTGTTTTGCTTGAAAACATTATTAAAACTGTTTTCTCCATTTATTCCTCATATATGTGAAGAAATTTGGAAAACACTTTTAGAAGAAAAATCTTTCCTCATAGAAACACCATGGCCTAAAGTCAATGACAGCATTTTAGAAGATGATATAATGACACTGGCTGTACAAGTTAACGGCAAATTGAAAGGAACTATTGAATGCCCACAAGGGCAGGATGCACAAGAGATAGAGGAAACCGCCAAAAGATTACCCTCTGTTCATGCCGTTATTAAAGATAAGGAAATCAAAAAAATTATCGTGGTACCCAGAAGGATTGTGAATATTGTTTGCCTTTAGAACTATTGTTTTCTGTTTACTTTTTGGCCTTGCAGGGTGTGGTTTCAAACCCTTGTATCAAAATCATCAGGGCGCCATCCCAGATAAATTAAGAATGGTGAAAATTTCTACGATTGAAAATCGGGAAGGCCAAATCCTTCATAATCATCTCTGTCAAATGTTTGGTATTAGTGAAAATGTCTCTACACAAAAATATGTACTGAAAGTGACACTAAACTACAATAAAACTCCCTTAGCCATCAGCAAAAGTGCGACAACTGTTGAAGAAAGCATTTATCTCGATGTACAGTATGCGTTATCACATCTTGGGTCTGGAAAGGAAATTCTATCTGCGCGCGAGCGTATTTCTGCAGACTCAACTGTTTCTTCTCAATCGCCCTATGCAAACTGGGTAGGAGAAAAAAACGCACAAGAAAGACTACTGTATGAAGCAGCCGAAACCATTCGCACTACCGTTTCGACCGCTTTAGAAGAAGAAATAGAACATCCATGAAGTATAGCCCTCAAAAAGGGCTCACATTTGCGCCCACACAGATGCCTGTCAGCATTCTTATTCACGGCGATCATGCTTTTAATCAAACGGCAAAACTTGATGAAATTTTTGAAAAAAACCCAGTTCTAAAAAAAGAACAGAAAAGATTTGTTTCGGAAAGCTCTTTGTTATCTGGAGAGGTTTCTTTTGAGGATCTTTTATCTTCCACCGATATGTTCACAGGGCCTCAACATATCATCGTGCATGATGTTACAGATAAAATATACAAATTTTGTGACAATCTAGACCCAGAAAAAACCCCACTCTTTTTTTTGTTGAGCAGTAACTACTTAACACCACAATCAAAACTTCGTCAGCTTTATGAAGAACATGCGCGTTTTTTATGTATTCCCTGCTACGCACTTACTCCACACGAATTACTAGGAATCGTTACACAGTTTTTTAAAAAAAATGATAAAATTATTCAGACACAATTAGCTCGAGATCTCTCTGCTTTTCTAGCTGAATCCCCACACACCATTCAAGTTGAGCTTGAGAAAATTTTAACCATATNNCAACCCTTGTGTCATCCAAACTTCCAGAAGCACGCGACCTCATCGACGCATTCCTTGATAAAAACAAAAAAAAATTTTCTTTGCTCTTAAAAAACCAAGATACCTCAACATTTATTTCCACACTACGTATGTTGACAGGAAGCCTACTGAAACTACATCAAATCAAAAGCTATATGGAAGATGGCCAAACCTTTGAAGAATCCCTTAAAAGCATAAGACCTCCTATTTTTTTCAAAGAAAGAAATATGCTCAAATCACAAATTCAATGCTGGTCAATGCAAGACATTGAAAATACAATTGAAACATTAAGAACACTTGAAGTTAATCTCAAAAAAACAGCTGTCGGAGCAAATGAAGTGTTTGCCGTTACTTTAATGCAAGCACAAAACAATTAGCTTTAATCTAACAGCTTCTTCCACCAGCCCTCTTTTCCCTTTCCTGTGGGCTTATTATTCGATCCACTTTCAGAAGACGACGATGGTGTAGGTGAAACAGAAGAAGATGATTCTGTAGGAGTTACAGGTTTTTCCGAAACGGATCCCTCTGCTTTATGGCTTTCGTTCNNAGGAGAAACATCTGGGGAAACGGTGTTACTCTCTGGCGTTTCACTTCCACCCTCAGTGCGATCTTCTTCTTTTGATGAAATTGCTTGGTTTTTTCCATGCTTATTTCTAGATCCAGACGCATTATTATTGTGAGACCCAGGTTTCTTTTTCCCACCTTCTTTACGCTTATCTGTTTTTTCCGGTACAAGTGTAGAGCCTGTATCAGCTACAAGCTTGCCATCTTTATCTTCCAACCAAAACCCTGTCATATGCTGCGATGTGTCTTGCTTAAAATGAAAAAACTTACCTTTATTATCCTGCAAAAGATCAAGAGCATCCCTTTTATGAGTCAAAAGATAGAAACCAAGCGTACTGTCTAGGTTAACAGTAAGTGGGTTTGTTTCAGTGTACGTTTGAGACAACTCCTCTAACGTGCGAATAAGTTGTACAGAAAGTGATTCTTTAGATCGTGTTAAACCAGAGCCTTCGCAATAAGGACAACGAGACGAACTTGCTTCTAAAATACTGGTCCGAAGACGTTGTCGCGACATTTCTAACAACCCAAATTGGCTGATACGTCCCACCTGAATACGTGCCCGATCCATGGCAAGGCTCTCTTTCAATCGCTTCTCTACAGCAATATTATGACGCACCTCATTCATATCAATAAAGTCAATAACAATAAGACCCGACAGGTCGCGAATACGCACTTGTTTGGCAACTTCTTGGGCAGCCTCAAGATTTGTTTTTAAAGCTGTTGAATCAATGTGACGCTCTCTTGTAGCACGACCCGAGTTTACATCAATGGCAACTAATGCTTCCGTTGCATTAATAACCAGGTAACCACCTGATTTCAAATGCACTTTCGGCGAAAAAATTTGTTCAATTTGCGCATCTACCTCATAGGCTTTGAACAATGAGTTTTTTTCTTTGTATTGTTTGATTCGTTTTGCGTGACTTGGGATAAGCGTTTTCATAAATGCTTTCGCGTCTTTATACCCTTCAGCCCCTTCAACCAAAACCTCATGCGTGTCAGGTGTATATATATCCCGCAACACACGCTTAATAAGGTCGGGTTCTTCGTGAATTAAAGACGGCGCCGTTGCGTTTAATGTGTTTTCACGAATCTTGCTCCACAAATCAATAAGATAGTTGTAGTCTTTCTTGATTTCATTTTTAGTTTTATTAAACCCTGCTGTGCGTACAATTAAGGACATGCCTTCAGGCACACCTAAGTCTGCAACCATTTGTTTCAGCCGCTTCCGATCTTCATTTTCTGTGATTTTACGAGAAACGCCTCCAGCATGAAGTGCGTTTGGCATTAAAACGCTATATCGACCTGCTAAGGAAATAAAAGTTGTAAGGGCAGCACCTTTGTTGCCTCTTTCTTCTTTAACAACCTGCACCAAAACAATTTGTTTGCTTTTAATAACTTCTTGAATTTTGTAATTACGATACAAAAGATACTTCTTACGTGCATCTTCTTCGTTCGGCTCTTCCGAAGTGGTCTCGGCTGCACTACCATCATTCTGATTATCAGCAACATTCTCCGTTGGCGCACCTTCCTCGTCTGCTGGTGTTACCAGCTCGGGTCGATCTGCAATGGGAATGCGAAAATAATCAGGATGAATTTCGGTAAACGCCAAAAAACCATGGCGGCCACTTCCATATTCCACAAAGGCAGCCTGTAAAGAAGGCTCGATGCGAACAATTTTTCCTAAATATATATTACTTTTTACCGACTTCTTTGAAACTGATTCAAAATCAAAGTCCAATAATTCTTTTTCTCTAACGATTGCAACACGTGTTTCATCTGAACGTGTGGCATCGATAAGCATACGCTGTGTCGTTGCCATTGAATAAACTCCAGTAGGGGGGCACAGAATCCAAATAGAGGAAACGGCCCGTCATCTTTTAAAAACTTAACTAAAGGATTCACTAATCCTATCTTCCTTAATTTATCGTATAAAATAAAAAATTTTCTCACATCTCTATCTAGATGGAATCCACTTAGTTGACCTAAGCAAAGCCCGCATATTACATTAACTAGACGCGATGCCATAATAAACCTATATATTAATATAATCATGGACACAAAACATTTAAACCTAAAATAACCCAATGAACCCCAAAATACTATTATTTCTGACGATTATTTTTCTTTGCCTTGACACTTTGTCAGATGCCTTGCTGGGTATGCGCATGGCAGATCAAGACGAAAAAACTGTTAGAATCGTACTTGAATGCCCCAAAAAAATAAAAATTCAAAAATCTGTTAATGGCAACAGCCTGCACATATGGGCACCCAAAAAATCACCTAATTTCTCTATGAGAAACAAAACAAAAACCATCACCTCATACACACATGACGATTCAAATACAGTGCGACTTCACTTTGCAACCACGCCGTCGATTAAAAAAGACTTTTGGATTTTACCTGGTAAAAAATACCCCTTTTTCCGGTATGTCATTGATATTTTTTTAAATCACCCCCTTGTTAAAAAGGTGCAGATACCCAAATCACCCCCCATCAGAAAAAAAAGAATTCTAATTGATGCAGGACATGGTGGACGAGACCCAGGCACGATTGGTGTAGGAAAAGTGTATGAAAAAAATGTCACCCTAAAAGCCGCCTGCTTACTAGCCAAAAAACTGAAGGAAACAGGGCGTTATGTGCCTATCTTGATCCGTCCTAAAGATCAATCAATGTTGCTTTCAAGCCGACTTAAAGCCACCAAAAAAGCTGCAGGCGATTTATTTATTTCACTTCACGCCGACAGTTGCTCTGATTCAAGTGTGCGGGGCCTTTCCCTATACACCTTGTCTGCCGTTGCTTCCGACAGACAAGCGGCCCGATTAGCCCTTAAAGAGAACAAAGCCGACCTTATTATGGGCGTTAAACTTGAATCTGAAATTCCAGAAGTGGCTAATATTCTTATCGATCTTACCAAGCGTGAAAAAAAGAATCTTTCCTCTAAATTTGCCCAGCATCTATTAAGCAAACTGCGATACCGTATTTTTCTTCTAAGAAAACCGCACAGATTTGCTAATTTTTATATCCTCAAAGTGCCAGGACTTCCTTCCGTGCTGATTGAACTTGGCTATCTCTCACATAAAAAAGAAGCACGCCTTCTGCAAAGCACACGTCACCTCGATAACATCTGTAGTGGAATTATCGAAGCAATTGACACTTACTTTAAAATGGAAATTCATGAACCGCGCTCTTAAATTTCTTATAAAAAAAATTATTTATGCGGGAATTGCCAGCGTTCTTTTTTTAGGAATAGCGATTGGGTATATTGCCCTCACCTGGCACATGCCCAGCGTGGCAGATCTTAAAAACTATAATCCGCCCACAATCACTCGTTTTTACGCAGCCGATGGTAATATTTTTGCAGAATTTGCCAAAGAAAAGCGTATTTTTGTACCTTATGAAAAAATTCCACCCATTGTTATTCATACTTTTCTAACAGTTGAAGACAAAAACTTCTTTCATCACAAAGGAATTGATCATTCTGGCATTGCACGTGCATTTCTCAAAAATTTTAGAAATATTTTTAATGGTCATTCAGTTCGAATGGGGGGATCCACCATTACACAACAAGTCGCCAAAAATTTCTTCTTGTCGCACGCACAAACCTTTACTCGAAAAATAAAGGAAATGCTCTTAGCATTTAAAATTGAAGAGCTTTATTCCAAAGAAAAAATCTTAGAGCTTTATTTAAATGAAATTTATCTAGGAGGAGGCAGTTATGGCATTGAAAGCGCCGCCCAATATTATTTTAACAAATCCCTCACACAACTTACTTTAGGTGAAGTCGCATATCTGTCTATTCTGCCCAAAGCACCGAATTACTATAATTATTTCCGACACCAAGATCGTGCCCTTAAAAGGCGCAATTGGGCCATCGAACGCCTTTATCAAGAAGGCTTTGTCACCTATGAGCAAAAAATAAAAGCCCAAAGCGAACCGTTGAAAAAAACACAGAAAGAAAAAGAAACAAGCATTGATGCCGCCTTTTTTTCTGAAATGTTGCGCAAAGATATTTTGAAGAAATATGGTGAAAATCTTCTCTACAAAGAAGGTTTAATTATCAAAACAACCCTTGATTCAAAACTACAAAAAATGGCCAGAGATAGTTTGCGAAAAGGTTTGAATACATACGACCGACGCTATGGATGGCGTGGAAGAATAGGCACACTTTCTGTTGAAAATTGGAAACAAACGATCCAATCCTTCCCTCGACCAAAAGCACTTGACCCTTTTAAATTGGCAATTGTCTTACGGGTTGAAGAAAACAGGGCAGAGATTGGCCTTGAAGACCTCTCTCTTGGCACCCTTCCCTTAAAGCATGTAACGTGGGCACGCAAACATATTTATCAACCAGGCATGCTTTTCCCAACGGTTGGCGTAAAAGTTGAAAAAGTACAAGACGTATTACAAGAAGGTGATGTCATTGCTGTCTCTCCAACCGCAGAAAAGGGTGTATTTTCTCTGGAACAAATTCCTGAAGTAGAAGGTGCCATAGTTGTGCTTGACCCCAAAACGGGTAACATTCTCGCCATGGTGGGAGGATACAGTTTCGAGCGAAGCCAATTTAACCGTGCAGTACAATCAAAACGCCAACCAGGATCCGCTTTCAAAACATTTGTTTTTCTATCAGCACTTGAAAGTGGATACACGCCTACCTCTCTGATTTCTGATGAAGAAATTGAATTTGAAATTGCTCCCGGACGTTTGTGGCACCCTAAAAACATTACCGAAAAATCATATGGCCTTGTCCCTCTTAATAGGGCACTTGAAAGATCAATGAATCTTGCACCCATTTGGTTAGTGCAACAAATAGGCATTAAACCTTTGCAAAAAGTGGCCCAAAAATTTGGCATCACAAACCACCTCCCTCCAGAAATTGTCACCGTACTTGGAACCCGAGAAACAACATTGCTTCGATTAACCGCAGCTTACGGCACACTTTTAAATGGAGGCATAAAAGTACAGCCCAAGTGGGTGCAAAGCATCTATGATAGGCATGAAAACCTAATTTTTGAAGCACCTGAAACCAAACCCTACCTTCTTACCTCAGAGAAAGTTGCCCACGACATGGTCAAAATGTTAGAGCGCGCAGTCACACATGGAGCTTCAAAAAATGCCCACGTGCCAGGGCATCATCTTGCTGGGAAAACAGGGTCGACCAATGACTATTTTGATGCATGGTTTATTGGGTTTTCTGCTGACTTAGTTGTCGGCGTCTTTGTGGGTTTTGATCATCCCAAAAGCCTTGGAAAAAAACAAACTGGTGGTGCCGTGGCGGCCCCCATTTTTAAAAACTTCATGACCCAGGCACTGAAAGGAAAACCGCCCCAACCTTTTTCTCCACCACACCAGAAAAAAGTAGAATGGATTAATTCTATTTTAGAATCTGTATCAAATGATGATCATGATCAAAGCGATAGTGCCTTTAACACCATTATCCCCGAGTCTATTTTTTAAAACGTTTGCGTCGAGGCTTTGACTTACCCTGTTTTTTTTCTTTAGTACGCACACCTTCTAATTCAAAGGTCAAACGTCCTTTGGTTTGATCTGCTTCAATCAGCCTTACTTTCAGTCGATCACCTAAGAAAAACCGTCTTCGTGTGCGACGTCCTTCAAGGCGACCTGGGTTTTCTTTATAAATATAATAGTCATCCCCCAAGCGATTCATAGGGACCAAGCCACTTGCCCCCATATCAAGCACATTTACAAAAAGGCCAGCCTTATTCACCCCTGACACATAAACTTTAAAAAACTCACCAACCCGCTCTGTTAGATATTGTGTCATGAAACGATCTGTTGCATCTCGCTCTGCTTGCTCGGCACGCCTTTCTTTCATAGATGTGTCATTACCAAGCAGCACCATGTCTTCACGGTTTTGTGTAGACAGACCATCATCAAAACCTAAAACAGACAAAACACCACGATGCACCAATAGGTCAGGATATCGACGAATGGGCG
Organism: Holosporaceae bacterium UBA5542; assembly: GCA_002426825.1. Classification (GTDB taxonomy): domain Bacteria; phylum Pseudomonadota; class Alphaproteobacteria; order UBA7879; family UBA5542; genus UBA5542. The sequence continues at coordinate 17,942 of DINK01000014.1, forward strand.
ATGTAAAATGGCTATAGTGCGTTAAGTTTAAGCCAAAATGTCCCTTATTAGCGGGCGTGTAAACGGCTTGACTTTGGCAACGCAAAACAACCTCATTCACAATACGTTTATAAGGCGAATCATCAACTGAGCGAAGCAACTTTGTAAAGTCACCTGGTTTTTCTAGGGGGCCCGACCAAGGAATCCGGAGCGCTTTAAGCGTTTGTCTTAACTCCTGAACTTTTTCTCCATCAGGTCGATCGTGTACCCGATAAAGGGTTGGCACATCATTTTCTTCTAAAAACTCAGCCGCTGCGACATTCGCCAATACCATAAATTCTTCAATTAGGCGGTGGCTATCTAAACGTGTTCGCACTGAAATTTCATCAATTTTTCCCTCAGCGTTCACACTTATTTTCGGCTCATCCATTTCCACTTCAAGGGTGCCCCTTTGTGTGCGCTGCATGCTTAGAGCTTTGAAAGCCCCATATAGATTCTGGATATGATGCATATCTATGCTGTCTGATGTACCTATTTCATAAGCTTTTTGCACGTGTTCATACGTAAGGCGAGCTTGAGAACGCATCAAACCTCTAAAAAACTGATGCTTGCGTTTCCGCCCAGACTGATCAATATACAAATGCACCCCTACACAAGCACGATCTTCATTGGGTCGCAGCGAACATAAATCATTTGATAGTGCTTCGGGTAGCATAGGAATAACCATGTCAGGAAAATAGGTTGACGTTCCTCGATTAAGCGCTTCCTTATCAATATCATTGTCTGGAGTTACATAGTGGGCCACATCCGCAATGGCAACAATAATATGCCATCCACCTTTATAATCCGGGTCAGGTGCGGCCCACACAGCATCGTCAAAATCTTTTGAATCCACACCATCTATGGTGACAAGAGGAATGGACCGTATATCTTTCCTTTTCCCAATGGGGGGCACTTTTAACCCTTGCGCTGCCTTCAAAACCTTCCCTGGAAATACCGATGGCAATTCAGCCATCTGGGCAGAAATCATACTAATTTTATCAATCGAACCAATTGCTTCCATCAATGAGACAACAGGGGGTTCAAGAGAAAGAACACGGACTTTAAAAACATGCCCAATATTTGATTTTTTTAAATGATCTTTTTCTTGAATACGGAAAACTTGTTTAAATTTTCGATTCGTGGGTAGAAGTACATAGTGTTCCTGTTGAAAAGCAATGCGTCCCACAATTGTTTGGGGCATGTCCACGCTAGGTTCAGTAGGCCGAAATCTGCACTCTCTTTTTTTACGAGGTTTTAAATAAAACCCGTCTTTTTCAAGCACTTTTAAAAGTGCTTTCATGCGAATTTTATGAACACCACCCCGAACGCCAAAATGATCGCAAATCTCTTTTTGACTGGGTATAGAAGGACGGCTTTTTATATAAGATAGGACCGCATCCTTTGATGGAAAGTTAGACTCTTTTTTTGACACAAATAAACCGTGCTTTCTTTAAAAACACACCAAGCATATAAGATTTACACTCAGAATACTAGAAAAGTGTATGCCTACTTTCTTTTACCTTTTTTGGGTTTGGGATTTTGTTCAGCCTCTTCAATGATCTCTAAAGCGCGATCCACCCCCAGCGACAAAATATCGTCTTTTTTAACAGAAATAAATTGATCTTTGTATTTAATATATGGCCCATAACGGCCAATGCTGGCTGTGATTTTTTCCCCTGTATCAGGATGCGTTCCAACATCCCGAGGCAATGCCAGAAGATCAAGCGCCTTTTCGAAAGTCATCTGTTCAGGTGTCATTCCTTTGGGCAAAGAGCTTCGTTTTGGTTTTTCCTTTTTTGAAGAAGGTTCCATCTGAACATAAAACCCATAAGGTCCCTTTCGAAGACTGATTTCTGCTTTTGTTTCGGGGTGTGCCCCCAAAACTTTGGGATACGCATCAGCCACATTATTTTCAGGACTGCTTTCCGATTCATCAGGGTGACCACCATCAGCCAGCTTCTGAATATGCTTACATTCAGGGTACGTTTCACATCCTAAAAAAGGCCCATACTTCCCAAGCTTTAAGTGCAAGTTTCCATCTTTACAACTTGGGCATTTTTTTTGAAGGGTGCCATCTTTATCCTTTAAAAACAAAACATCTTCAAGTTCCTGGTTCAACATATCAAGCACATGAGAAATTTTTAAGTCTTTGGTCCCCTCAACAGTTTTTTGAAAGTCGACCCAAAACTGGTTAAGTGTTTTTTCCCAGTTCTCTTCTCCTCGCGCAATATCATCCAGTGTATCTTCCATTTTTGCTGTAAAATCGTGCTCAACATACCGTGAGAAATAATGTGTTAAAAACAAAGAAACAAGCCTGCCTCGTGGNNGGAACAAATTGTTTGCGCTCCATCCGCACATATTCGCGGGCACGCAGAACCTGTAAAATGCTGGCATAGGTTGATGGACGCCCAATCCCCAGCTCTTCTAATTTCTTCACCAAACTTGCTTCAGAAAAACGCGGTGGTGGCTGGGTAAAGTGCTGTTCCGGATTAACTCTCTCTCGAGCAACTTCATCTTTCTCATTCAAAGCAGGCAAATGGTTTTCTTTATTTTCATCCTCTTCACCTGCATCTTGGCTCACACGGTACAACTTCAAAAAACCATCGAATACCAAAATGGATCCTGTTGCTTTCAACTTTACTTTTTCATCCGAAGAGAAAATATGAACCGTAGATTGATCCAGTTCTGCATTAGTCATTTGACAAGCAATGGCACGCTTCCAAATCAACTCATACAGGCGCAACTGATCTGTATCTAAATGGGTACGCATGTCTTCAGGAGTGCGAAAAACATCTGTTGGGCGAATCGCTTCGTGTGCTTCTTGGGCATTCTTTGATTTACTTTTATAAAAATGCGGACTGTCTGGCACATACTTTTCGCCATAGTTTTCTTTCGTATAGTCACGCATTCGATCAACCGCATCATTGCTTAAATGAAAGCTGTCCGTTCTCATATATGTAATTAACCCTACGGTATCTCCTTGCAGGTTAATTCCCTCATAAAGGCTTTGGGCAATTGTCATTGTCTTACTTGCACTAAACCCAAGCTTACGAGCAGCCTCTTGCTGTAAAGTTGATGTTGTAAAAGGGGGATAAGGATTTCTCTTTACCCGCTTTTTATCAATATGACTGACATGAAAGTTTTGAGATTCAATCGATGCTACGACAGGCGAAACAGATTTTTCATTTTGGAAGGTGAATTTCTGAACTTTTTCCCCATTATATTCTGCTAATCGTGCAGTAAAGCGTTTTTGATCTTTCGAAAGAAACTCGACATCAACTGTCCAATATTCTTGGGGTTTGAACAATTCTATTTCACGTTCACGATCAGTGATTAAACGAAGCGCCACAGACTGCACACGCCCTGCAGATTTACTGCCAGGCAATTTGTGCCACAACACAGGTGACAAGGTGAATCCCACAAGGTAATCAAGCGCACGACGGGCAAGATATGCATCAATTAATCCCTGATTTAAAGACCTTGGATTTTTAATGGCATCCACAATTGCTTTCTTAGTGATTTCATGAAAAACACTGCGATGAATATCAACTTTATCTAAAAGTTTTTTCTCTTTTAAGACTTCATAAATATGCCAAGCAATGGCTTCCCCTTCGCGATCAGGGTCGGTTGCCAGGTATAAAGCATCTGCTTTTTTCACAGCATCTGCAATTTGTTTAATGTTTTTCTCGGCCCCTTTACTTAAAGCCCAAACCATTTGAAATTTTTTCTCTGGATCAACCGATCCTTGTTTAGAGGGCAAGTCACGAATATGACCATAACTCGCAAGAACCGTATAGTCCTTCCCTAAATATTTATTAATGGCTTTCGCTTTCGCGGGCGATTCAACAACAACGACTTTCATGAACACTTTCCGTTTAAGTGGGACGTTTATAATACATCAGAGCTATCCCTGCAAGACAAGAGAAACACGATTTCCCTGGTGGGCTTCTACTTTTTCATCAATTTCTAACTTTGTCAAAATAGAAGATAAATGATGAACAGGCATTTGTAACTTTTCTGCTAAATCATCAACAGAAACAGGCACAGCACTTAGTTGTTCTAATACCTTAGATACATCAAGTGAAATTTTTTGAACATGCGTTTTCTGTGTCATGTGATTTTTTTGACGCTGCACATGCCATAGTCGAGGGTTAAGCCCTTCAAGCACATCAAGAGCTGATTCAACAAGAGTCGCCCCCTCTCGAATCAATTTATTCGATCCCCGACACCGAGGATCTAAAGGCGATCCGGGTACAGAAAATACTTCCTTTCCATACTCGGCCGCTTGCTCAGCTGTAGTCAGCGATCCCGATTGAAAAGCCGCCTCAATCACCACCACACCCTCAGCAAGAGCAGCGATAAGCCGATTTCGTACAGGAAAATTTTGAATCTGGGGACCGGTATCGTAAGAAAAATGAGAAATAAGAAGCCCCTTTTCTTTAATTTCAGCAAACAAATCTTTATGGATCTCTGGGTAAATGCGCCCTAATCCTGTTCCTAAAACAGCAATGGTTCCAGTATCCATACTACCTTTGTGAGCAGCTGCATCAATGCCTCGTGCAAATCCGGATACAACGGCCAAACCACTTTGTCCTAACTCTTTTGCCATGGTAAAGGCCAAACGATTTCCATGGAAAGAAGCGTTGCGCGCCCCAACAATGGCCACACGTGGTTTAGAAAAAATGTTAAAATCACCACATACAGTAAGCATTGGGGGAAGATAGGGATCTAGTTTTTTTTCAAAAGGATAATTTTCATCATCCCAAAAAATAAACCTCCCCCCTAATTTTTCTGTCGTTTTAATTTCTTTTTCAACACAATCTGGCAACACAAGATCTGGTTTGTGGCGCAGCACTTTTTGGACCTCTTCAAAGGAAAGAATGACATTCTGTGCAGATCCATATTTTTTTATAAGTTTTGAAAATGTAACACTGCCCACATAGGGAGTGCGAAGTAAGCGAAGACGGGAAAAATTTTCTTCTGTAAACCGCATAAGGCACAATGTAGAAGAATTTTTTTTAGGAAGAAACTTTTTTCTCAGTAGAAATTTTTATTTTTTTTCTAAGCTCTTTTACAACATGTGCCATGTCATTCACAGGCTTTGGATCCCACTCATCAAAAAAACCATTGAACGGGCGCACAATGCCTGCGTCTTCCAAATAATTATTGAAAAGATTTAGACGACGGCGCCCCCCTCGCAAAGAAAACGTATATAAAGGCTTCCCAAGAGAGGCTGCCTCTGACAACATTGAAACAGAATCATTGGTAACAATAATAATGTCTCCAAGGGCTAAAAATCCATAATAGGGGTTGTCCCCTAATTCATTCCAAATAAAATGATGACAATCCCCAAGGGCACGACGAAAAGCGGTTAAACTTTCCCGCGGCGTCCGCCTTGAAGGAGTCACCAAAAAACTCATTTCCGACCGCTGGGCCAGGTGACGCAACCTTGATCCATAATATTCCATAGTATCAGGGTCCATTTTATGATGACGACTGTTACCACCTAATAAAATAGATACCCACGGACGTGGCATGGTTTTCGGTAAAATTTTAGCCCACTTTTCTTTTTCTTTCACCAATCTTTCTGGTGTTACATTGTGAAGAGCCCCCATGGTTTCAATTAAGTTTTTTCCCTTTAATCCATCGTGCTTAGGGGCAATCACGACATCAAAACAACTTAAATCTAGATACGGGTTTTGAAGAAAAATTATTTTAATTTTGGCGCCCAGAATTTTTTTAATTTGTGCAACAGGGGCTGCTGCCACACGACTCGCTGCAATAATGACAGCCGGCCATGGCTCTCCCATAAGAATTGTTTTGGAATCAGAAGTAAGTGCATTTATAGGGTTAAACCATAAAGAAGGTGGCAAGTGTGTCCACGGAAAACGTGCTGCGATTCTTTTCACAGATACATCCAAGCCCAAAGCTTCTGCCAAGGCCAAGCATTGCTTTTCAGTTCCAATTTTTCCGTCTGTAACAACCCAAGCGTTCATCATACATCCAATATTTTAATTGATTATAATGCACAATCAATTATTTTTTCCATGTGATTTTAATAGATAAGATCGGTATAGTAGTAACTGGTAGCGGAGGAGGGATTTGAACCCCCGACACATGGATTATGATTCCACTGCTCTAACCAACTGAGCTACTCCGCCCGAGTGCGTTGACCTAACCATTCTTAGAGAGTGCCTGAAAAAAAGTCAATAAACTTTAAGGACACATGCATAAAATATGACAAAAATAGTAAAAATTGCACCCTCCATTTTATCCGCTGACTTTGGCCAATTAAAGCAAGAATTAGCAGCTATTGAAAAAAGTGGTGCCGACCTTGTGCATGTAGATGTAATGGATGGCCATTTTGTACCCAATCTGACAATTGGCCCTCCCGTAGTTAAAGCAATCCGCCGATATAGCAGTCTTCCTTTCGACGTACATTTAATGATGTCACATCCCTTCGATTTTATTGATGCCTTTGTAAATGCCGGTGCTGACGCCCTCACAATACATATTGAAACTGAAAATGTTTCGGAAACCTTGAAAAAAATAAAGTCATACAAAAAACATGCAGGCCTATCCCTCCGTCCTAAAACCCCTATTGAAACATTAGACCCCTATCTTCCTATGCTTGACCTTGTGTTAGTTATGACTGTTGAACCAGGTTTCGGTGGACAAAAGTTTATGGACAATCAAGTTGAAAAGATTACATGGCTGCACAATAAAAGAAGCGAAAAAAATCTATCATTTAAGATTGCTGTAGACGGTGGTGTATCCTCTGAAAATGCCCCTAAACTTTGTGCTTTAGGGGCTGATATTCTAATTGCAGGCACCAGTGTTTTTAAAGATGGACCCCACCACTATGCCCATCATATAAAAAGTCTTCGGGGCTAATCTTCGAAATAAAAATAAGGTACTTCAATTACTGGCGCCTTCACCTTTTGCACAACAGGTGGTGGTACAGGTTTTTGAAAGGAAATATCTAAAGCCCACACTCCAATAAAAAACACACTCACAATAAAAACGGCAAAAAATACCCATCTGAATCTAAATAAATACATGACCATCGCCATGAACCTCCTCTCTTACGCAAGGTGATCGACCATAAAACGCCATCAAGTTATGACGCGTCACCCACACAATCATATCGTCAAACACATCACCTTTTTTTTTGGAATGCCCTCGGCTAATGACATGCAAATGATTGGCGGCATTATAAAATTTATCTGGCCCGTACCGTTGTGGCACCTTTAAACGTTGCACATGCCCCACCGATCCATGATAGGCACCATGACCACTTTCTCCATGACTCATTAAAACAACAACGGTTGGGTCATGTCGAATAGCATGCTGCGGCCTGTCGGAAAGTGTCCCTCCCGAACGCCTTTCTGAAACACGCAAAGAAAACATAGGACGCGCTCTACAAAAAGAGGCCTTATTACTAAGAGCTAAATTTTCTTTTTCAGCCGCACCCCCCATGTAGGTGAAATAGCGGCCAAATCCATCTTTTGAAAACCGCTCAGACAAACCAAGCGTTTTGNNAAAGGAATCAGCCCACGCATATCTGAAGGATGTGTTACCTCTTGCCGTGCCAAGCCAAACAAAGCCGGGGGGGCCTCAGGATCTGCCGGCAAGGGTAAATATCCATTTTGCAACACAAAACTTGAGAGACTATAGAGAATTTTTTCCTGTTTTTCTTGTGTTTCTTTTATCTTTTGCCACTTTAAATAATGTAAAAAAGAAGGAAGTCCCACCCCCATCACAACACCCATCACGATTAAAGCAATGGATACTTCAATAAGGGCAAATCCATCATTATTCTTAAACCACTTCATCATAGTTGAAAATACAACACACAAGCTGGATGGTCATTTTGTGTGTTAAAGCGGCCATTTTTAATGCAATCTTCAGGGGCCACATTTGCCCCATGACGCCCTTGTACACGACCACACATAGGATCAATACTATCCATTTTCTGGCAAATAGTTTGGGCCTGTCTCGGGGTTAAAAGGGCTCCATCTCCCTCCGCACCATTTTCCTGCCCGAGTAAAAGCCAATGACCCGGCATGTTCACATCGGGGGCATAACGTACTGTCATCACACCCCCTATTTTTTCATGGGGCACCCCTTTCCCACGTCCTGCATGGCCAAACTGAGGCAACGCCCCTACATCGGAAATTAAATGGGCACTGGATAGGTGGCGCCATGCTTGCCCAGCCTCATCCTGTGGATTTAATCCCTGGCCAGAAATAATGCCGTCATTATTCCCATTGCGTAAACACCCATCAATTTGATCAGAAGCTAAGTGAAAATCTCCCGGCAATGCCCCATACGTTTCTTGAAAAAGATGAAATGCAACACGATACATATCCACATTGCGCATTAACACATTCATCCGCGCGTTTTCAATCAATTGGCGCCCTTTCAGCACTCCACCCAAAATAACGCCGATGACAATAAGTGCGATGGCCACTTCTACAAGACTAAACCCATCATTCTTTAAAATATATTTTCTAATTTCTTTCATTTGAACGCTCCCAATCAATACGACGTGTGTCCATGGTAAAATTTTGATACAAGTCGTGATCTTTGGCGTCCGGCACAGGATCTTTTAAAATGGTGGCGCGCAAAAAAATCACCAACTCTGTCACCGACTTCGCTTTTCTTTTTGATGACGTCAGGAAACTAACCGCACTATCAGAAGTTCCGGGAATACCCGCCTTCCCAGTCTCTGACCCTTCAATCATAAGACCTCCTAAAATCGCCACTTCCCCTGATTGAATACGCAACAGTGAATCAATTTCGCGCACAGCAATTACTGGAAATTCTGACTTTACTTGTGCTGCTGGATTCCTGAGCGACTGGTTCAACAAAACAACTGCAGGATCTTCTTTTGTATCAATAAGGCGGGTAATCGTGGGCCTTAAGTTTAAAATAATATCTTGCGACTCTGGATCGATTGCCGGTTGAACATGCATCACAAAACCAATGGGAATGGTTTGCGGTGTGCTGTTGGCTGTCACCAACGACCCATAGTTGGCATTATCCGCATTTAAAAATTGTCGATCTCCCGTTACATTGAAAAAAACGAAATTCTCGGCCACTTTAAGAACGGCTGTTTGGTTGTTTAAAATGGTTAAGCGTGGACTTGAAAGTGTGCGCACCACACCAAATGTTTCCATAAAATTTAAAATAGCTGAAAGTGATCGCCCCCGCGCGCCCACACTAATCACATTACTTGTTTCAGGGGTCGTAATGATCGACGAGGTTTTTTGCGCCATCGATCCAAACAAAGCAGAGGCACTAAGGTCACCCCGAAAATTTGTGTTCCCCACCCCGTCATAAGGACCAAACCCATACTGGCCAATACGCTGCCAATCAATACCACTTTTGAATTCTTCTTTTAACGTGACTTCAAGCACCTTGGCTTCAATTAAAATTTGGGCAGAAATTTTTTCACGCAATTTTCTTAAAAATTGTGCCACTAATCGCTGTTCTTTCTGCGTACCAAAAACGGTGATAAGACCTCCCTGTTTATGCAGAGAAAATGAAGCCTGGCCTTGCACTTTTGTTATTGTTTTGTGTTGGGTTCGTTCGCGCTGATGGGGATCATTATCATAGCCTGGCGCATGGCCTTTTTCTTCTACTCTTTCCACCACACGATGACCACCCCTCACCCCATGAAGAATATTTTGAAGCACCGATTTCAACTCTTCCCAAAAGTCATTTTCCACGTGACTTGTCACTTCTGTGGTGGATCCATTCGCTCCTACACCTGATGCTGTTGTTTTTGACAAAATATTATTTGTGATGGTGACATTGTTTTTTGTTTTTCGATTCAGGTTTAAAAACTGAACGTCATAAGTATGTGAATAAGGTAAATCTCGCTCGATAATCAAAACGTGATTTTCATACCGACATCGTAAATCCATCATGGTACAAATGGCATTAATCACCTCAATTAAAGGGCGCGCTTTCGCCATATAAAAAATATGACCTTCAATATGTTGATCAACCAACACATTCACTTTGGCGGCACGACATACGTCCATAAATACTTTTCGCACATTTTGTTTTTCGCCTAATTGAATCGTGACTTTGCGCAACAACTCTTTGGGAAGCGATGGAGCTGAGGACAATTTTTTAGGCAGCCTTGGAAGCGACCTTGAAACAGGGCTTTCTTTAAGAAGATGATTCCGAATGGATTGATCAGTTTTTTGTCCAAGGGGATCTTGGTACAGTTTATCTTTTATGGCACACCCAGAGGCAAGCAACAGCAAGCAATATAAAAATTTCATGTTATCCCTAAATTATTAGGGGCACTGTACAGAAATCATTTTTGTTTGAACAGGGTTATTTTAGCATAATTTAATGAGCATCTTCCCACGTATTACCCTGTCCAACCCCCACAATTAGAGGAACTTTCAGCTTTTCGATCGATTCCATCATATCGCGAATCGGATCTATCAACATTTCTTTTTCAGTATCATGTATTTCAAAAATTAATTCGTCATGCACTTGCAAAAGCATGCGTGACCGGCATTTTTTTTCCTGTAGAAATTGGTGAATTTGGATCATAGCTTTCTTGATAAAATCCGCGTTACTGCCTTGAAGAGGCGCGTTAATTGCCTGACGCTCTGCAAAACTTCTAAGCATGCCATTCTTTGAATGAATATTGGGTACAAAGCACCGACGCCCCCATAATGTTTCAACAAAAGCATGATCTTTTGCAAAAGCAATTGTTTGATCCATATACGCCTTAATGCCAGGGTATTGCCGGTGATAACTGTCTATATAGTCAGCCGCTTCTTTGCGAGAAACTTTTAACTGTTTGGCTAGCCCAAAGGCACTAATGCCATAAATAATACCAAAATTAATTGCCTTTGCTTTGCTTCGAAGATCACCGGTCACTTGGTCAAGAGGCACACCAAAAACTTGGCTTGCTGTTAGTTGGTGAATATCTTTGTTATGGTTAAAAGCTTCTACCAGTGGGGGAATATCAGCCATATGGGCCAATAACCGAAGCTCAATCTGCGAGTAGTCAAAAGAAAAAAGACGAAATCCTTTTTCTGCAATAAAAGCTTTACGTATTTTTCTGCCCTCTTCTGTGCGAATCGGAATATTTTGCAAATTCGGATCCGAAGAGGAAAGTCGCCCCGTTGATGTAACAGCCATGGCATAAGATGTGTGCACGCGCCCAGTCGCAGGATTAATTTGGTCGATTAGTGCCGTTGTGTAGGTGCTTTTCAGTTTTGAAAAATGGCGCCATGACAACACTTTGTCAGCAATCGGATAATCAAGGGCTAAGTTTTCTAAAATATCACTGCCCGTTGCATAAGCCCCTGTTTTTGACTTTTTCCCAGCGGGTAAAGACATCTTTTCAAATAGCCCTTCCCCTAATTGCTTAGGAGACGCAATATTAAATTCTTCTCCTGCCAGTGCAAAAATTTCTTTCTCAAGCTGATGCAGGCGGCCATTCATATCATGGGTCAATTCATTTAGAATCTGTGGATCAACTTTAATGCCCGCATCTTCCATTGAAACCAACACATCAATTAAGGGCACATCAATTTTTTGGTACAGTGACGAAAGCGTTTCATCTTTTGCCACCCGATCTTTTAAAAGATCATAGAGGCGAAGCGTATAGTCTGCATCTTCAGCCGCATAGTTCATCGCATCTTTCAAGGGAACTTCTTCGAAGCTTAGAGCTTTTTTACCTGCGCCTGTGACTTCTTTAAAAGAAATCATTTTATGTTCAAGCAACCCTTCTGCCAGCGCATCCAACCCATGTCGCCCTCCCTGCTGTAAATAAGATAAAAGCATGGTGTCTTCTATGTTTTTTATGTGAAGGCCATACTTCTTTAAAACAAGTTGATCATATTTTAAGTTATGCCCAATTTTCTGAATTTTTGGATTTTCAAGAAGGGGCTTTAAATTCTTGAAAACCACTTCACGCTCTAAAATAGTTTCTTGATTACCGTGATCTAAAAGAGACAGTTTGGGCTGATGCCATACAGGCACATAGCAGGCCTCACCAGGGTTAACTGCCATCGATATGCCAACCAATGTTGCAGACTTTGCATCAAGAGAATTGGTTTCCGTATCAAAGGCCACAGATTTTTTTTCCTCAGCTTTCTTAAGCCAAGACTGCAACTCACTTTGTGTCGTCACCAATGTATACGAAGATGGCATTGATGATGGAGGTCCTTGAGTTTTATTATCAGGGAATAAACGCTTTAAAAGAGCATAAAATTCCTGGGCTTCCAAAAAGTTCTTTACCTTCTCATGGTTGGGTTTTTCAACACGCAGTTGCTCAAGGGGTAACACACCCTCAACATCTTTTTTTAAGGTAACAAGTGTTTTGGATAAACGAGCTTGGTCTGCAAACTCAAGAATAGAGGTACGCCTTTTATTTTGGGGAATGGTATGTGCATTCTCTAAAAGACCTTCTAATGTACCAAACTCTTCAATAAGTACGGCGGCTGTTTTGGGTCCAATGCCAGGCACCCCTGGAATATTGTCCGAACTATCTCCAATTAGGGCTTGTACATCAACTACTTTCGTAGGATCAACACCAAATTTTTCATGCACACCTTCTTTATCAATCAAACGATTTTTAATAGGGTCATATAATTTGACACGATCAGAAACCAACTGCATCAAATCTTTATCAGACGACAAAATCACAATATCACGATCAGATGCTTCAGCAGTGTAGGTTGCAATAATATCGTCTGCTTCAAATCCCTCTCTTTCATAAAGAGGCACATCAAATGCGCGACACACATCACGAATTAATGGGAATTGGGGAATTAGATCTTCAGGTGTTTCCCCCCGATTCGCCTTATAAGCACCATAAATGTCATTCCGAAACGTGTGACGCCCTGCATCAAAAACAACACCCAGATAATGGGCGTCCATTTCTGTCAAAACCTTAACCAACATATTGGTAAATCCTAAAACAGCCCCAATAGGTGTTCCATCTTTTCGTGTTAAAGGAGGCAAGGCGTGATAGGCCCGAAAAATAAATCCAGACCCATCGATTAGAAATAAAGTTTCTTTATGAAATGACTTTAGCTGTGACACAAAACTATGATTACCACACTCAGAAAAATTCAGCAGCTTTTATCTGTATGCTTTTTTCTCTATCGCTTCGGTGGATGACAATAGCGGTTTAATTTATATAAATAATGACCGATGTCCATAAAGAAAGATAAGTTCTTAAATTGACCTCGTTGATCGCTAGGCAATGCATCCAAAGCTTCTTTAAATACCTCATAGTGTGTGCCGAATACAAGAAGGCCATTTAATGCCTCTTCGACAACTGCTTTTTTCGTTTCTGTATTTGTTCCTTGTTGACCAAGTCTCTGTTGCAAAACCACTAAATTATTAATGTTTTTGAAAAAATTTACCTTTAACTTCTTTAGCTTTGATAGCATTCTTTTATGGTCAGGATCTCTTCTATTTTTGCTTTTTGATACGACAGCTAAAAAGTGTTGGAACTCTGGCAAAAGCTCAAAAGCATTCACTTGTTGCACATGCAAACGAATCAGCGAATCTGTGCTTTTAATCACGCTATAGTTTCCAGAATCGCCTGCTAATAAAGTGCTTCTACCCCCAAATGCACTACAAAACCCATTCAAGTCTAAAGCCAAATAATTTTTACCTTTATCTGTTACGGCAAAAGCAGTGTCAAAATCACTCACAGATTGACGCATTCTCTTTAAAATTGCATATTTCAAAATATCACGCGTTCTACGACTATAACCCTTTGACCCTTTAGCAACCATGGGTTTATCCAAAACCCCTTTGGGGTTGTATTCATATGCAAAAGATTTGTGAAGCTTTGATGGCGGAGAATCAAGTTTTGCAAGGCCCGCAGTCAAACACCCCTTGTAAACACGCTCTTTTAATGTCGCAGACACCACACGGCCTAAATTCCCCTTACAAAACCGCGCATTGTAAACAATTTTATCACGTCCCCAAGACAAGAAAGACCCGTGACCAACAGAATTAATTCCTAAAACACCTAGTAAAAATAAGAATACATACTTCAATTTTATGACCCCTGATTAGACTTATTATTTAATTTTAGTATAGCCTAAGTTTCTGTAGATCCTAAATCATTTTTTATGTAAAATATCCATATAACAGGGATAAAAAATGATAAATAAAACAAAGATATATCTGCTTTCCTTCCTAGGATCAGTACTGTTGGCATGCCAAGCCCTATCTCTCTCTGTACAAAAAAGCAATCTAAAAGAAATGGATGGTGCCTCTGTTTTAGAGCTTCAATTTGATGGTCCTTTTCAACCTGAACCGGATATGGAAGATGGGGAAACAATATTAATTGAATTTCCTGAAGATACGAATTGGACTCCCCCCCGAAACAAAACTTCAAATTTAGGGCTAAGTTATAATTATATTCCTTATGAAGACGGGTCAGGTGACCTAGTCATAAAAAAAGATGCGCGCCTTATAATGGGCGACGTCATTCAGCATGATATGAATCACTACAGCATTACTTTTTATGCTAATCAAACGGAACAAAACCCTGCGCCCATGCCCCCCCCCTTACCGCCACAGCCACAAATAATGCCCTCATCCAAAGCACCCATGCCAACCGCAACGGGGCATTTATCTATCACCCGTCTTCGTGTCGGTAAAAAAGATAATGGCACACGATTTGTAATGGACCTTACACGCCAAGCAAAATTTGTTGTGAAAGAAAATTCAGATTTCACAAAAGTCTACATAACCCCTGCTGAAGTTGCACAATGGATTCCTGCACTCGCATCCAACCAACAGTTTGGGGTTTTCAAAGGATACCGTATCGTCAATCAAAATGGTGACATATCTATAGAACTCTCTATTGAAAAAGGAACTCGCGTGCGTAAAGCACAGCTTTTGGGTGTACAAAACGGACACCCGAAGCTGGTTATTGATTTGCAACCCAAAGAAATGAGAACACCTCATTTAATGGCACCACAATCTACCATGAATTCTACTGACAAAAAGCAGGCAGAGACGCCAAAAGAATTGCCAATTAAAAGCTTTAACATACTTCGTCAAAATAATGACACAATCGTCCGATTTGCCACATCTAAGGTAGAAAATTTTGATATCAAAGAAAATACAGTGACCAATGAAGTTACCATCACACTTCCTAAAATTGATTGGAGCCATGTTGAGATCCTCAGTGAAAAAGGAGGATTAATTGATGGATTTCGCATCGATCAATCAGATAGTCAAAAAACAAACTTAATCTTAAATGTACAAAAAACAACCCGTGTCGTTGGGAAAAAAGGGTTTGGACGCAATGGGATGGCCCGCTTTGTGGTGTACTTAAGCCAAGGTGACAATAAATCTCCCTCATGGCTTGTAGATGCGTCAGCCGAAGATCTTCCTTATGATGATCTTGAAAAAGAAGAGGGTGAAGTATCGAATGTTATTTATCGTGGGGGCATTCGTCCCTACACAACGATTGGTACCGGCTTTTATGTTGGAGCCAAAGGCTCAAGTGTGAGTGGAGAAAACAAAGCCCATACAACCGTGAATGGCACTTACACAACAGATCTTCTCAATAATAATTTAGGAGGTGCCGCTCATGTGTTTGCTGGGTACGGCATCAATTTCGGAAAATTATATGGGGGGGTTGAGGCTGACTTTGGAATCTACGGTGTTGATGATAAAACAAGTTTCAACAATGGCACCTTTTATGGCTCGTCTTCTGACATCAAATATATGTGGGGCATCTCTGGACGCCTTGGATATTACATTACCCCCACATCTCTTCTCTATGGACGAATCGGAGCTGTCAGTGGCGCTTTCCAATATAATGGGTCGTCCATATCAGACGGTGAAATCATCTTCCCTGGAAACTACCGGCGAGATCGACGCTCAGGATTTCTATACGGTATAGGGCTTGAATCTGCCCTTAACGATATGTTTAGCGTACGCATTGAAGGTGCTCAAATCAACTTTCAAACCTTCAACTATCAACAAGGCACAAATAGCAAAAAAGAACGCTTTATGCTCAACCAAATCTCCATGGGGGGCTCGTATAAATTTAGCCCCATGGCAGGTCCCTCTGTGGCAGGTGTTCTTGGAGAAAGTGTTGGTTCAGGATTTTACTTTGGATTGTCAGGCGGTATTTCCACACTCACTAATCACCGCAAAGTGTACGGCATACAAGGTGTTTCAGGAATTGTTTATGATGGACAAGGATCTACCCTTGATCCTTCTTGGAGCGTTTTTGCAGGATGGTCTGAACATGTGGATCGATTCTTCTTCGCAGGCGAGTGCCAACTTGATCTTACAAAACCAATTATTAGTGAATCTCTTGCAGATGCAGGCGGTAATGTAAGTCAAAGTTACAGCAATAAATTACGCTGGTTGTGGGCATTGACAGGACGCGCTGGTTACATATTCAATCACGGTACCATTGGTTATGGTCGTATCGGTATAGTCGGTGGCCAGTTGGCTCATAAAGGCGTCCATAATGGAGCGGCGCGATCCTTCGCCGTAAATGGTGGATCAAATAGCTATGCGTTAGGTGTTCGTTTAGGTGCAGGTATTGAAACCTTTATCACCGACCGTCTCACCGTTCGTGGTGACTATGTTATTGACTACATGCCAGGGATTAAAATTAAAGACAAAGGAAACAACAATTTCTATGAAAAGATCACGCTAATCAATAACGAATTTAAATTAGGCCTTGCTTGGTATCTTGATCCTTGATTCTCAAGGCGTCTTTGGTTACAAAAAAGAGTCAATAACTCTCTTATTAGGAATGCATGGTACTTAATTCGCCTTTTTTAAAAGAACTTGAAGCCCGTGGACTTATTCATCAGTGCACCAATCTTGATGCGCTAGATGCACTGGCAAACAAAAAATCGATCTCTTTTTACATCGGCTACGATGCAACCGCTCCCAGTCTCCATATCGGAAACTTGATGCAAATTATGATTATGCGTATCGGGCAACGCCATGGCCATCGTCCCATCGTTTTAATGGGAGGAGCCACAACAAAATTAGGAGATCCCACGTGGAAAGACACTGCACGACCCCTGCTTGATGAGCAAGTGATTCAAGGAAACATCCAAACCATCAAAGGGGTTTTTAAAAGATTTCTTCGATTCAATGATCAACCTGAAGGGGCACTTCTTTTAGATAATAATGATTGGTTTAAGGACATAAAATACCTCGATCTCCTACGAGAAGTTGGTCGGTTTGTTTCTGTCAATCGCATGATGACTTTTGATAGTGTACGTATGCGTCTTGAACGAGAACAGTCACTGTCTTTTCTTGAATTTAACTATATGATTTTACAAGCCTATGACTTTTTACATCTCCACAGAAACCATGACTGTGTTCTTGAATGCGGCGGCTCTGATCAGTGGGGCAACATTGTCAGTGGCACCGATTTAATTCGCCGCCTAAGCGATAAAGAAGCCTTTGGTCTTACGTGCCCTCTTCTTACAACAAGCAGCGGACAAAAAATGGGCAAAACAGAAAAAGGGGCTGTTTGGCTGAATAAAGAAAGCCTCTCCCCCTATGACTATTGGCAGTTTTGGCGTAATGTGGAAGATGCCGATGTCCTGAAGCTTCTTAAGATTTATACAGATATGGACCCTAAAGAAGTTGATCAATTCGAAGGCGTTTCAGGCGCCGAGTTAAATGCCCTTAAAGTTAAACTTGCAGATGAAGCAACAACACTTGCCCACGGTAAAGAAGTTTTGCCATCCATTCATGATACCGTTCAAAGCGTTTTTAAATCATCAAACTTTGAGATTGAGGTAGAAGGAAAAGATACGATGGGCAACCCTATTCTTAAATCATCTCTTCCCATCATTAAAATCGATCATGATAAATTTGATGAAGGGCTTTCAGTGCTTTACTTGCTTATTGAAAGCGGCCTTGTAAAAAGTAACGGTGAAGGCCGTCGACTTATTCGAGGTGGGGGCTGCAAGCTAAATGGCGCAAAGATTGAAGATGAGAATCTTCAGGTCACTGCCGATGACTTTCAATATCACACAACTCTTCGTCTTTCCTCGGGGAAAAAGAATCACGTCTTGATTCAAGGTATCAAAGCGTAAGATACAAACTCTTTAAGACAGAGATCGATACTTTTGAAATCGTACCAATACATATAAAGGTGCACTTCCAAAAAACAAAAGACTGCCCCAGGTAATCACATCTCGTCCTGCTCCATAAATGGCGAACAAAATGTAGATAATAGTGGGGATGGCAAGACAAAGCACTTTAAGAAGGTTCTTTTTCCTAAATGTCTGAGGGCGTTCCACATAAAAAACTAACTCAGATAAAGCAGAAAAAAGGTACGTCAATAAAATAGAAAGTGTGCCCAGCGTAATCATAAATTGAAATGTTTGCACAAGAGTTTTTTGTTGGCTAACAACCAAAAGAAGCGACATCAGAAGTCCCGACAAAATCAAACCAAACGCGGGCACCCCCCTTTTATCTGTTTTACCAAATTGATGGGGGAAAAGGCCATCTAAAGCAGCTGCCATAGGAATTTGGGCCTGAATTAAAAACCATCCATTCAGCGATCCCACAGCCGCAATCACAGCTGTTGCTGCCACAAGTAACGCCCCTTTAGGACCAAATATTATTTGTGCCGCAAGCGCAAAGGGGGCAGGGACATTTTGCAAAAGGGTATTCGGCACAATACCAATTACCAAAGACGAAATCCCAATATAGACAAGACCTACCAATAAGGTGCCCCAGAAAGTACCCAATGGAATATTTCGTTTCGGGTTTTCTACATAGTCTGATGGAATGGTGGCAGATTCAACCCCAATAAAGGCCCACATAGTTAGTGTCATCACCTCTATAAAGGCCATAAAGGCAGGTTTGCCGCTGGGGTTAAATACAGAAAAATTCACAGCTTCAACATGAGGCAACCCAAAGAAGAATAACAAAACAAGTGGTAAGATTTTCAACACCGTCATCACAATTTGGAAACGCCCAGAGAGAGATATGCTTACTAGATTAATAAGTGTCAGCCCCCACACGACAAACAATCCAAATCCCAAAGTGACGTGACGGTCTGTCATAAGGGTCGGAAAGAACAGAGACAAATAACCAATAGTACTTACAATAGTAGCAACACTACCGATCCACAAAGACACCCAATATGTCCAAGCAGTTTGAAACCCAATAAAGTCCCCAAGGCCTGCACGTGCATACGCATAAGGCCCACCAGCTGAAGGAAAAAGTGTAGAAATACGTGAAAACATGAGGGCAAGAAAAAGAGCCCCCAAAAGGGTTGCGCCCCACCCAATTAAACTAAGACTGCCAAAAGGGGCTAAAACAGAAGGCATCACAAAGATGCCCACGCCAATCATGTTTCCCATAACGAGAGATAAAACCGACCAAAACCCAAGTTGCTTTTTCATGATTACCTATAATGTAAAATCAATACTGCGTCTTAATTTTAAGATCGCTGTCATATTTATAACATTTAAAAGCCCCCCGGCAAGGACTAAAAAAATAAGCGCATAGTAGGAAGAAAAATATGAGAAAACAACAAAAGATAAAATTGCATATAGATAGTAAAGGCGTGGCCCCCACTTTTTATGAATAAATCTTGCAGCCTTCACACCCACTAACAAACTAGAAATAAGACTAGGATAACCCACGAGAAAAAGAAAAAATGGCATAAAATAAGACATGTTCTTAAAACTGGTTGTTAATGCTTTTTGAATCAGCAAGCCACCATCCATAATAGGCAATTGCCATACATTTGTTACAAGAATCAGCAACATACTGCACAAGCACACAATAAATGTGTTGAGGAACACAACA
The DNA here is from genome assembly GCA_002426825.1 of Holosporaceae bacterium UBA5542. Classification (GTDB taxonomy): domain Bacteria; phylum Pseudomonadota; class Alphaproteobacteria; order UBA7879; family UBA5542; genus UBA5542. Next base: position 37,790 of record DINK01000014.1, read on the forward strand.
AAAATAGAAAGGCTGGCTTGTTTTTGAATATCATCACTTGCTACTTCACTTTGCAAGACAGAGGCGAACCCCACACCGATATCGCTTGCGTATGCTGCACTCGACAAACCTTTCGACAGTGTGAGAATAAATGTGCTTCCTACAAATCCACCCACAGCACCATGCCCTGTAAAAGCAGAAATAAATATTGTTTTTAAAAGTCCTGGAAATACATCTCGATATTCCACAAACACCCATAAACTTAGAGCTGTATACAGCACAAGAAAAATCGGTAGCAATACGGTAGAAACACCCCCTACACGCTCGACCCCACCCAAAACACTCGCCAACACCAATCCCAATAATGTCAAAACAACAGGTGTTGTCGGCAAAGAGAAGTTATGCACAAAAGATGTTTTTACGACCGAAAACATATAAATATCAACACCATAAACGCACAGAAAAATACAAGAAAGTACTGGCAGAAAGCTGAGTTTCGGAAACGCCTTTTGTAAAAAATACATAGGCCCCCCATCATAGCCACGAAAGGCATTTCGTACCCGAAATTTAAGTCCTAGAAAAATTTCTGCATATTTGACAATGGCACCCAAAAAAGACACAAGACAAACCCAGAAAAGGGCACCCGGCCCTCCAAGCTTGATAGCCATCGCCACCGTTGCCAAGTTGCCAATACCAATACATCCCCCAAGAGATGCAAAAAAAACTTTTAATGAAGAGGTGCCAAATCGATTTTCTTTCGGGGTACGACTTGACGTTAGAAAGTACCGAAATATTTTTGGAAAATCACGAATCACCATAAATTTTGACCGAAAGGTCAAATAAAAGATAGAAGACAAAATAAGAAAAAGACCAATATATCCCCATAAAATTTCATTATTGAAATAAAGGATCGCAGAACCAATTTTCTCTAAGTAAGTAATCATAAATTTATGATGTATTTTTTATTTAAAAATAACAAGATTCATTGTTGCTGAAAAGGCAATGGAGGAGACCATGAAGGATCAGATCCTTCGTGGGGCGTTTCTATTTTTTGCATAAATCGCCCGCTTCGATGAATTTTATATAAAGAAATGCGGGCGGCCTTTTTATCTCCATTAGGAAATTCATGTTTGTAAAAAGTTAGCATGCGCCCATCTGGTGACCAACTGGGCCCCTCTACAAGATAGCCATCGGCAATGAGCTGTTCGTCTGTACCATCCTTTTTCATGATCCCAATATAAAAACGCCCTTCTTCAATTTTTGTAAAGGCAATCCAATCTCCATCCGGTGACCAAACAGGGGTTGCATAAACCCCCTGACCAAAACTGACGCGCTCTATATTTTCGCCATCTGCATCCATGACGTACAATTGCCGGCGCCCCCCACGATCTGAATTAAAAACAATCTTTTTTCCATCTGGCGAAAATGAAGGCGATGTATCAATGGAAAGCCCTTTTGTTAGTTGACGTGGTTTTTTATATTTCAAATCAACGGCGTAAATATGACTATTCCCATTTCGTGCCTGGCTCATCACAATGGTTTGTCCATCCGGAGAAAACCGGGGCGCATAAGTGATGCCCGGCAAATCAGAAAGCATGTCATGTGTATCTTTTTCAAAGTCCCAAATATGTACTTTTGCTTTAGCCGCCCCTTCTCCATAAGACACATAAACAATTTTTTGCTCGACAGGTGAAAATCGGGGTGTGATCACAGGTATTTGCCCCCCTGTAAGATATTGGTGATTGGCCCCATCTTGATCCATCAATGCCAAACGTTTCTTTCTTTTTTTATGGAAACCTGTTTCGGAAATATAAACAATACGCGTATCAAAATAACCCGGGTCCCCTGTAATAGATGCATATATTTTATCGGCCATAATATGGGCCAAGCGACGCCAATCTTTGGTAAGTGTTTTCAGCGTAAAATCAAGTTGGCGCACTCTCCCATAAACATCCCACAACTTAAACTGAACTGTGAGATGTGCACCTTCAACAGAAACTTTCGCCAATAAAACACCACGACACTTGATAAGGCGCCAGTTTTCGAATTGCGGCATCGATAAAAAAGAAGGTTTTTCTACATAAGCATCTTGACGCACAACCTCCACAAACCCCGAAGATTGCAAATCATTGACAAGAACGTTGCGTATCTTTTCGGCAAAGTTGGCGTCTCCTTCAATTGAAGGAACAGCTAATTGAAAAGGTTTCATGGTACCTTGCTGAATATCGAGCGAAACACCACACCACCCCAAAGTAACCCACGTTAATATCAAGCAAAAAAACTTTTTCATTATCCAATCCCCCTCGGACTAAATCTAAGAACACAATATTTCCACTTTGGATATTTGTCGAGCGGAACACGCAGCGGTGTACACTCGGGTGCTTTTAATGCTTGTCGAATGCTTTGCACCGCCACTTTAAAAACAGCTGCCTTCTGAGACGGCGCCCCATTTAGAATTTTTATTTTTTGAATATGTGCCTGTGCATCAAGATGAATGCCCACTTCAATCATTAAATTGCGCTCAGCTAAAACACCCGGAGGCACCAACCAACAACCTTGAATCTGCTGCCGCAACGCATCTAGTTCAGACAAACTAATTTTGTCTGAAATCAAATCAGAATCAAAACTATCTTTTATAGGTTTTCCTTTTTCTTCTGCTAAGTTTTCAACTGTTTTTAAAACATCTTGAAAATGATCTTGCTGCTTTTTTTGTGGTTCTTTTATTTGATCGGAAACGCTTTTTGCTTTCTTTTCAGGAAGAGGGGCTGCTTTTTCTTTTGGTGGCGTTAGTATAATAGGCTTCTTTTTCGGCACACTCTCAAGCTGCTTTTTTATTTTTGTTTTCTGCGGCGCAGTCTTCTTAGGCGATTGGGTTAACACCCCAATAGGAACTAACTTCACAGGCAATGGGCGAAGAGGCACTGGTGCTGGCTTTGATGTGGGCATACCTACAAAAAAAAGAAGACCAACAACAACATGAAGCAACAAGGAAGAAAAAAAAGACCACTGGCTCATTACCCACCCTGCGTCTCTGTCACCAGCGCCACATTTTGAAACCCTGCTTTGGTAATATGCCCCATAACCGCCATTACACGCCCATATTTATTTTTTTGATCGGCGCGCACATAAATAGTTGTATCTTGGTTAGCATGTGTCACAGCCCGCAATTTTTTTTCTAAGAAGTGAAGCGGTATTTTCTGGTTTTGAATAAAAACATCACCCTCACGGTTAACTGTCAAAATAATGGGCTCTTTTTTTGCACGAAGAGGTGCTGCAGTTGTACGGGGAAGATTAACTTCCACTCCTGCTGTTAATAGCGGGGCTGAAATCATAAACACAATTAAAAGAACCAACATCACATCCACAAAGGGCGTCACATTGATTTCGCTCAACGGCTTATATCTCTTTGCTGTTTTTCTCTGAAAGCGACGCGACATAAGTTACCCTTTTTTCACACTCAACTGATCTGCCAAAATATCCATCATGGTCCCAACTTGGTTGATATACGCGCTTAAACGGTTATACATAATACCAGCAGGAATCGCTACAATCAGGCCCAATGCTGTGGCTGCCAATGCCTCAGCAATACCAGGGGCAACCACATCTAAACTTGTATTTTGACTAACCGCAATCGATTGAAAGCTGTTCATAATACCCCAAACAGTGCCCAATAACCCAACAAAAGGTGCCGACGAACTAAGGGTTGCCAAAAAATCAATGTGCTGTTCCAAAGGCTTTATTTCGCGCTGAACTGTAAGGTTTAACAGTGCCTCCAAAGCGGTGCCTTTTTCCTTTGATTGCTCAACAGTTTTAATCAAATTTGAAAAAGGGGAACTTACTTTTTTAAGTTCGGACATCAATACTGACAGAGGTAAATTTTCATTGAAAAGATGTAAAGACTTTCGAAGCGGCCACAACACTTTCACTTTTGAAAAAAGCAACGCCCAGCTAAAAACAGAGGCACCTACCAACAACAACATGATCGTTTTTACAAAAGGATCGGCCCCCCAAAATAAATCCCACATGCCAAAAGTTTTTTGTGCAATGGCTTCGCCCTTCACTAAAACTTTGCCCGCTTTTGTGTCAATCATTCATAAACTCCATCATTTTTTCTTTTATGTCTTGAGGCAATGCCTTTGGACGACCCGTTTTTCTATCAATACCCACAACTGCTACATCTAACATGGCGGCGCATTGACCATTCACACACAGATCTTGTTTAAAGGTTATAGAGATTTTCGAACAAGATTCAATTGTTGTTTGAACCTCTATCACATCATCTAATCGCAATGGTGTAAGATAGGCAACCGATGCTTTTGAGACCACAAAACAAAAATTTTTCTCTCTAGCCAACACTTGTTGGTTAAAACCCAAATGGCGGAGAAATTCCGTGCGCCCACGCTCGGCAAATTTAAGATAGTTGGCATAGTACACAATGCCCCCAGCATCTGTATCCTCATAATAAACACGCACATCAAAAAAATGCTTTTTTTCTTGAACGTTGCCTGTACTCATTCTTCTTCCATAACAGAAGCAGGGTTAAAGTTTTTCGGCGGGGTTATCCCCATAAAATCAAAAGCCGTGCATGTTAGCATCCGCCCACGAGGCGTTCGATGAATGAATCCTTTTTGAATGAGATAAGGTTCAATTACTTCTTCAATGACATCACGCTGTTCTGACAAAACAGCCGCCAATGTTTCAACACCAACGGGTCCCCCCTGGTAATGTTCTGCAATCACAGACATGTACCGTCGATCGGCTTGGTCAAAACCTTCCGCATCTATTTCCATTTCAGAAAGGGCCTTTGACGCTGTTTTTTGATCCACAACCGCGTGCCCCCAAACCGACGCCATATCACGAACCCGCTTTAAAAGTCGCAAAGCAACCCGTGGCGTGCCCCGGGCGCGGCTTCCAACTTCTTGAGCAGCCACATCGTCTAAGGGGAAATTCATTTTTTTAGCGGCCTTTTTCAGAATAATGGCTAACTCTTCCGCTGTATAAAAACCTAAAGCAAGCGGAATACCAAAACGCTCACGAAGTGGGCGCGTAATCAGGCCCGACCGAGTAGTGGCCCCGATCAATGTAAATGGTGGCAAATCAATTTGCACAGAGCGTGCAGAAGGTCCCTCACCTATCATCAAGTCTAACTTGCGGTCTTCCATGGCTGGATACAGAACTTCTTCAACCACAGAGCTAAGACGATGAATCTCATCAATGAACAAAACATCATGAGGTTGCAGGTTGGTTAGAATGGCAGCCAAGTCTCCAGCCCGACTAATAATAGGACCTGATGTAGTGCGAAACCCTACCCCTAATTCATAAGCCACAATTTGTGACAAAGTGGTTTTACCCAAACCTGGTGGTCCATAAAACAACACATGATCTAGTGATTCCGAACGTTTTTTTGCTGCTTGAATAAAAATATGAAGATTTTTTTTCAAAGCTCCTTGGCCCACAAATTCATCCAACACCAGGGGACGCAAAGTTGTGCGCACTTCCATTTCTTCTTGTTGCTCTCCAGGGGAGACGAGTCTCTCTGTCATTTACGTTCCTGCCAATTCTTTAAGCGCAAGGGGAATAAGCTGACTTAAAGCAATGTCTTCCTTATGCTCACTTAATACCTTTTGAACAGCACTATGGGCTGCAGGTTTTTTATACCCCAAATTAACCAACGCCGAAGTCGCCTCTCTATGCAATTGACTGCTCGTTTTAGGCAAAACAGCAGAGGTAAGAGAAGCAACAACAAAGCTACTTGCTTTGTCTTTCAATTCACGTACAATCCGTTGAGCAACCTTTGGGCCCACCCCATCTGCTTGTGTTAATGGCACATGGTCTTCTGCCATAATACTTTGTTGAAGTGTTTCTGGTGGAAGGGCAGATAAAAGCGCAATGCACACTTTCCCGCCAACACCTTGCACTGTTAACAATAGTCGAAACAAAGCGCGCTCNNAAAAGCCAAAAAGAGTAATATTTTCTGCACGAATTAAGGGCTCAACATAAAGCGTACACTCTGCGCCTTCGCCAGGCAGATCTTTTAAAGTTGTGCCTGAACAAAAAAGGGCATACCCCACCCCACCCACATCAAGAACGACATGGTTATGATCAAGAGTATCGAGAATACCCTTCAGTTTTGCAATCATCTTTTATATCCATCGTATTGATTTGGCGAAGGTGGCCATGACAAATAGCCACACCCAATGCATCGGCAGCATCTGCTTGGGCACCACACCCAGGCAACAGCACGCCAACCATCATTTCCATTTGATTTTTATCAGCATGGCCTACACCCACCACTGCTTTCTTTATTTTATTCGCACTATATTCTGCCACAGAAAGCCCTTGGTGAGAAGGCGCCAGCATACACACCCCGCGGGCCATCCCCAGTTTCAAAGTAGAACCAGGATTTTTATTTAAGAACACTTCTTCAACCGCAGCTTCTTGAGGCGCATACTGGGCAATTACAGCACAAATCTCTTTGAAAAGGAAAGCCAAGCGCACACCCATTTCTTCTTTCTGCGGAGGCTTGATAATACCGTGCGCAACGTGTGTCAATTGCGAACCACGCTGCTCAACAATGCCCCACCCCGCCTTTTGAAGACCAGGGTCAATGCCCAGTATCCGCGTCATGAAGACAATACCCTCTTCAAAACTTCCGGATCCACATCAAAATTAGAAAAAACAGCCTGCACATCATCATTATCTTCAAGCAAGTCAATAAGCTTCAATAGGCTCTCTATCTGGTCTTCATTAACAGCTACCGTGTTGACCGGACGCCAAACCAATTTACATGCTGAAGGCTCGCCCAACTTTTCTTCTAAAAAACCAGACACTTTATGAAGAGATTTAGCCTCTGTGAATACCTGACATCCATTCTCTTCTTCCACCATGTCTTCTGCACCTGCTTCAACAATGGTATTAAAAAGGTCTTCCCCTTTTTGCTGTGGGTCTTCAAAGTCAATTTGACCTACTTGTTCAAACTGAAAACTCACGCTATTTGTTTCGCCCAAATTCCCTCCATATTTCGAGAAAGCAGAACGAATTTCAGGGGCTGTTCGATTACGATTATCCGTCAAAGCTTCCACAATAATGGCCACTCCACCCGGGCCGTACCCTTCGTACCGGACAGCTTCATAGTTGTCACCATCTGCACCCCCAGAGCCACGTAATATGGCCCGCTCCATGGTATCTTTAGGCATGTTTGCCTGACGTGCCGCCACAATGGCTGTCCGCAATCGAGGATTGGTGTCTGGATCAGGACTGCCACGCGCAGCAACCGTTAATTCTCGAATAAGTTTGGTAAAAACCTTCGCCCGTTTAGCATCTTGCGCACCTTTTCGATGCATAATATTTTTAAATTGCGAGTGACCCGCCATAGTTCTCTATCCTTTTTTATTTATTCAATAACATCTGTTGGCTGAAGACAGCCCCCCAAACGCACAGGGCGCACTTTAACTGCTTTTCCTGTTTTATCATCTGTTTCCAAATATACACCACAAAGGGTTGCCGGCCCCGTTGCAGGAGACAATCGCTCAGACGAATATTTCTTTGTAAAACGATCTATAGGGGTCTGCTTTTCCATACCCACCACAGAGTTGTAATCACCTACCATACCCAAATCTGTTTGATACGCCGTGCCATTTTCTAAAATATGTGCATCTGCCGTTGGCACATGCGTATGCGTACCTACAACCGCCGAAACACGACCATCCAAAAAATGTCCCATGGCCATTTTCTCCGATGTACCTTCACCGTGGAAGTCCACTAGAATAGCTTGATCTGTTTTTCCCAAACGATGTGAAGCCAAGATGTGGTCGAGACCTGCAAAGGGATCATCCAAAGGGTCCATAAAAAGACGCGCCATAGCATTAATTACTGTTACCCGCTTCCCCTGCACATCAAAACTAACAACACCGTGACCGGGGGTAGATTTAGGGTAATTAATGGGCCGCAACAAACGTTNNTACAAACGTTTGTTCCGGTCAAGGGTTTTCAAAACTTCTTTTTGATCTAAGACATGATTACCTGTTGTAATCACATCCACACCCACTTCGTAAAATTCTTCTGAGATTTGTTGGGTAATGCCAAATCCATGAGCTGCATTTTCACCATTTACTACAACGACATCTAAAGACCATAAGTCACGTAAAAGGGGAATATAGTGCAACACTGCTTCTCGTCCAGTGCGTCCAACTACATCACCACATATTAAAATTTTCAAACAAGTTCCTTTCCATCTTATTTTTCTAAGATGACTGATATCATAGTCACTTAGGCTGACCCAATCAATGGCTTCTGGAACAATATAGGCAAAAAAAGACCGCCACAACGGGCGGTCCAATCTATAATTTAGGGAGAGTACAAAACTATCGAGACAAGAGATTGAACATTTCTTCCTTAAGACGAAGCTTGCGGACTTTCATCTCTCTTAAAAGATCAACATTCGGCAGAGGACGACGTTGTTCCCTGCTAATTCTCGCATCAAGACGCTCATGGCGACTTTCAAGGTTCTGAATTCGATCACAAAGTGACATTTCCATCTCCTGACGGTTACGTAAGTGAATAGTTTTTTGTACTTAATTCAAACTATCACACCGCGTCCCTGAAAAAGAGGAAAAAGAAACCAAGAAAAACACTGTGTTAGACGCACATTTGCATACTTTTATGTTTTTTATGAAAATTTATTTTTTAACAACATGCAACACATTGATTTATTTCAACAAATTCTATTCGATGACTCGTTACTTCACATATCACAATGGAATTGGTGGCAGCAAAATGATGAAAAAAGAAATTTTTTTGATTTATAATTACATTGCAAGCAGCCACTGGAACTTCTTTTAGCGCAACAACAAACACCGTAAAATTCTCTCTAGAAATTCCCACCAACACGCCAAGAAATCATTTCCCTTGTTGCGCGCGCTGTAGCCTCTTTAATCAAAAAACAATGTCCAAAAATTCAAAAAACATTTAAATCGCATAAAGAGAGAACAAAGCAATAGTCCCTCCTTTTTATTAATAAGTACTATTTTTTATTTATTTTTGCTTTTTCAATTAAATCAATCGATTTTTCATCCACATATTGTGTGGATAACTTTGCGCATAAATCTTTTTTACGCCCCAAGAAAGATTATTTTTGCTGCCCCTTTAGCTTTTTGCTTAAAATTTAAGCAATTCCCCATAAAAACTGTCTGGAAACCCATCCCCCAATTTTTTTGTCCTGGTAAGCCACCTGTACACGACACGCATCGCCATCACATTCTTTCAAATGCAATAGCGTTCCATTTTTAATAAAAGCAACAATTTTTGAATCACGGGCTTTCTTGTCACGAATTTCCGTATCTTTTTTTACAAGAACCATTCCCCTTTTGGTCAACATGCGCCGTTGTATCCACCCATAATCACCTTCACTGTCCTGTACATACACCCACCCCCCCTGTTCTTTTAAAACTTCAACAGGTAATCCCAGACCATTCCACGTGAATTTAAGAGGAAAGGTCATTTCGGGGCCATAACGAAAATTTGTTTTTTCATAACGCAGATTCATAAAGGTGGAAGATGCTGTCAAGCAGCACAGAAGCACTAGACAAAAAACGCCAAGCTTCTTTGTCATGCTACTCTCCTGTTTTGATACGCTCAACCAGCTGTTTTACAGTTGGGATAAAACCATTTTTGTAAAATGGATCAAGGGCAAAACGATACCCATTATGTCCTGAAAACATAAGGTTGTTTTCAACATCATCACTATGAGAAATCGTTTGAAGTGTTTTTTGAATACAAAAAGATCGCGGATCTGCCTTTCGGCCCGTAGTTCCCTTGGGACCCTGCGACCAATTACTGAAAAAGCAAGCACTTAGACAGCCCATACAATCAACTTGGTCTTGATGGATTTGTTGCGCTTGGGCAGGCGTTTCAAAAACAATCGTGCTATCTGGTGTTTTAAGCCCTTCTGTATATCCTGCATTTACCCAAGATTTGGCTTTTTGAGCACCTTCTTTTGTAAGGTAAACAGGACGATTCCGGGGCCCAATTGGAAAAGCTTCACTATGATCATCCACAGGAGCTGTTGCATAAGCCACTTGTCGCTCAGAGCGTGCTTTTAATCCTTCTAAGAAGTCATTGTTAACAGCTGAAGAATAAAACCCTGTAGGACTAAACTTATTCAGATAGATATCACCTTTCTTCAACGTCAGAAGCTTTCGTTTCCAAGCATCTGAAATGGGGCTTTCCTTCGTCAACAAAGGCCGTGTTCCAAATTGAAAGGCAACAGGCCCTAATTCTTTATTATCAATCCAGTCAGACCATTCACTTAAACACCATACGCCCCCCGCCATAATNNAGGCACGCACCCGCTCATAAGGAGACTCAGGTTTATCAGGCGACTCAGCCCGACTCAAACCATTGTGCCCTCCGGCAAGCCATGGGTCTTCATAAACAACACCCCCAATCCAATCACTAAATTTGTGATAGGCACGGCGCCATAACACCCAGAAAGCCCGAGCAGAAGAAACAATCGGATAATAGTGTACTTTATATTGAGCCGCAATTTCAGCAACCTTATAAGGCATTCCCGCCCCACAAGTAATGCCATTAACAAGCTCACTCACCTTACCTAAAACCCCATGAAGAATGGGTTCTACAGCCCCCATTTCCCAAAGGACGTTCATATTAAGAAGGCCAGCGCCAGCTCTCATATCATGGGCAATTTGTGCTTGAGAAATACCACCTTTAATGGCATAGGCAATAAGTTCTTCGTGACGCTCGCGTCGGGTACGACCATGGTAGATGACAGGAATAAGATTTCCCTGTTCATCATAAGCATCAGCGTTAACAGCAGAAAAGGTGCCCACACCGCCCGTGTTTGACCACGCACCTGAGCTTTCCCCGTTAGAAACAGAAATTCCTTTCCCTCCTTCAACAAGGGGTAAAACTTCCTTGCCCCCCATCAAAATGGCGTTCAACGCTTTCATCCACCCTCCGAGCAGCTACTCTTGGCTATCCTCTTCGTCAGCCTTAACCGCTTTTATGCTTAATTTAATTTTGCCTCGATCATCAATACCAATAACCTTGACACGAACAGACTCACCTTCAGAAAGAACATCCGTTACTTTATCAATACGCTTGAAGTCTATTTCACTAATATGTACAAGTCCAGAAGTATTCAAGAAGTCGACAAAAGCGCCAAATTCAACAATTTTAACAACTTTACCATCATAAATTTTACCAACTTCTGCCTCAGCCGTAATATCATGAATCCACTTGAGAGCGCGATCAATCGATTCACGCTCAAGACCAGCTACACGAATGGTTCCATCGTCCTCAATATCAATTTTAACGCCTGTGGTTTCACAAATCTCACGGATTACTTTGCCACCCGTTCCAATAACATCTCTGATTTTATCTTTTGGAATTGTAATCGTTTCAATACGCGGTGCATTATCACTCACAGACGTACGCGATGTTTTAAGCGATTGCTCCATAATATCGATAATGTGAAGGCGAGCGTCTAATGCTTGCTTCAGGGCCACTTTCATGATCTTGGCGTCAATGCTGGTGATTTTAATATCCATCTGAAGAGCCGTGATACCATCACGCGTACCAGCCACCTTAAAGTCCATATCACCCAACGCATCTTCATCACCCAAGATATCTGTTAGAACCACATAGTCTTTTTCTTCTTTGATCAAACCCATAGCAATTCCTGCAATATGGTTTTTCAAAGGAACACCTGCATCCATTAATGAAAGAGAAGTTGCACAAACAGTCGCCATAGAAGAGGATCCGTTTGATTCTAAAACCTCAGACACAGCACGGATAGTNNTATAGGGAAAAGATTCCTTTTTAGGTAACAACGGGTGAATGGCGCGCCATGCTAACTTTCCATGACCAATTTCACGACGTCCAGGAGAACCCATGCGACCAGCTTCACCCACTGAAAATGGAGGGAAGTTATAGTGCAACATGAAGGATTCTTTGTATTCTCCCTCAATCAAATCAACGATTTGCTCGTTCTCGCCTGTGCCCAATGTAGTCACCGAAAGGGCTTGCGTTTCGCCACGGGTGAATAACGCACTTCCATGAGACCGGGGCAACACATCAACTTCACAAGAAATTGGGCGTACTGTTACCGTATCACGACCATCAATTCTTTTCTTGGTTTTAAGAACCATGCCTCGCATAACATCACTTTGAACCGACTTAAGCGCGCCCTTAACCAATGTATCGGACACTTCTTCAGCGGCCACTTTTTCAATGACGTCGGCACAAATCTTGTCTAACATCTCTCGGCGCTCGACTTTTGCCTGCACTCTGTACGCTTTTTCAAACTCAGCACGAGATAGACTATCAATTTTTTGCCTTAACTCTTTTTCAGCATTGTCCATTTCTGGTAAAGCCCAAGGGTCTTTTGCTGCCTCTTCTGCAAGCGCAATGATCATATCAATTACAGGCATAAACGCCTTATGACCAAATTCAACAGCTCCAAGCATGATATTTTCTGAAAGCTCTTTTGCCTCAGATTCAACCATCAAAACACCTTGACGTGTACCAGCCACAACTAAATCAAGATCTCCCTCACCCATATCATCACTTACAGGGTTCAAGACATAATTACCGTCTTTGTATCCCACACGCGCACCCCCAATTGGACCCAAGAAAGGCAATCCCGAAAGAGTTAATGCTGCAGATGCACCAATCATTGCAGGCACATCAGGGTTGTTTTCCAAGTCATGGCTTAGAACTGTACAAACCACCTGAGTTTCGTTCTTGAAACGCTCAGGAAAAAGGGGACGAATAGGTCGATCAATTAAACGTGAAACTAACGTTTCTTTCTCAGAAGGACGCCCTTCTCGCTTTAAAAATCCACCTGGAATTCTTCCGGCTGCATAGTACTTTTCTTGATAATGAACACTTAATGGAAAGAAACTTGCGTCTGGAGCCGCTTCCTTTGCAGCAACAGCCGTACACAAAACGACAGTATCTCCATACCGTACAAGAACAGAACCATCTGCTTGTCGGGCCATTTTCCCTGTTTCAATGGACAGCTTACGTCCGCCCCATTCAAGTTCTTTCTNNTTCTTTCTTGAAAACTGTTGTCATTATCCTGTCTTTCTAAGAATTATTTTGAGAGCTATCGACGAAGTCCGAGAGACTTAATCAATTTTTTATAGTCATCTTCAGAGCGGTTTTTTACGTAACCAATTAAACGACGACGACGACCAACCAGTATCAACAAACCTCTTTGAGAGTGCTTGTCTTTGGGGTTTTTCTTCATGTGTTCACTGAGGGTTAGAATTCGGTTCGTGAGAAGAGCAACCTGCACTTCTGCTGAGCCCGTATCTTTGCTTGATTGGGCATACTCTTTAATGATTGTATCTTTGCTTTTATGCATAATATCCGACATCATTTTCTCCTTTTTTAATAATTGAACAATCGTTTTGGGTGAAGAACAGAATCCTCAACTTCAGCAAAACCCACAGGCTTTCCGGATTGATCTCGACACAAAACGTCTCCTCTTGATACAGGTAGATGCATTTGGTCAAACAATATGCGTTGACCAAAACGGAATCGAAAGCATAAATCGTCTTCCAGCACTACAACCGGGATGTCGTCCAGCACAACATCAAGAGGATGCATCTGATCTTTTACCCCAGAACCCCCCTGGATTTCAAGGATTTTTTCAAGGGACACCATATCCTTCTCTAAAAATGGTCCTACTTGAACACGGCGCAACTTTGACACATACCCCACCGTTCCCATAGCAATAGCCATATCGCGCACTAAACTTCGAACAAAAACACCGCTGCCGCAAGTCATTTGAAATAAAGCCGTTTTATCTGTCGTTTCAATCAAGGAAAGGTTGTGCACTACCACCAAACGCTTCTCCATTTGGGGCATTTCCCCTCGGCGCGCTTTTTCATATGCAGGCCTCCCCCCCATCTTAATAGCGGAATAAATTGGAGGTGCCTGATAAATGTCTCCAATAAAACAAGGCATGGTTTCAATAATTGTTTCGGGTGTTGGACGCACATCAGAGGAAGACAAAACATCGCCCTCTTTATCATCCGTTGTTCTTTGTTCCCCCCATGTAGCTTCAAACGTATAGGTTTTTTGGGCTTTTTCTAAATAGGGAATTGTTTTTGTTGCATCACCCAAAGCAATTGGCAGAAACCCTGTCGCAAGAGGATCAAGCGTGCCCACATGGCCGCCCTTTGGGCGTCCAAAATGAGATCTAATCTTTTGAAGTGCTTTGTTTGAAGACATTCCATAGGGCTTATCTAAAAAAAGCCACCCATGAATGCTATGTGTCACTTTTTTTAATATCCCGCTTTATTTTAGGATCGTTCAACAAAGAATCAATTTGATTAAAATTATCAAAAGCATTGTCTAGATGAAAAGTAAGTGCTGGCACCACACGCAAGCGAGTTTTTTTTGCAAGCTCTTTGCGCAATCTGGGAACGGCTTTCGCTAGCTTTTTGAGAAGCAGATCCCCTGAAAGCGTACTTTCCAAAGGCAAAACAAAAACATGGGCATTCCGCAAATCTGCACTGATGCGTACTTCCGTCAATGTAAGAGAAATCTCGGCGAGCCCCTGTTCCCACAACGGTGACTCACGAAAAATGTCCACCAACATTCGCCGAACTTCCTCTGCAACCTTTAGGCCTCTTTGTGTGGGCTCTTTATGCATATTAGAGGCTACTTCTCTTTTGTTGAACCGGCCACACGAAGAAGGTAGTGGCACAAGAACAAGAATAGCCCCAACCCAAGAATCGTCTTTACAGTTGAATCAATCGAAATCGCTGAAATTGCATCGCGAACAGAAGGGAAGAAGACAATCAGAACAGCAATCAAAATACCAATTAAGGCTTCACCTGCCACAATACCAGATGCTGTCAGCAACCCACGCTGAGAAGCCTTTTGTTCTACAGCTTCATAACGCGCACCCAAAGCCTTCTTTTGCTTTCTTATCTGCCGGCTAGACATATGTGCGATCAAACCACCAATTAAAATGGGAACTGTAATTTCAAGAGGCATATAGATACCAACCGCAACAGCCAAAATAGGAATAGACCATGTTGTCGTCCGCTTAAGAACAACATCAATTGCAATAAACACAATTGCGATACCTGCACCAACAGACATCAATGTCCAGTCAAGAGAAAGGTCGAAAACACTGCGTGCTAGACCCGCCATAAGAGCTGCTTTTGGTGCAGCTAAAGCTTGGGAAGGATCCATGCCTTCACGCGGGAAGACATCTCCGATACCGTATGCTTCAAAAAGCACGTTCAAAATGGGGCCCATACAAAAGCCCGATACAATTAAGCCCACAATCAACATAACCTGTTGCTTCCAAGGTGTCGCTCCCACAATTTGTCCCGCCTTTAAATCCTGAAGGTTATCCAAGCTTATAACGGCAGTTCCCGAAATAAGAGCACCCAGCAGTACGGTAATCGCAGCCATGGCTAACATCGCCACACCTGAACCAAGAACTGATGACACCATAGCAGAAAGCACTAGAGAGATAGAAAGAATAACCATAATCGCAATACCTGACAAAGGAGAGTTGGAAGAACCAATCAAACCCGCAATGTACGCACTAATAACCGCGGCTAAAAATCCTAAAACCAAACATACAACTGACATTACGGCAATTATCGTCCAATAAAGCCCTGGGTACTGAACAAGACCTGTTTGACCAAAAAGTTGGTGTAAAAAGAAACACAATGCTACCGCTACCAACACAACACCAACCCCAACATAGTTCATGGGAATATCTTGCTCGGTGCGCAAAGCTAAAATACCAAGCTTCTTATTGAGTTTTGTTTTTTTCAAAACAGCATAGGAAGAAACAATTGCCTCTTTCATAGAGCCAACTAAAGTTAGGGTTGTCCAAACACCCCCAGTCACCATACAACCAACACCAATGATGCGCAGCTTATCTTTCCAGACCTGCATGGCAAGAGCAAAGGGCTCAAGATCAGCAGAGTAACCGCCCATGGACGCATAGATGGGCGCACATATGCCCCACGCCACAAGAGACCCCAAAATGATACNNCGATATATCCAGCCCCGACAAGAATACCTGCAATCCCGGTACCAAAGCCAAACACAGCGTCTCCAACACGTCGCCAGTAATTGATACTTTCACCAAAAATGCCCAAGCCAGATTGGCCAAACTTCAAAGCAGCCGATAAAAAGCTGCCCATAAGCAAGTCCTTCAGTCCTGCCTGAGAAGCACCGTCACCTGCCTTCAACACCTCGGCTGCCGCAATACCTTCAGGGAATTTAAGCCCCCCTTCCACCAGAAACACACGCCGAAGAGGAATAGAAAACATAACCCCAAGCAGCCCACCTAAAATAAGAAGGCCTGTAACTTCCCAAAAAGGGAAAGATTGCCAAAATCCCATCATGATCAAAGCAGGCAAGGTAAACACAGCAGCAGCCGCAAGCCCTTCGCCTGCAGACACTGTTGTTTGCACAATGTTATTTTCAAGAATGTTTGAATGACGAAATAGCTTCAAAATCGCCATCGACATCACCGCAGCTGGAATTGTTGCGGCAACCGTAATACCTACCTTAAGCCCCAGGTATGCGTTTGCCGCTGACATGATTAGCGTCAACAACACACTAAGAATAAAGGACTTAACGGTAATTTCTGGCAAACTCCTTGAAGGAGAAATATAAGGAGAAATTTTCTCTGTACTTGTATTTTTCTGAACTTTCATCGGTACAAACCACGCTGATTTTTTATTAAAATTAAAGGGGAATCCTACAAAAAGCCTTGTAAAAAGTCTATACTCTTATTCATTGTGATAATATTCTTTTTTGATTTCTCACAAAAAACACGCATTTTCCAGAACGCTTCATTTAATGCTGCAAATCTACGATGTGCCTGAAGATGGTTTATTTCTTCTGCATGTGGAGTACGTTCCAGATAAAGAGTTAACAAATGTTTCTCTTGGTGAATATTTAATTTGAAGTGATGCGCAAAACTACCTAGATCGTCGTACAAAGAAGCCAACGTCACCTCGCCCCAATCAATCAACATGGGACAATTACCTTTTTCTAAAAGAATATTGCCTACTTTAATATCGGCATGAGAAATCGTGTTACAACATGTGTCTCCTGTACCATTAAAAAACTGGTCTTTAAGACGTTCGAAAATTTGTGCAAAATTATGAACTTCATAAGACATGACTTCTTCTCCACGTCTTAGCGCGCGCACTTTTAACGGATAAGATGACACCCCAGATACATGTGATGGAGAGGCAGCATGAGCTTTGCGCATACAAACAACAACTTTTTCAAAAATAGCAGGATTTTTTAAGTCTTCTGGCCTTAAATAACGCCCTTTAGAAAAGGACATTACCATATAATGATAAGTTTTATCATGCCAAACAAGTTTGGGCCCCAATCCTTCGCAACCTGCCCACGCTGTCATACGCACAACAGCTCTTCTTTTCTGCAGAGGACGACGTAAATTCAACACTTTTAAAATAAATAAATTTTTTTTCCCTCTAAGCTTATAAACATGATCGCAACTGTCACCCACAGAAATTTTTTTATAGGAGATAATTTGGTGAGCATTAAAAAACGACTGTAAAACAGGGTCTGTCATTGCAGCCCCTAGACTGAACGTCCAAATGAAGGCAGCTATAATTCCTGCAACCAGCCAATTTCTGTCCATATTAATCCTGTTTTTATGGTGTACGATTCATATATTTTTGATAAAAGTCTTTTGTATATATCCATCTGCCTTACGTATGTTTCAGGAGGATATTTTTTGAAGTTTACGTCAAAATGACCTGTTTTATAATCAAGAATCCAAATCACTTTATCTTGGTCATCCTGCATTAAAAGATCAATAACCCCTTTTGTGGAGAATCCATTCAACATCCCCTGCACACTGATTTCTGTTTTCATGATGAACGCTTGTTTTTCTGAAAATAATGGATGGGCAAGCACAGAAAAAACCGCCTTTGTAACTTTGTCTTTATCACTTACGGAAATCGTTTGTTTTGCAACATAGTCTCT
>DINK01000050.1:0-245 GCA_002426825.1 Holosporaceae bacterium UBA5542
GTGCTCGCAATAATAACCGCCGCCCCTAGGTACACCATCATTGCTGGCAATTCGCCAAACAACACATACCCAAAGAAACTTGCAAACACCAGTTCTGTATACCGGAACGGCACCAAAGAAGAAGCATCCGTCGCTGCAAAAGCACGGAACAAACACACCTGAATCAGGTTGGCCCCAGCCCCTAAACAAAACAACCAAAACAACTCGTCCAGGGTGGGGGTTTGCCACACATAAAGTGCCGGGCT
>DINK01000050.1:253-4769 GCA_002426825.1 Holosporaceae bacterium UBA5542
GGCGGCCAATGTGGTACCCAGTGCGAAATAAAACAAAAGGGTGGTCGTGTTTTCATTCGATACCATTTTCTTTGCCAACATATCTAACATGGCAAATAAAAATGCCGCACCCATGGGTAACAGCGATGCCATCTTAAAGGCAATGGTGCCGGGTTGCAGCACAATCAGAATACCCACAAAGCCAAAAAGGCCCGCAATCCAACGGTTCATAGCCACTTTTTCACGCAAAAACAAAATGGCAATGGGCATAAAAAACAAGGGTTGCGTAAAAGAAAAAACAGTCACTTCTGCAAGGGGCAAATAAATCAAACTGAAAACATAAAGGGCAATCGCGGCCACCCCAATCACTGCACGCCAAAGATGCAGATCAGCCCGCTTGGTTTTAAAAGCTTGCAAGCCATGCGGCAACATAAAGGGCAGCACGGTGATCATGCTAAAAAAGAATCGAAAAAATGAAATTTCAAGCCCATTCAGGCGGCCACCCACAAATTTGGTGATAACGTCATTACCAATACTCACCAATGCCGTCAGCACAGCCCAAAANNAAAACACCCTGCGGATACCCCCGCGACAGTAACCAATATTTCATGTAAGAATCCGATCTGCTTATAAACATTCACTATCAATAGGTTTCGAACCCATGTCAAGATTTTGCAAAAATAAGTCTCAGAAAATCCCATAAAAAAAGGCCCTCGAAAAGGGCCCTTTTTTTAAGAACATAAGAATAGTTTATGCATCCCCATCATCTGCCTTCTTACCAGAGTTTGCTGATGAAGCAGCAGCAGCGGCAGCACTGGCGGCATTCCCTGCAGGCTCTGCTTTAGGTTCTGCATCCTTTGGAGCTGCAGCGTCCGCCCGCATTTTTTGGACTGTCTTCCAGATACGCTCTGCGTGACTTCGAACAGCGCGCACACCTTCGTCTCCCTTCCCGCTAAAAAGAGATTTTCCTTTTTCACGCATTCCAATTTCATGTTTGGTCAAATACGCGATCCAAACATTTAACTCTTTAATAAAGGCATTAAACGAAGCCAAAGCTGCATCAGTTAGCTCGCCTTTCGCATGGCGGGCTTTAACCGCTGTCTTTAGTGCCTTCATGGCTTCAGTTTCATCTGCAAAATACTTCTGTAATACTACCGTCGGAAACTTACTTATATGCTGAACAACTGTTCTATTTTCAGCTACACGCTCTGGCATTGTGCCAATTTGTCGCGCCGCTACAAGCACAATGTCTTTCTGAACACACTTTTCAACTCCACCAAAAACAGATGTATTGTGATTCCAGCAATCAAACCGCGCCGTGCATGCGGGCATTAGTTCAGACAAATCATGAAGGGGGCCATCATTCACACGAAAGCGGTGCTGATCAAAGGGAAGTGCATATTCAAAATTCGTTTGTATCATGCGCTGTGCCATTCCTGACTGAATGCCGCGCCGAATATCTGCAAGCGTTGATCCATTCATAAGCGCCGCCTGCCTTTCTGTCATGTTTGAAAAATATTTATCAAACAGGGCCTGCGATGTAATGCGAACCGTTTGATCTGCCCAATTAAACTCTACAATGGGCAAATTTTGGGCGCGCAGCGATTCTTCCACCGCATCAAACATAGCTTTACCTGCCGTCAATTGCACAACATTTGCCACCTCTACATCTGGCATATCCGCCCCATGGGCAACCAAAATGGTTGCATCTGCCAAAGAAACGTTCCCAACAACAAACGTATCTTGTGGATGCGCATCCCAAACATTTTCCAGCTTTGAAAAAGGAATCATAACCGCGTAATCATAACCTGCACGGTCTAACTGTACACTTTTCTTCTGACTTATGGCCATTTCATGGGACGCAACACGTCCATTCAATACACCGTGCACCGTATGGCGTAACTGTAAACAAGCCTCGGCACGTGCAAGGCGCTGTGCAAGCGCTTCTTTTGAAGGCGCATTGCCTAAATCTATAACAGGAACAGAGCCCGCAACCAAATGTGTGCCTCTTGGCTTAAAACGAGTGTAATGCACCCAAACAGCTGTGTCAGGTGTTAATGCGTCTTCCGCAGACCCAGCCCCGAAAGAGGTTGCTGCAACAACATACAAAAAACTAATCAATAAAAACAAAGAACGATACAACATTTTAACTCCTATCATCGTACAATTGCAATACATATAGGGGCCCTTTCCGAAAAAACAAGTTTTTTTATGTTATTTCTATACTTCTTCACCTGTTAAATGCCACTTAGGGTTCAATTCCCCTTGCGCACTTTCAAGACACACATCTGTTAAAGAAACTGCTAGAATGGGGCAATATCCCACATAAAAAGGGCGTCCTAAAAACCGGGGAATTATTGTTAATCCTACCTGATCAAACTCTAAAACACCCCCCTTTTCATTCAACACCACAATCGATCCGGGCACTGGTGGCCGTTGCACCGTCACTCCCTCAAACTGCCCACGTTGCCACAAACGTTGCACCGAATGAATTTTGACACAGTCGCCCAGGTTTAAATGATCCATTCCCGGTTGGGCTGGGCCTTCCCCCGTGCAGGTGGTTCGGTATTTTTTTGCGCCCAACACACGGGTGCACAACAGGGTACCATTCACCGTTCTGTGCCAACTGCCATCGGCAATAACTTCTAATTTTTGTGTACATGTTTTCAAAAAAAGGGGGGGCATACCTGCCCCCTCAATCTTCNNATCTTCAATCCTCCATAACTCATCCGCGATCACACCCCCACCATTTTGGTTTTTTATACCAACAAAGCCAGGGGGTTTTTCCCCAAAACGTGCTGAATTTTATCTTTTGTTTCTGTTCTTTTTTCCTCATTTTTCCTCCTCCTTATGCTGAAAGCGAAAGAGCAGCGTTATTTTCCCTTCCCGCCATTTCTTTTGCGCCGTCATCAGCTGGGTGGGCACACACAGGGCTTCCACCTGAAACGTTAAAAAACCTGCCCCACAAGGCAACGATTTTTGGGTCAACGCTGCCGACACCCGATTCATAATATCTGTCAGGGGCCGCACGCCTTGATAGGCACTCCACACCTGCAGTTCCAGCACCCCTTCTGTGTAAAAATGGGGAAAGGGCAGCCCATTGCCGGGGTGCATCTCGGCCACATGCATCACCCCATAAGGGGGCTTACTTTCAAAGGGCACACATTGAAAAAAAGGCACGTCATTAACTGTTTTTTTTAAGTGCAGAAAAACTGCCTCCAACACATCACCTTGGTGGATATTTCCTTCAACCCCTTGCCCAAAATGTGTTTTCTCATTCTTCATGGTTATCTCGGGCCGCAACCGTTACCATTTTCCAAAGCCCCCCCGACTGATGAATCGGTCGATGCAGGGGATACAACACATCGCCTTGCCACCGCACACGAAACCGCTCGGGCAACGGCACAGCACTGTCCATCCACACTTCATAAGATACTTCATAATGGGCTTGCCCCCCTTCCCACACCCCCAATCGGGGTCTCAAGCGCTGGGTTACGCGGGCCCATATCGGTGCGCTCTTTGCCCATGCGGTGGTCATGCCCCCTTGTTCGTCTGGGGTTTCTCTCCCCGCTTCCACATCTAATAATTCGGTTAATTCGTTAATATGCATCAAACGTCCCTCCTACAGTTTGCCCCGGCCCACCACATAGGGGGCCAATAATGTTGAAACATGTTTCAACACATCTCCTTGGTCTAAGATCCGGTCGCCATAAAGGCGGCCCACAATCGTTAAAATGGCCTGAATCAAAGGGGCCGGAATAGCACCGTCATACCCCACCTTATAAACCGCACGCACCCCAAAACCCCAGCGCTTTTCAATTACCACCATGGCAGGGTCTGTATTCGTGTTCACGTGAAAGTCATATCGCCCCAGGGGTGACAATGTGCCCTCTTCTTCAATGCGTTCCAGTGACATAACTTCTGACACAGGGCCATAAGGCAAAAAGAATACATATCGGTCTGCACACACCCACACGCGCTGCAATCCTTTTTGGCGTTTGTGGTTGGGTTCAAAGGGGATAAAACTATTCAATACCTGAGACACTAATTTGCGCCGCGTGTACGCCTCTACCATTTCGGTTGCAGTTTCAATAAGGCGTTCAATCACCCCATCTTCTTGATCATGGGTTACCTTCAAATACCGCTTGGCATCTAGCAATCCCACTGGCATTCGCTTAGGTTTTTGTAAAATTGTTGTTTTCATTTTCTCTCCACTGTTGGGGGGTTGTCATAAAAAAGGGCCACAAGGGCCCATAAAAAAAGCCGCCCGAAGGCGGCNNCTCGTCCATTAATTGGAAAACTTTCCAGCCTGTTCACGTACGCGTCGGTCCCGTGCATGCCAGAATGTGGAAAACTTTCCATCCTGTTCACGTATGTGTCGGTCCCGTGCACGCCAGAATCGTCTTTGATGAGAACGTGCAGCTGCATCGTTATCATTACCATCAAACATCACACGTTCTAACCATTGCTTATGACTCTCACCTGGCTGTCGTGCCGTTGAGGTCTCTGAACCTCGGTCCTTAAGTCTACGCTTCGT
>DINK01000001.1 GCA_002426825.1 Holosporaceae bacterium UBA5542
CTTTGCACTGTTGTTGGCGGAGGTTTTTCCGGACAAGCCGGTGCACTTCGTTACGGCATCAGTCGCGCATTAGCCGACTATGAACCTAAGTTACGTGCCGTTCTGAAATCAAACGGATTCCTCACACGAGACAGTCGTGTGGTTGAAAGAAAGAAATATGGACGTCGCAAAGCGAGACGCCGCTTCCAATTCTCAAAACGCTAAAGAAAAAACCCTCCAAACTTTGGAGGGTTTTTTTTATTTTTTGCAAAAGCCCGTCTTGGATATTGGCTCAAAACCTAGAGACTCTATTACACAGTATTGGAAAAACATCTTTCCTTTTGAACGTGCTCGGTATACACTAATGGCTAGAATATTCCAGAGTGTATCATGACTGTTTTTTCAAAATTATTTAAATTTATGTCGTCTGATATGGCGATTGACTTAGGCACAGCGAATACCCTTGTATACGTTAAAGGGAAGGGGGTTGTTCTTGACGAACCCTCTGTTGTAGCCGTATCAACAGTAAGCGGTAAAAAGCAAGTTTTGGCCGTTGGAGAAGAGGCAAAAATGATGGTGGGTCGCACGCCAGGCCATATTCAGGCCATTCGCCCTTTGCAAGACGGTGTTATTGCCGACTTTGATGTTGCGGAAGAAATGATCAAGCATTTTATCCGTAAAATTCATAACCGAATTATGCTGGCGCGTCCTCAAATTATTATTTGCGTGCCCTCGGGCTCTACAGCAGTCGAACGTCGAGCCATTCAAGAATCCGCAGAAAGCGCCGGGGCACGTTCTGTCTTTCTCATCGAAGAAAGTATGGCAGCAGCCATCGGATCTGGCCTTCCCGTGACCGAGCCAACAGGATCTATGGTGGTTGATATTGGTGGCGGCACAACAGAAGTTGCGATTATTTCATTGGGCGGCATTGTATATGCAAAGTCCATTCGTGTCGGTGGCGACAAAATGGATCAAGCCATTATATCTTATGTACGTCGCACACAAAATTTACTAATCGGTGAATCAAGTGCTGAACGCATCAAAAAAGAAGTCGGCTCTGCATCTTCGAAACCATCACAAGAAAAAGAAATGCGCATCAAAGGTCGAGACCTTATGAACGGTATTCCAAAAGAAATCGGTATTTCTTCAAAAGATGTAGCTGAAAGCCTTGCGGAACCAGTTGCTGCGATTGTTGATGCTGTGAAAATGGCTCTTGAAAACACGCCACCCGAACTGTCAGCAGACATCGTTGATAAAGGCATTATGCTAACAGGTGGCGGTGCCTTACTGCGTGACCTTGACAAAGTTTTACGCAAAGAAACCCATTTACCTGTAAGTGTGGCAGAAGATCCTCTATCCTGTGTTGTTTTGGGCACGGGCTATGCCCTTGAACATATGGATGTGCTGAAAGATGTGCTTGTATCTGAAATCTAAATAAACCCTAGGGGAGGGGGTAGATTTGAGCTTAGATAATAAAAACAATGCTTCGAAATTTTACGTAAGAAAGCCCTTTTTAAAGCAGGTTAACTCTACTTTTCATGCTTATAAGCAACTCATTTTGTTTGTTTTTTTCGCTATAACCTCTCTTTTTATTCTTTACGTTGCAGCATCAAATTCCATGTTTGCACAAAAAGCACGTTTAGTTGTTATGGAAATTTTTCACCCCATCGCACGCTTAAGCCATGTCCCATCTAAAGGTGTACAAAATACAAAAATGAAAGCACACGATTGGATTTTTGCGTATTCTAAGTTGCAAACACTTAAAGAAACGGTAAAAGAATACAAAGAGCGCGAATACTATATTCAGCAGCTTGAACATGAAAACGCAGAATTACGCAGACTCTTAAACGTCACAAGAAGCTATACCTCGCGATTCAAGACCGTACCCATTATCTCATATCCTGGAAAGCCGTTCGTTAAAAGCTTACTATTGGGGGCCGGGCTTAACCAAGGCGTTATGGCCCAAAGCCCCCTCATTACACAAGAAGGCTTAGTTGGTCGAACAGTGGAATCATCTGCCAATTTAACACGAGCGCTTTTAATCACCGACTTAAACTCACGCGTTCCCATTATCATTAAACCCTCAAACAAACATGCTATTTTAATGGGTACAAACAGTAATTACCCTGTATTACGTTATCTTCCTTATGGGGCTGAAATTAAAAAAGGTGATATCGTCAGAACATCTGGCAGCGGGGGGCTTTTCCCCGCAGGCATTCCCGTTGGAACAATCGAAAAAGTTACCGCAGATGAAGCGTTCGTTAAACCATTCGCAAAGCTAGACTCTCTTAGCTTTGTCAATATTTTAACACATGAGTTGAACGCATTTTCTTCAAAGTTTAGGTAAGACTGTGTTGATTTTATCAGACCTTACAAAAAAAAATATCATCATAAAATTTAAAATGATATTTTCCCTGTTGCTTGCAACCTTAATCGATCAATACAGCTTCTTCCACTTTCTCCCATTCCAACCCAGCTTTACCATCATTACTTTATTTTATTGGACCTTCTTTTTTGAATATCATGTGTCATTTATGGTTGTTTTTTTTCTAGGCTTATTCACAGACATCGCGGGAGGGTCACTTTTAGGGGAACACACTTTTGTTTTACTTTCCTTTTATGCCGGCATCTCTTTCTATCGAGAGTGTTTTAGTGAAAAATTGCAACATGAATGGGTCATTCTTTGGGGAAGCACAGTTGGAATTTTGTGCGTTCATTTTTTATTGGTTTGGACTGTTCATAAACGTATCTTTTTTTGCATTGATCCTGTTATTGGGCATTTTTTCAGCCTACTATTTTATCCAAGCCTAAAACGCGTTATGTTTTGGTTTGTGGGGGAAGAGAGATAGATGCTCTACGGCCATTCCACTTTTTTTCAACGCCTTATCTACATTGGCTGGATACAAGCAGTTGTAGCCATTATTGTCATAATACGCTTATTTGTTTTACAAGTTCTATATTCAGACGAATACAAAATGCTTGCTGAAGAAAATAGGACAAGAGCACGCGTACACTTTGCGCCTCGGGGCCACATTACCGACCGATGGAATGTCCCTCTCGTTAAAAATATTAAAAATTATAGCGCTGTTGTTGTCCCCCAAGAAGCAGGAGACTTAAATGTAGCTTTACAGAATGTGTCGCGCCTTTTAGATCTTAATAGCGATGATATAAGAGCTATCGCCAAAAAGTCAAAAACCCAGCCACGCTTTATTCCTATTCTACTGAAAAACAATCTTTCTTGGTCTCAAATTTCTGCACTTGAAATACACAATACAGAGCTTCCCGGTATTTACACAGAAGAAGGGCGTGCAAGAGATTATAAAATGGATAAAAGTGGCCTACATGTCATTGGGTATATTTCTTCACCCAGCCGTGACCAAGCAGAAAGCAATAAACTTCTTCTTATGCCTGGCGCCAAAG
>DINK01000026.1 GCA_002426825.1 Holosporaceae bacterium UBA5542
GTGTTCGGGGGGTGGCAAGAGACCTTGCAGCTGCAGGGCTTGGCACGCTTAAGCCACTATCTATTCCAAGCGTGCCAGGGACATTTAAGTCTCCGCTGACTTTAAAGCGTGATGCAGCAGCAGCGGATGGGTGCCCTCACTACATGGGCCGCTTTTTAAAAGGGGTGCAAAATAAACCAAGTCCTGATTGGTTAAAAAATAAACTCAATGCTATTGGAATGCGCTCTATTTCTGCCCTTGTTGATATCACCAATTATGTTTCGATCGATTTATGCCGCCCCCTTCATGTGTTTGATGCAGACAAATTGGATGGGACGGCCACAGTGCGTCTTTCTAAGAAAGGGGAAGTCTTTGTTGCCCTTGATGAGAACACATATTCATTGAATGAGGGGTATGTGGTGATTGCAGATGACCATCATGTGGCTGCCCTTGGTGGTGTGGTGGGAGGGGTGGATTCTGGATGCACTTTGGAAACCCAAAACGTGCTGTTGGAAAGTGCTTATTTTGATCCTATCCATGTTGCGCAAGCAGGGCGTGAAACGCAGATGCATACCGATGCACGCCATCGTTTTGAGCGGGGTATTGATCCTCTTTCAACGCAAATGGGAATAGAACGTGCAACTGATTTAATTCTAAAGATTTGTGGGGGATCGCCGAGCGATATTATTGAATTGGGTGAATCTCTTTACGCACCGCCGCATATTTCTTTTGAAGGGCAAGAAACCTTAAAAAGAACGGGAATGGATATTCCAGATGCGAAACAAAGAAGTATTCTTGAATCTTTAGGCT
This sequence comes from Holosporaceae bacterium UBA5542, assembly GCA_002426825.1. Taxonomy (GTDB): domain Bacteria; phylum Pseudomonadota; class Alphaproteobacteria; order UBA7879; family UBA5542; genus UBA5542. Next base: position 790 of record DINK01000026.1, read on the forward strand.
TTGNNGAAGAGGTTGCCCGTATTTATGGGTACGAAAATTTGCCTGAGCCTGTTTTGCCCTCAGCGCCACCACACAAAATGACACCAGAAAAATCAGCTGAAGTTTTAGCGCGTCATGCGCTTGCTCAGCGTTGTTTTATGGAAGTTGTGACATGGTCGATGGTAAGTGAGGAAGACTTTTGTTTATTTGGGGGAAAAGGCACATCAACCAAAATTTCTAATCCCATTACGGTTGATTTAATGTATATGCGGCCATGTATTTTGCCACACTTATTGCATGCGATTCAGAAAAATACAGATCATGGGCTCCGTCCTATTTCTCTTTTTGAAGTGGGACCTGTTTACAAAGGACTTCAAGAAAGCGATCAATCGCTTGTCATTGGTGCTGCAAAAACAGGGCTAAAACAACCGATGCATTGGTCAAAAAAAGACAAGATCGAAGACGTATTTGATATCAAGACAGATGTGATGTCTTTGCTTTCCACGTTTAATATTTCACCAGCAACAACACAGATATCGACAGAAGATGTGCCTAGTTGGTATCACCCTGGACGTTCGGCTTGGGTACAGCGTGGTCCTAAAAATAAACCGGCTGTTTTTGGTGAAATTCACCCAAAAATTCTAAAAGTATTTGGCATTAAAGAGCGTGTATATGCTTTTGAGATGGATGTGCAGGCCTTAATGCCTCTTAAAGTTGCATCGAAGAAAGCATTAGATGTTTCTGATTTTCCCAAAGTTGAAAGAGATTTTTCTTTCCTTTTCCCGAGTGAGGTGAGTGCTCAAGATATTATCAGAACGTTTTATAAAATTGATCCATCAATTACCTTTGTAGATGTTTTTGATGTGTATCAAGGAGAAGGTGTGCCAGATGGCAAAAAATCTTTGTCACTTCGTGTTTGTTTTGAATCTAAAGAAAAAACATTTACAGATCAGGAAATTAAGGCAATATACGATGCTGTTGTGGTGACTGCAGATCGCCAATTAAAAGGACAACTAAAGTTATAAACAATGTCTCAGAAAACACCTCGTACCCATATTCGTAATTTTTCCATCATCGCTCATATTGACCATGGAAAGTCCACTTTGGCGGATCGTCTTATACAAGCATGTCAAGGGTTGACAGAAAGAGAATTGAAAGAGCAGGTTCTCGATTCTATGGATATTGAGCGTGAACGAGGCATCACCATTAAATCACAAACAGTTCGTTTGTTTTATACAGCGAAAAATGGTGAATCTTATCAGTTAAATCTAATGGATACACCGGGACATGTGGATTTTGCCTATGAAGTAAGTCGATCATTAGCGGCTTGTGAAGGCTCACTGCTTATTGTTGATGCATCACAAGGTGTTGAAGCACAAACATTAGCCAATGTATACCAGGCTATTGAAAATGATCATGAGCTTATTCCTATTTTGAATAAAGTAGATTTACCTGCGGCAGAACCTGATCGAGTTCGAGAACAAATAGAAGATGTAATAGGGATTGACGCAAGCGATGCGATTTTAGCATCCGCGAAAACAGGATTGGGAATAGAAGATATACTAGAAGCCATTGTGCACAGATTGCCAGCCCCAGAAGGAGATGCTGCCCGACCGTTACAAGCTCTTTTGGTGGACAGTTGGTATGATACTTACTTGGGTGTTGTTACGCTTGTTCGCATTAAAGAAGGTGTTTTAAAGCCTGGCATCAAAATTAAAATGATGAATACGAAAGCTGTATACTTAGTTGACCAAGTTGGATGCTTTACCCCCAAAGTACAAAAAACAGAAGCGTTGTATCCTGGAGAGATCGGCTATATTTCCGCAAACATTAAGCAGGTAGCAGACTGCCAAGTTGGGGACACCATTACGACTGAAAAAGATGGATGCCTTGAACCACTAAAAGGATTTAAGCCGTCCATTCCAGTCGTGTTTTGTGGGATGTTTCCTGTGGATGCATCTGAATTTGAAGTGTTGCGGGAAAGTCTTTCTAAATTGCGCTTGAATGATGCAAGTTTTCACTTTGAAACAGAAAGTTCTGCAGCCCTCGGATTTGGGTTTCGTTGTGGGTTTTTAGGACTGCTGCACCTTGAAATTATTCAGGAACGACTAGAGCGTGAATTTGATCTTGATTTAATCACAACGGCACCAAGTGTTATTTATCGTGTTCATAAAACAGATGGGTCTATGACTGAACTGCATAACCCTGCAGATATGCCGGATGCCGTTAGAATTGACTACATTGAAGAGCCTTGGATTAGGGCAACAATTATGGTGCCAGATGACTATTTGGGTCCAACACTCTCTCTATGTACCGATCGAAGAGGCGAACAGGTGGATATGACTTATGTAGGTAACCGAGTCATGGTGGTGTATCGCTTGCCACTTAACGAAATTGTTTTTGATTTTTATGATCGTTTAAAGTCGATTAGTAAGGGGTATGCAAGCTTTGACTATCAGCTTGACTCTTATGAGCGCAGCCATTTGGTTAAAGTAGGTATTCTTGTGAATAGCGAGCCTGTTGATGCGCTTTCATTCATTTGCCACCGAGATCGCGCAGAATCACGGGGTCGAGAAATTTGCAGTCGCTTGAAAGATCTGATCCCAAGGCAGCTTTTTAAAATAGCTGTACAGGCTGCCATTGGGGGTAAAATCATTGCCCGCGAAACCGTTTCAGCCATGCGTAAAGATGTGACGGCAAAGTGTTATGGGGGCGATGTAAGCCGTAAGCGCAAGCTATTGGATAAGCAGAAAAAAGGAAAGAAGAAAATGCGGCAAATTGGGAATGTAGAAATTCCTCAAAGTGCATTTTTGGCCGCCCTTAAAAGAGATGAAAATTAAGAAAGAAAGTTTTTAAAACCTTTACTCAAGGGCATCTGCACAGTTTGCATATGTGATAGGGTGTTTTAAATAAAGGCTTAAGAAAGACCCGCAGTGATTGCAAAAAGCCTCTTGTTTGTCAGACGACTTCCGGCAACTTCTGCACTTGTACGGATAAGAAATTTTCTGAACAGCGCTTTTTAAATGTTCAATAACTTTAGGGATATCGTTTTTTTCTTTCTTTGCCAAAGCGGCACGTAAAACAAAAGCTTCAGGAACATTTTGGGGAATAAGGTGCAACACACGTTTGGCTTCGCCCCATAGCTTTGCATCAATGAAGTAGCGAATGAGTATAAGCTGACTAACGGGGTGATCCGGCCTTAAATCATGTAGTTTTCTTGCTTTTTGAGCACGCTTAATAGGAGTGTTTTCAGACATAAGTTCACAGTAAGTTTCAGCAATGGCCCAGGCAGGCATATCGTGCCATGCTTTTTCAAGAAGCGTTTCTGCGGCTCTTTTGTCTTTGTTTTGGATCAGTGTGCTTGCAAGATCAGTCAAGTTATCAAGGAA
>DINK01000043.1:0-7605 GCA_002426825.1 Holosporaceae bacterium UBA5542
AGGGTAGTACCCATGCTCCAAAGCACGGCGCCGCTGTTCGTCCTTACTTGTTAAAAACAGCACCAAATCAATCGCGTCTTTCTTTCTTTTAGAATACTTAGATACCGCAAGATTCCATCCGCCTAATACACTAGAAGAATGGCCATTCTTTCCTCCCTTTGGCAAAACTGTGATGCCAACATTGCCGGCAACGGCACTTTCGGGGTTGTTTAACACAACCCAAGCATATGGCCAATTACGCATAAAAATGGCCTTTCCAAGCTGGAATATGCCACGACAATCTTCCTGTTCGTAGTTCAGAACCCCACGTGGTGCCAATGTACCAATCCAACTCGCAATCTTTTGTGTGATGTAGATCGCGTCAGGATTGTTAATACTCACACGACCATCTAGTTCAACAATACTACCACCATTTGGATAAGACGCAATCCATTCTATGGCATTGCATGTAAGCCCTTCATACGCTTTTCCCTGAAAAACATACCCCCACAAATCTTCAATTCCTAATTTGCGCTCTTGGGCTTGTATGTATTGGGCAGCGGCCCCTAGTTCTTCCCATGTTTTAGGCACAGAAACACCGTACTTTTCTAATAAATCTTTGCGATAATACAAAAGGCCCACATTCAAAAACCACGGCAACGACACTAGATTTCCATTGACTGTATTATTCTTAAGTAGCTGTGGTAAATATTGTTGGCGTTGAGCAGAAGAAAGATACGGATTCAAATCAACAAGATGGCGCGCAAGCAATCCCGGCCAAACCATATCTACCTGATAAATATCAATATCAGAAGCACCGGCAGCAAGGTGCTGTTGGAATAGCGTTAATCGTTCATTAGACCCGTTTGGCGCAGGAACAACATGGGCTTTTTTCCCTGTTTTTTGCATCCACCGAGAAACACCTTTTTTGCACGCGGCATATTCGTGCGCAACCATTCCACAGGTAATTACAACCGCATCATGGCCTTCCAAATCCAACTTCTTTTCTTTCTCACACCCTGAAAGTGTAACTAAAGAAAGAAGCAAAAATATCGATATAATTAAGAGCCGTTTTTCAATGTTTCCCATGATTTGTGTGTAAATTAAAATACTAATAAATGCAATAAAATTCCTTGCAGAAAACCCTCTTTTAATGCCAAGATATAAGCATATCAGATGGTTGGAGCATCGCTTCTTTATTTTTTTAAAGAAGAGGAAAGTCCGGGCTCTTTGAAGGAAGGATGCTGGTTAACGGCCAGCGAGGGAAACCTTAGGGAAAGTGCCACAGAAAATATACCGCCGAAAGGTAAGGGTGAAATGGTGCGGTAAGAGCGCACCGCNNTGACACAAGGCCGTCCTTCGGGCCGTCATTCGGGTGGGTCGCACGAGCTGGTCAGTAATGCACAGCCTAGAGGAATGATGTTCACCCTGAAAAGGGAACAGAACCCGGCTTATAGACCATCTGATATTTTAACAGGGGCACATAATGAAAAATAAACACACCACTGCTGTTTTTCTTTTTACCATTTCGGTGTGCACCTATTTTCCAACCCACGCCGACTGGCTTGGTGCTGCAGGAGACGCTCTTAAGTCTGTTGCCACAACCGCAACAGGCATCGTTGGGGGCGCCGTCACTGAAACCTTAAATGTGGCATCAACCTCCCTTGCAACCGGCGGCACCGTTTCCCCTGGGGCCGTAGCCGAACTTGATTTTTGCCGTCGCCTTGCCTCAATTCCCGGCGGAACAATGAGCCTTGAGTATCAAAGACGTTGTGGCAATATGGCAATGGTTTGCCAACAAGTCAGAATGACGAATCCCAATGCCACCATGGACCCATACTGTGCAACCGTCTCTGGATACGGACAAATGGTTTCCCCTTGGGGGGGCTCTGTCGCCCCGATGATGCCTGGTGTCAATACATCCCATAATCTGCAAAATGCCGATCCAAGTAAAATTGGGTGGAGCATCACACCACCACCCCCATTTGGCATGACAATGGGCATGCATGGGGCACCGCTTGGTGAATCCATGGGGGCTTATGGTGTTACGCCTTCTGGCGCAGAGGGCGTTGGGTCTATGATTGCAGACAACGTAATTGGCCGGTTCGTATCGGGCGGAAGCATGGGATACAATGGCTACGGAGGAGGCGGGGGGCGTATATACAGCGCCGACATGCCACCCGAATAGATTTAATAAAATCTTCCTTGTTTAATACGCTTATAAAGCGTCCAAAATGTAATCGCAGCAACCCCCATCAAAATAAAGGCTGGCGCGTATAGATTTCCAGACTGAAGCGTAGCCGCCTTCATAATCACTGGACCAGCACCCCCACCAATGGCCATGCCAAGACTATAGTTAAAGGCAACACCACTATAGCGATCTTCTACTGGAAAGAGTGTTTGAACAAATGCATGCTCTGGCCCTGAAATACTGGCCACCATGAAAGCCAGAAGAATTTGCGCAAGAATAAAAAAGCCAACATCCCGCAATTGGAAAAAGTAATAAAGCGGAATAGCTGCCAAAAAGACAAAAATACAAGACATCAACATCATACGTTTACTGCCCACCTTATCCAAAATAAAGCCCATGAAAGGAGCCGCAAAAACGTACGTCAAAATACCAATCATACTGTATTCAAGAGTTCGTACGATACTCACATCTAAAAATTCATACAAATAAACATCGATAAATTTAAATAGCGTATAGGAAAGAAACCCATTCAACGTACCCGTGATAATTGTGGTAAGAGAAGAAGCACGATCACGCGTAATCGCCTCAAGCAAAGGAGATTTGTGATTTTTCTTCTTTTTCATCTTTTTAAACTCAGGGCTTTCCTCTGTGTAAAGGCGAATATAAAGCCCCACAAGGCTCACAAGCCCTCCTAGACAAAACGCCAAACGCCAACACCATGATGGTGCCCAGGGTTGACGACAGATTACCCCCATTCCCGTTGCCAAAAATGCTCCAATGACGCTGGCCCCTGTAATCAAGCCCCCCGTAAACCCAGGAAACTGCTTCCCCATATGCTCAAGGGCAAAAATAGCCGACCCGTTATATTCTCCACCAGTACACAATCCCTGGATCAAGCGACATGTTACCAAAATAATAGAAGCATACACCCCCCAACTTGCGTAACTAGGCATAATTCCAATAATAAACGTTGGAATTCCCATAAGCGAGATAGATAAGATTAAAGCTTTCCGACGACCAAACCGGTCTCCTATATGCCCAAACACACTCGCACCAAAAGGACGCATAATAAGGGCGGCCATAAAACCAATGTATCCAAAAATCTGGTTTGTTTGATAGTCATTTCCTGGAAAGTATTCATTGCCTATAATTTCAAGAAACACCGCATACAACATAAAATCGTAAAACTCTAGGGTGGTTCCCACAATACTCGCAAAAAGTGTTTTGATTTTAGGCCTTGAAATCATCTAACTTCTTCTCCAGATTTTTAATTTTCTATAAGACTTAAATTGCCGCGATATTAGATTTAATTGTCTTTTTTGTCCAGGAAAAGTTAGTACGTGCCTTACTCTGAGTACAAAGAAAGGTAGTCTAATACTCCTTGTAAAATATAAGTAGCCGCTACTTTGTCGACATTTTTTTTCCTTTTTTTACGACTCATATCCCCTCCAATCATAAAGCCCTCTACGGCCTTTGTAGAGAGACGTTCGTCCCATAGCAAAACAGGACATTCGTCAAGCAAAGTAATTTCTCGGACAAATGCTCGTGTAGCACGNNCCGTTCATATTCAAAGGCAATCCAATCACCACGCCGCCCGCATCCATCTCTTCAAGAGAACTGATAATGGACACGGCATCTTGACGCATGCCTTTCGATTGAATTGTTTTAAAAGGTGTGGCTATCTTTTGCCTTGTATCGGAAAGGGCAATCCCGATATTTTTCTCTCCATAATCAATACCTAAAATCCTTTGACCTTTCTTGAGCTTATACTTAAATTCCTGCACATCTTGTACTATCATGAACGCACCTCCATTACCTTGCGATAAGTTGAGAGAAAACAGTCGACTAAAATTTTATCTACTTCCTCCATGCTGGCACACACACCCAATCTTTCAAGAGACGTGACGGAACGCCCCTCAATACCACACGGAACAATGTTCTTATAGTGATCTAAGTTTGGTGAAATATTTAAAGAAACCCCATGGGAAACAACCCATCCCTGAAGGCGCACACCAATAGCTCCAATTTTTTCAACACCACTTGCAGTTCTTACCCAAACACCCGTGCCATCTTCGTGTCTGAGCCCGTTTATACCTAAACGTCCTAAAGCCACAATCAACCATTCTTCAAGAAAATATATATATTTCCGGATATCTCGCTCAGAGAAAGGCAATTTGTGAACAAAGTAAACAACTCTTTGCCCGGGCCCATGATAAGTCACTTTACCCCCACGTGTTGTCGTGTGTAGAGGGATTTCGGAACAAAAAACATGATCTTTAACCCCCACACCTGCAGTGTATAGAGGAGGGTATTCCAAAAACCATAGGAGAGACTTCTTCTGCCCGCTCCTGACGCACGTGACGCGCTGCTCCATTTCTTGAATGGTATCAAGGTAAGGTCGAAAACCGTTTTCTATTCTAAGTTCATATTCCATTTTCAAACGGACAGCATAACACTTTATGGTAGAAAAATAAAAAAAGGTCCGAGAGTGGGAACCACTCTCGGACAAGTTATGGAGGTATAACATGAAATCCAGACATTGCGTCTAGACACCATTGATATAATTAGCCTAGTCCTACAATTCAAGTATTTCAACAAAAAAATGTCATATATTTTGATATTTTTATTAAATATATTGATAATTATTTGTTTTTTGATGAATTTACCTAAGAAAAAGAAAGGAAACAAAGGCAAAAATCGGCCCAAGAATAATAACAGACAAGACAATATAAGAAAAAAAACTTGGCATATCTACGCCCTGTTTAATAGCAATAGATCGCACCATAAAATTAGGCGCATTCCCAATATAAGTTACTGCCCCCATAAAAACAGACCCCATTGAAATGGCCATAAGCGTCTGATTCAAAGACGAGGTAAGGGTAGGCACGTCTCCGCCCGCCAANNCCCGCCATATGAAAGAAGATCAAATAAGAAGGCGCATTGTCCAAGAAACTTGAGAAAAGCCCCGTTGTCCAAAAGTACATTAAATTATTAGGAATGCCATTACTGTTTACATGCGAAATAATAGAGCCAAGCACACCCATTTCCCCCGCTTTAAGAATAGATAAAAGCGGAATCATTGTTACAAAAATACCTGCAAACACTTTTGCAACCTCGATTAAGGGATCCCAAGAAAAATGGTTATAGAGACGCAACCCTTTTTTAGTCATTTTAGCGGAAAGAAAAGTAATCGCAATGAGGCCCGAATCACGCAATATATTTTCAATCAGCCATTTCGTTCCCAAAACCTCTATATGCTTTTCTGTTTGTAACAGTGTTGTGCCTACTAAAACACTAATGATAAGAAATAAAAAAATAATATTTATTTTCCCATTAACCTTAAATCTGCTTTTTACTTTAGGTGGAAAAGTGTGGGGCGCTTCTTTTTTAAACCTTAAGGAATCAATAATAAAAAAAACAGTTATCAAGTAAGCTGTGGATACAGCTGTAGGCGCCAACAGGCTTTTCAGTGGCCACAAAAAAGGCACCCCCTCGATAAATCCAAGGAATAAGGGCGCATCTCCCATTGGCGAAAGCGCACCCCCAATATTAGATACAAGGAAAATAAAGAAAATAAAAACATGCGCCTTGTTTTTTCGCCAAGCATTTGCCTGAACAAGTGGATTTATCATTACCATACTTGCCCCAGTTGTTCCAATTAGACTTGCCAATACTGTGCCCACAAATAAAATGCTTGCATTGCCCGCAGGGCGACCAACCCAGGTAGATTTCACCCGAATGCCGCTAGTTACAACAAAAAGCGACCCAATTAAAGCTATAAAGGGAATATATTCTCGGATCGCAATATGCGCGATTTCGTGCGTCGTACCCACAAAGTCATACTGAAACGCAGGCACTAAGAAACACAATGTCCAAAAAAAAATGACCTTTCCATAATGTTTATGCCAAAAGGTTTTAAGAAAAAGAGGAAACGTTGATAAAGACAACAAGATGCCCAAAAAGGGCACCCCCCATACAAGAGATAAGCTAGGACCATTCATTTATACGTTCGCAATTCATATATTAATATTTCTGACCAAGCAAAGGCCAAAAGCCATTTCAAGGCAATAGACATATTTTTCTATTAATGCCAGACGCTACCATAATCAACGCCATTATTCACTAAAAAAGCACACTGAAACACTTTATGAAATGTTAATTTTTGCACATTCTTATACTTGCAGAATTGACACAATTCCGAACAATACTGTAATGTGCATACATGCGTAAACGAATATCTATTTGTCATTTTCTTCCTCTTTTTTTGTTGCTCCTTTTGTGCGAATGCACACCCATTCAACACACACGAGGCAACTTTCTTGAAAAGCAACAACTTGCTAAATTAAAAATTGGCCAATCCACCCGCGCAGATGTTTTGACACACCTTGGCCCACCCTCTAGCCACGAAATGTTTATTGGAAAAGGGTGGTATTACATGGGCGAGAAAACAGAAAATGTATCATTCTTGACGCCCAAAATTGAAAAAAGAGAATTTTACCTTATAGAGTTCGATCAGAAGGGAATATTGTCATCTATCAAAAAGTTCGATGATAAAGGCGTTGAAATTAAGCCCGATCGAGAAAAAACACCAACTTACGGTCGTGACCCTTCATTCCTTGGTGAATTTATAAACAATATTGGCCGCTATGAAGAGCCTGGTGCTGGACGAGGAAGAAAATAAAAGCCATGACCACAAAAAAAACCAAGGTACTTATTATTGGCAGTGGGCCCGCAGGGTACACAGCGGCTATTTATGCCGCACGCGCAAACCTAGAACCTATTGTTGTTCAGGGCTATGAGCCCGGGGGGCAACTTACCGTGACAACCGATGTAGAAAATTGGCCTGGCTTTGAAAACGTGATTCAAGGGCCATGGTTGATGGAACAAATGCAAAAGCAGGCGAAAAATGTTGGTGCAGAGCTTGTTCCAGATTATATCAACAAAGTTGATTTCTCGAAAAAACCTTTTCACTGTGAAGGCGATAGCGGCACCACTTACGTTGCAGACACTGTTATCATATCAACAGGAGCCCAGGCCAAATGGTTGGGATTAGACACTGAAAAGAAATTTCAAGGTTTCGGCGTTTCAGGATGCGCCACTTGTGACGGCTTCTTTTATAAAGACAAGGAGGTTGCTGTTATTGGTGGTGGGAACACCGCCGTTGAAGAAGCGCTNNCACGCTAAAAAAGTAACGCTCATTCACCGACGCGATACACTGCGCGCAGAAAAAGTACTTCAAGATCGGTTACTTAAGCATCCCAAAATTGATGTTTTATGGCATACAACCCTTGAAGAAGTTCTTGGGAGCGAAAACCCAAAATCTGTCACCGGCCTTAAATTAAAAAACACACAGTCAGGCAACACTACTGAATTAAAGGTAGACGGCGTATTCATTGCAATTGGGCACAAGCCTCAAACAGAAATTTTTAAGGGAC
>DINK01000043.1:7731-8322 GCA_002426825.1 Holosporaceae bacterium UBA5542
AAATTCTTTTATGCATTTCTTGGCCCAAATCACTAATAGCTTTCGCATTCTTGGCCAGTACCTCTTGTCGCCAGCCATAAGATACCGAACGTAATAAAGCAATCAGTGTGGTTGGCGTTGACAGAATGACCTTATGTTCCGCCCCCAGTTCAATAAGAGAAGGATCTTGCTCAAGAGCGGCACTGAAAAAAGTTTCGCCCGGCAAGAAAAGAACTACAAACTCTGGTGTTGGCTTAAATNNACAACTTTTACAAACATAAAAGGCGTGTTCGCCGCCGGCGATGTTCAAGACAAGATCTACCGCCAAGCTGTCACAGCTGCAGGGCAGGGCTGCATGGCAGCATTAGACGCACTCAAACTGATTGAAGAAGAAAACGCTTAAGAAGGCGTTGTTTCAACGCTTATTTTCTTCGTTAACTTTTCTATGGGCTCTTTTTGTTCTATTTTTGTACCAGATTTTGCCGCCTCTAATTGTTCGAATTTACGCGCACTTACCAAAACGCGACGCTCTAATGTACCCAATGTTTGATTGTAAGCCTCGACAGTGGCGGATAAATTTTTCCCAACCCGAGAAAAATGCTCATTCATATC
>DINK01000043.1:8352-12042 GCA_002426825.1 Holosporaceae bacterium UBA5542
AATTTTGCTTTGTTTCTCGTGTTCGGTTTTGGCCTCCAATGCGTCAAGATAGGCATGAAGAGGAGCCTTCGCATCCACAACGATATTTTTCTCACCAGGAAGATGAACAATCATATCTGGGCGATATCTTTGGGCGTCCACATCAGATGACACCTGTTCTGTAAAATCACAATGGGCAAGCATGCCCGCCATCTCCACCACACGCTTTAACTGCATTTCGCCCCAACGCCCACGAACATTCGGCGCCCGTAACGCTTGCACAAGATTCGTTGTCTCGCTTTTAAGCTCTTTCTGAGAATGAATTAAATCTTTAACCTGAAGCTTGAGTGTTTCATACGCACCTACGCGTACCTTTTCTAATTCATGCACCTTCTTATCAACGCCTGACAATGCTTCTTTGATTGGGGCTAAAAGCTCTGAAATTGCTTTTTGTCTTTGACCAAGATCACCTTTTGCATGCTCTTGAAACTTAGATAACGCTGCTTCTGCTAACTTTAAAAAAGAACTGTTATTTGCTGAAAGAGCTTCAGATGAAAGCGCTTTAAAAGTTTCTTTCAGCTTTTCATCTGACTCTTTGTAAAAGGCCTCTTTTTCTTCATAGTAAAGCGTTTTTTGTTCGATCAGTGTCCGTAAACGCTCATTTTCTTGACTTAACGACAAAACCCTTTCTTGAGCAACCAGCAACGCTTGCTCTATTTTTTACATCTGAGAAAGTTTTTCTTCTGCAGCCGCTTGTTTTCTTAGGCTATCAACATTTGAATGAGAAAGATTGATGTAACGCTTCATAGCCCAAGCCGCAAAAGCAATAGCTCCAAACAAAAGTCCTACCAAACAAAAATCGAATAGATGCAACATTTCTTACCTTTTTTGTTTGTACTATATCCCAAAAAACGATACTCTGACACACAAAATAACCAGGAGGACACGTGACACAATCAATTCTTCAAGCAATATTTGGCATCATTGTTTTTATGTTTTTTTGTTGGCTTATTTCAGAAGACAGAAAGTCTGTAAATTATAAGCAAGCCTTCAGCAACTTGTTAATGCAGGGCGTTGTTGCAGCCATTCTGCTCCATATTCCCCTTGCAAGAAAGCTTATTGGCTTTATAAGTGACGGTGTCATTGCCCTTAAAAGTGCCACCTTGGAAGGCACAAAATTTGTTTTTGGATATCTAGGCGGTGGAGATGTTCCTTTCGATCCGAAAGGAACCACATTTATTTTTGCCTTTCAGACACTTCCTATGGTTATTGTTATCAGCGCACTCTCTATGCTGCTTTTTCATTTAAGAATTCTTCCCATTATGGTGAAGGGCATTTCTTGGGCCATGAAAAAAACAATGGGCATTGGTGGTGCCCTTGGTGTGTGCAGTGGGGCAAAAATCTTCTTAGGACAAACAGAAGCACCCCTTTTAATTAAGCCTTACCTGAAAAACATGTCTCGAAGCGAACTTTTCACCATTATGTGCATGGGATTTGCCACGACATCCATTATCATCATTGGTCTTTATGCCATGATTCTTCATAAAATTGTTCCGTACTCAACCGTACATCTTTTGACGGCTTCTATTATCAGCGTTCTGGGTGCCATTACACTGTCTCGGATTGTTGTGCCCGACAGTTCGGGCCCAACCGCAGGAAAAATGGTTTTACCTTACGAATTCACAGGATCCATGGATGCCATCTCGAAAGGAACAGGTGATGGTGTTAGATTATTCTTTAACATTATCGCTATGCTTATTGTTTTTGTGTCTCTGGTTTCTANNGGGTTGTTATGTCACCCGTCGCTTGGTTAATGGGCATTCCTTGGCAAGAAGCGGGGGCGGCAGGTAGCTTATTGGGCATTAAGACCATTTTAAATGAATTCTATGCTTTTACGCAGCTTTCCACACTAAGTGACACAGCGCTTTCCGTGCACAGCCGAACTGTTATGACATATGCCCTTTGCGGTTTCGCAAATATAAGCAGCATGTGCATCATGATTGGGGGATTAGGCAGCATTGTTCCAGAAAAGCGAAACGACGTGCTCTCACTAAGCTTTAAAGCACTTATGGTGGGCACTTTGGCATCATGCCTCAGTGGCGCAGTCGTTGGCATTCTTATGTGGCCCTATCTATAACGCATAAATGACCTTCAAGCTGGAATCAGAATTTAACCCTGCCGGTGATCAACTTGACGCCATTCCGGCTCTGCTAAAAAATCTTTATCAAGAAAAACGGGATCAAGTTCTTCTTGGCGTTACTGGCTCTGGAAAAACCTTTACCGTGGCACACGTTATTCAAGAATACAACCGCCCCACACTGATTCTGGCACCCAACAAAACTTTGGCAGCCCAATTGTATGGGGAGATGAAAGAATTTTTCCCCCATAATGCTGTTGAATATTTNNGCGACCGACTTTGGTTTTGAGTCATAATAAAACATTGGCTGCACAATTGTATAGCGAATTCAAGTCTTTTTTTCCGAATAATGCCGTAGAGTATTTTGTTTCTTATTACGACTATTACCAACCCGAAGCCTATGTGCCACGGCGAGATTTATATATTGAAAAAGAAGCCACCATCAACGAACAAATTGATCGCATGCGGCATAGTGCTACACGTGCACTGCTAGAACGCAGAGATGTAATTATTGTGGCGAGTGTTTCATGCATTTATGGCCTTGGTGATGTTGAAACGTACAGCCAAATGTCTTTTGGGATCAAACCTGGCGAACATATCGAGCGCCAAACACTATTCAAAAAGCTGACCGAGCTTCAATATACTCGAAATGATATTAGCTTTCATCGCGGCACGTTCAGAGTAAGAGGGGACACGGTTGAAATTTTTCCAGCACACTGTGAAGACCGTGCATGGAGACTTTCTTTTTTTGATGAAGAATTGGAAGAAATTCATGAAACAGATCCTTTAACAGGAGAAAAAATTGTTTCACTGCCAGAAATTAAACTTTATCCTAACAGTCACTATGTAACGCCGCGTCCAACCATTCAACAGTGTCTGGGCCAAATTAAGCGAGATCTTGAACAGCGCATTAAAGAATTTGAATCAACAAACCGCCTTATTGAAGCGCAACGTATTCGCGAACGCATCACATTTGATATTGAGCTTTTAGAAACAACGGGCATGTGCCCTGGCATTGAGAATTACTCGCGCTATTTAACAGGTCGAGCACCTGGTCAACCGCCACCTACCTTATTTGAATATCTCCCGAACGACGCTTTGCTCATTGTTGATGAAAGTCACATCAGCGTGCCCCAACTCAGTGGCATGTATCATGGAGACAGATCAAGGAAAATCAATTTATCCGAATATGGATTTCGATTGCCGGCGTGCCTAGATAACCGCCCGCTTAAATTTGAAGAGTGGGATGAAATTCGACCCCAAACAGTATTTGTTTCTGCAACTCCAGGTCCTTGGGAGCTTGAACAAACCAACAATGAATTTGTTGAGCAAGTGATTCGCCCGACGGGCCTTCTTGACCCAGAATGCATTGTCAGGCCCACAGAAAATCAAATTGATGACCTTATTGCAGAATGCCTTGCTCTTACAAAAAAAAATCAACGCGCGCTTGTCACCACACTTACTAAAAAAATGGCCGAATCACTCACTACATACCTTTCTGAAGTGGGGTTAAAAGTGCGCTATATCCACTCTGACGTCGATACAATCGAGCGGATTGAAATTATCAGAGATTT
>DINK01000048.1:0-6694 GCA_002426825.1 Holosporaceae bacterium UBA5542
GGCCCAATATTCACTGATCACCCCTAACGACCCCGCAATCGCCAACGAATAGAAACAGAATAAAGTCAGTTGACCACTGGTTAACTGTCCCGCAATAACGTCCATGCCACCAATCCAGACAATCAGACTAATAGTACCAAAGCTAACAATAATCACACTAAAGGCTAGAAATGATTTACTTTTTGCATATTGCCGAATGTGTCGCATGCCCTTGGCTAACTCTTCATTAAATTCCTCGACTTCAGACAATTCTTGGTTAAAGGCTTGAACAGTTTTGATAGACAGTAAAACTTCCTCGGCCCGTGCACTAAGCGTATCGAGCCCTTCTTGCCGCTTTTTCTTATTTAGGCGCACCACCTGGTCAAANNGAAAGCAAAAGCTCATAATCAGCGCAAGCTTCAGATTGTTATAGTAAAGCAACGTCACCCCACCAATGGCGATAATGGTATTCCGCAACAAAACGGGGAATGTATTCACCAAAAAACTTTGAATGGCCGACGTATCATGAATAAGGCGCGACAAAAGATCGCCCGTTAGGTGGCGCTCATAAAAATCCGCATCCAAAGAAAGCAACTTTTTAAAAACAGATCGCCGCAACCCTATGGCAATTTTCTCGCCCAGCTGCGACATAAAATAAAGACGGCCATAACTTGAAATCGCCAACAACAGCACGAAAAAGCTTAATATCAGGATCGAGGTCGTCAGATTTTCAATTGAATTAAAACCTCTATCAATTAAACGCCGTAGGCCGTATCCCAGCCACAAAACGCTAATACCCGTGGCAACAATAAACAGCACTGCCGCCACCAAATATTGCCAGTGGGGGCGAATAAAAGGAAGCAAGTTTAAAAGAGCACGGTAATGAAGACCTTTCTCTCTTTGAAATAGGCGCCTTATGAACTTAAGCTTTTTAAATGCCAATCTCTCAATGCTTCACTTGCAACTCTTTATTGACGGCCTGTTGACTTAGTTTTTCAAAGTCAACAGGGTTCAACAAAAGCGGTGGAAGCCCTCCTTCACGCGTTGTATTTGCCACAATCGTGCGCGCAAAAGGGAAAAGAAGTGTTGGTGCGTCTACTAAAAGTAAATGCTTTTTTTCCTTCTCATCTAAGCCGGGTTTTGTTCTAAAGATGCCTCCATACGAAAGCTCAACTAGAAAAAGCGCCTCTCCCTTTGAATCTGCCTTGATATTCAATAAAATCACAGCTTCATAGACATCTTCTGCCAAGGGGTTCACATCTACATGAATGTTGATGCTAATGTTCGGGCCTTCCTCTGCAGAAATATTTTTAAGCACACCCGGATTTTCAAATGAAAAATCCTTAATATAATGGGCATTATTCATCAATTTAGGCTCTTCCTGTGAAGACGCAGGCTGTTGATCTTTTTTTGTTTTTTTCACGGACATTACGCACAGATCCTTTCCATATCTAAGTGTACATTTTTATGTTGTTTTTGAAAAGCAATCAACGCATCATTTATAAAGATTTTTCAATTGCCTTTAAGACATCTAACACATCATGAAAAGGAATATCTTCCATACGGTCAGAGCCAAATTTCTGGGCCTTTATAAGGGTGATTTTCTTAGCCAACGGATGCACTTTTTGTGCCGACGTAGGCCCGAAAAGTGACACCAAATGTGTGGGCGAAAGCCCCATCAAATGCCCCACACCCGCATCATTGGCCAAACAAAAATCCAAGTGGAATCCAAGGGCCGTTGTATTCAGAGGATCTTTTAAAAGCGCCGAATTCTCTTGAAGAGGAAACAACGCCCCGGGGCACCCTTCTCTAAAAAAACGGTGTAAATTCTTTTCCGCAGGACCAAGAATAAAAACAGGCACATACCCCTGATCTTCGAATGCCTTCGCCACTTTAAGAAAGTTTTGTTTGGGCCAACACTTCTTCACATTCCCTGCCCCAGGGGCAAAGCCAACATACTTTTTCCGCCGTTTAAAAAAAGAAAGAACCGCTTTCTTTTGTGGGGCCAAATCAGGTAACGCATAAGAAACGGGTTTAATTTTTTTCTGAGTGTACAATGACAAAAGATTTAACAGACGATCAGATAAATGGCCTTTCCAGGAAATTGTCTGAGAAGGTTTAAAGGTAGAAAACAGAAAGCCCGCCGTCCGCGACAAAAACATACTATGTGAAATTTTTTTCAACATCAAAGTTGGTATAAAATCTCGCTGCGTATCGATAATCAAATCAAAGGACTCATTTTTAAGAGGAGATGCTGCAAAAAACTCGCGCCAGTCGCGCCCAAGGGGCACTTCGATAATATCATCTAAATAAGGTGCCACTAATGGGCGAAACACACCTTTATAAAAGGTGTGCCCACCCCCTGCACACCAGGTAATGTGCGCGTTGGGAAAAAGGTGACGTAACGTGGCCACAAACGGCAGTTTCAGCAATGCATCGCCCAACAAGTCTTCATACACGTAAACTAAAATTTTCTTAGGATTTTTCATTTTCTTTACGGCTTTGCTTTGCCCACAGGGCAGCGTAATATCCTTTCTTCTTTAAAAGACCGTGATGCGACCCTTCTTCAACAACCCGCCCCTTATCCAAAACAATAATTTTATACGCATCCACAATGGTTGATAATCGGTGGGCAATGGCTAAGGTTGTGCACCCCTTTGATATTTCATTTAAGTTTTCTTGTAATGCTTTTTCTGTATGGGTATCAAGGGCTGATGTGGCTTCATCAAACAGAAAGATCTTAGGCTTCTTCAAAAGTGTCCGCGCAATAGCTACTCTTTGTTTCTCACCCCCTGAAAGCTTAACACCCCGCTCACCCACAACAGTGTCATACCCTTCCGGCAACGACAAAATAAAGTCATGAATTTTTGCCGCTTTGGCGGCACGTTCAACATCAGCCTTGGTTGCCTTCGTATTGCCATAGTGAATATTATAAAAAATACTCTCATTAAAAAGAACCGTGTCTTGAGGCACAATCCCAATCATTTGGCGAAGGCTGTCTTGACGCACATTTTTAATGTTTTGACCGTCAATCTGCACCGTCCCCGACAATGGGTCATAAAAACGAAACAAGAGACGCGATAACGTTGTTTTCCCGGAACCACTCCCCCCGACCAAGGCAACTTTTTTACCCGCCGGCACGTCAAACGATACATCTTTCAACACATCGCGCCCCACCCCATAGGAAAAAGAAACACGGTCGAAAGTTACATTACCATCCCTAAAAACAAGCTCAGCACAATCGTCATCATCTTTAATATCAGGCAAGGCCTCAAACAACCCAAACATAGCCGCCATCTCAATTAAAGAGCGCTTAATTTCACGGTATGCAAACCCCAACATATTAAGGGGTACATAAAGTTGCAGCAAATACACATTAATCAAAACCAAGTCACCTACGGTAAAAATCCCCTCTTTGATTTTTAGCGCAAAAAGCAACATCAGTCCCACCAGCCCAAGCGAAATAATAATGCCCTGCCCTGTGTTTAAAACAGAAAGACCAACCTTATTGTGGACGGCGGCCTTTTCATAATCAAGCTGTGCTTTTTCAAAACGCGTGCGTTCTAAGGCTTCATTACCAAAGTATTTCACTGTTTCATAGTTCAACAAACTTTCAACAGCCCGGTGCCCTGTTTGGTTTTCCGCATCATGCATGCGTCGCAAGAATTTAGCGCGTATNNACATAAAACACAATATTAAGCGCCGTCAGCCCCCCAATCAAAAAGCCATACAGATAAGTTATCGTCAGCACCGCGATACATACTTCAAGGGCTGTGGGGATAATAGAAAAAGTGGAATATCGAAGAAAATCTTCAATGGCCTTTGTGCCGCGTTCAAGGCTTCGAATCAGTGACCCCGTTTTTCGATCGAAATGAAATTGCAAACTAAGTCGGTGCAAATGGTCAAAAACTTTTGTGGCAATTAATCGAATCGCGCGATGCTCGACCTTCGCAAAAAGAAAGTCTTTTAGTTCAAGAAAAATAATAGAAAGCGCCCGCGATGTACCATATGCCAACAAAAAAAAGATAATAAGGCGGAAATGAAGGTCAATGCCTTCCCCAATCAAATTGATGGCTTTTTTATAAAAGATCGGAATCCAAACAGTGGCAATTTTTGAAATCACAACAAAAATCGCAGCAATAACTACACGCATCTTCACAGATGGATTTTTTTTAGGCCACAAATAAGGAAGCAAAGTTCGCACAGGGCGAAAATCTGCTGACTGGGTGTAAGCGGATCCACGTGAATCTTTTGCCATAATCTATGCTTTAACTTTTCCTTGCCGGTGATGTCTATAACACAAGGCAACATAGCGGTCATTACCACCGATTTCAACCTGATTACCTTTTGTCACCATTTTCCCAGACGCATCAATGCGTGCATTCATGGTAGCCTTCCGCCCACAGTGACAAATGGTTTTAATTTCTGTCAGCTCTTGAGCCCAAGTTAACAAATACTTGCTGCCTTCAAAAGGTTCACCCAAAAAGTCTGAACGAAGACCATATGTCAACACAGGAATGCCTAAAAGCGAAGCAACATCTGCCAGTTGCTGCACCTGAACCTTGTTCAAAAACTGAGCCTCATCCACCAATACACAGCTGATGTTCTGATCTTTCATACATGTTTCAATCGCTGAAAAAAAATCAAACGATGCGTCAAAGGGAATGGCCTCAGACGACAGACCAATGCGTGACTTGATGTGCCCTACTTTATAACGATCATCAATTTTGGGGGTAAACAAAAGCGTGCTCATTCCTCGCTCTTGATAGTTATAACTCGACTGCAAAAGGGTGGTTGTTTTACCTGCATTCATGGCTGAATAATAAAAGTAAAGCTTTGCCATCTTATCCTCTTTTCACGTTGGCATGTCGCATAATGGCCGACCATAGTTGGGCAGGGAATTGACCACCCACAACTTTGTGCATAGGGGTGTCATTCAGGTTGCCCATCCACACACCTGCTACCAGACCAGGAATATAGCCCACAAACCATGCATCTCTAAACTTTTGCGTAGTACCTGTTTTTCCACACACGCGCACCCCTGGAATGCGTGCATTTTTAGATGTCCCCTGGGAAACTGATTTCTCAAGCATGTCCTCAAGGGTTTCCATGATGCTTTCTTTAAACACCCGGTCAGGAGTTTCTTCAGCACTCGTAGGCTTCCGTTGATACAAAATATCCCCATTGGCCGAACGAATTTCAAGAACACCATAGGGCTCGCGTTGAATGCCGTGGGTTGCAATCATGCCGAAGGCCTGCACTAACTCTAAAAGTGTTGTTTCCGATGTGCCCAAAGCAATGGTTAAATCATGGTTCGGGGGTTTTTTAAATCCAAGACGTTCAGCCACATCCATTAAGTGACGGATCCCCACCATCTGGGCGATACGCACAGTAGATGTGTTAATAGAGTACACCAAAGCATCTTCAAGAGTCACAGTACCTCGCTCGCGCCAACCATAGTTATGCACTGTCCAATCCTTATTATGATAAATCGTATCACTCACTTCAAGACGTGGGCTAATCCCCTTCTCAAGGGCAGCCAAAAATATAAATGTTTTGTAAATAGAACCAGGCTGCCTCTTCGCTTGGGTGGCGGCATTATATTGACTGTAATGGTAATCATGCCCCCCCACCACCGAACGCACAGCACCATCATATTCCATGGCTAGAAAAGCACCTGTTTCAATGTTAAACTTTTCACCATGCTCTTTAATGTGTTCCCGCAGTTTTTGGATCGCCACATTTTGCAAGTCTAAATCAATGGTTGTGGTGACAATCAGGTCTTGATTCGCATCTACATGCTCGCCTACCTCTTCCATAATCCAGTCGGTAAAGTACCGGTGCTTTTGACCATTCTTGTTTTTTTGGAAACGAATTTTCTCAAGTTTGGCCAGGGCTTTTTCCAGGGCTTCTTCTGTTAAGTACCCTTCCTCTTTCATATTGTGCAATACAACAGCCGCCCGCTTTTTCAGCAAGTCCGTCCGCCGTCCAAATCGAGAAGGCGCTTTCAACAGCGCCACAATAACAGCTGATTCCGCAACATTCAGGTGTGTCACCAATTTCCCAAAATACTGTTGTGCCGCCGCATCCACACCNNTAAATAAAGCCTTTAAATCAATGCCCCAGTGGTCATAAAAATCACGGTCTTCCGTGGCCATCAAGGCCTCTTTTAAAGATTTTGGCACCTGCTTTAAAGTGATGGTCTCTCCGTGCACATCGCCATATACATCAATTTCACGCCTATCTTGTGTTAAGAAAACCACACTCGGACGACGCACCTATGTTTCCAGATTCTTAATGTCAGGCAAATGAAGGGCGTGCCACCCTAAATAAAGAGACAGTAAAATAACACCCCAAACAGCCGCCGCCATACCATACCAAAACAAACGCTTAAGATTAAATTTTTGCGCCTGCTTCTTTTTAGAGCTTGGTGTCGTCCGCTTCTTTGGCATCAGCTTTATTGTACAATATTATGCGTCAAGGTTCCGCACCTTAGACGAATTTTCCTGAATAAAATTACGCCGCGACTCAACTGATTCCCCCATCAATACAGAAAAAACATCGTTCGCTTCGTCAACGTGGCTTACTTGTACTTGCAACAGGGTACGCACTTCTGGATCTAGGGTTGTTTCCCATAATTGATCCCCATTCATTTCACCCAGTCCTTTATAGCGCTGAATCGACATACCCCGGCGCCCTTCTTCTTGAATGCATT
>DINK01000048.1:6866-32855 GCA_002426825.1 Holosporaceae bacterium UBA5542
TGATCACCTGAATGAAGCGTCAATTTTGCATGCTCTACACCCTCTGCAATCAAATAATCGTCAAGGGCCTGTTCATTTTTCAGGTAAATTTCAGACTGCCCTTTTTTCACCTTAAACAAAGGCGGCTGGGCAATGTACAGGTACCCACGCTCAATAATTTCAGGCATTTGACGATAGAAAAAAGTCAGCAACAATGTGCGAATGTGGCTACCATCCACATCGGCGTCCGTCATAATAATAATTTNNGGGCAGTACAGCCTGATTCTTTCGGTTACGGGCTGGTTTCACATTCCCGCCAGCACTGTCCCCTTCTACAATAAACACTTCACTTAACGCAGGGTCTTTTTCTTGGCAGTCAGCCAATTTCCCCGGCAATGAACTGATATCTAAAACACTTTTACGGCGCGTCAACTCGCGGGCTTTACGGGCCGCTTCACGGGCAGATGCCGCTTCAATAATTTTGCCAATAACAGCGCGGGCTTCATTGGGGTTTTCTTCAAACCATTGTCCTAATCGGTCACCCACCAAACCTTCAACTGCCGGGCGCACTTCCGACGACACCAATTTTTCTTTCGTCTGTGAAGAAAATTTTGGGTCAGGAACTTTCACCGATACCACACACGTCAAACCTTCACGGGCATCATCCCCTGTAATGCCCACTTTTTCTTTTTTGCCCATACCCATAGACTGAAAATAGTTGTTCACCACCCGGGTTAACGCCGCACGGAATCCCGCCAAGTGGGTGCCCCCATCTTTTTGAGGGATGTTATTGGTAAAACACAGCATTGTTTCGTGGTAAGTTTCATTCCATTCAAGGGCAACATCCACACCAATTCCGTCTTTCTCTCCTGACATACAAATCACCGGGCTGTGAAGTGCTGTTTTATTTCGGTCAAGATACTCAACAAACGCCTTGATACCACCTTCATAGTAAAGCTCTAACTCTTTATGTTCAGAAGTACGACGATCCCGTAAAAAAATGCGCACACCAGAATTCAAGAAAGCCAATTCGCGAATGCGGTGCTCAAGGGTTGAAAAACTAAACTCTGTTTGGGTGAATGTTTCTTTTGACGGCAAAAACGTTACTTCCGTCCCCTTCGCGCCATTTGCCGGGCCGACTTCTTTTAACGGGGCCGTTGGCTCGCCATGGCGAAAGTGAATCACATGCTCTTTATCTTCACGCCAAATACGTAACGTTAATTTTTCAGATAAGGCATTTACCACAGAAACACCCACACCGTGCAAACCGCCCGACACTTTATAAGAATTTTGGTCGAACTTTCCCCCGGCATGCAGCTGAGTCATAATCACTTGGGCTGCAGATACTTTTTCTTCCGGGTGAATCTCAACAGGAACACCACGCCCATTGTCGTTAACGGTAACGGAACCATCTTCATTCAATGTAATCAAAACACGGTCACAGTAGCCAGCCAATGCTTCATCGATGGCGTTATCCACCACCTCGTAAATCATATGATGCAAGCCAGACCCGTCATCGGTATCGCCAATGTACATACCTGGGCGCTTTCGCACCGCGTCTAACCCTTTTAAAACTTTAATCGACTCTGCGCCGTAACCATTCGACATGCTTATTTCTTTCTGTTATTCGATCTGCCCATTTTTAATTTTTAAGTGCTGGACATCATCACCAAAGGGCGCAAAAGCTCCTACATCTGTGCCCGTCATCCAAGACTGCACACCAAGGGACAAGATCTCTTTACACAAAGCTTCTCGCCGTCCTTCATCTAAATGCGCCACAACTTCATCAAGCAACAAAATGGGCGCCCTTTTCTTTTCACGCACATGCAGGCGCACATTTGCCAAAATGAAACCTAATAATAGTGCTTTTTGCTCTCCAGTTGAACAAAATTCAGCTTTTTTTTTGTGTTCCACATGCAAAAAATCAACAGCTGTCTGATGGGCCCCAACTTTGCTTCCCCCTGTGCGCGCATCTTCGTGTCGATTCTGGCGCAAAGTTTTGGCCAATGTTTCTTCAATATCCAACGATGCCATATCGTTTGCACGGGTCTCTATGAATCCCTCAAGAGAAAGGGAAACCTTAGGAAACGTTGTTTCATGCACTAAAGACAAGGGGTTGATTTGAGACAAAAAACTTTGGCGCAACGAATGAATGGCCATACTTTCTTCGGCCATTTTTTTCTCTAAGCTCGACAACCACACATCGTCTCCTTGACCATCTCTTAAAAGGCGGCTTCGCTCTCGCAGGGCATATTCATACCGATACAGGTGCTGGGTATGCGCCGGATATAAACTTGCAACCAACTTATCTACAAAACGACGCCGGGGACTCACCCCTTCGTTCAAAAGCTGATCGATCTGAGGGGTCATCCAGAAAACAGACATAATCTTCGGTAAATCACTTTGCGGAGCAACGGTGTGATTAATTTTTACAGTTCGGCGCTCATCATGAGGAGCAGCCAACCCTGTGCCCACCTCATCTTCCCCTTCTTCATGGGCAAACTTGGCATACACCGCCCAAGCCTTATCCTCAGCATCTAACGATGTCACATGACCAAGCTTCGCCTGGCGCAATCCTCGCCCGGGGGACAAATAGGAAAGAGCTTCCAAAATATTGGTTTTGCCCGCACCATTATGGCCTGTCAACACCACTGACTTTGAAGAAAGAGAAAGAGAAAGTTGCGTGTACGATCGAAAGTGAGACAGGGTTAAATCTTTGACCCAAAAAGAAGGCGTTGCGGACACAGTCGCCACTGAAGCATTCAAATGGGCATCTGTGTTCACAGGCGCATCGGCATCAAGACGTACAACGCATTCTGGTCTGTGCCTCCCTTAATTACGGCTGGCGCATTCTCATCTGACAAATGAAAGACAAGGGTTTCCCCACTCACCTGCTGGGCAATATCCAACAAATAGCGTGCATTGAATCCCATAATCAAACGCTTGCCATTATAAGTACCTTCCACTTCTTCCAACCCGGTGCCATGTTCGTTATTTGAAATAGACACAATTACTTTCTGGGGCTCAATGGTCATCTTAATGCCCCGCGCTTTTTCGCTGGAAACAGTGGCAACACGGTCAACGGCCTGGGAAAACTTCGCCCGATCTATCGTTAAAATATGATTATTTTCTTTGGGGATTACTTTTTCATAGTCAGGAAACGTCCCATCAATCAAACGTGAAGACAGCACCACACGCCCCACCTCAAAAGTAATTTGCGTTAAGGATAAACACACGGATACATTCGCCTCAGTTGTTTCTAAAAGCTTGCCCAATTCAAGAATGGTTTCCCGCGGCACAATCACATCAGGAATCCCCGACGCACCACTTGGTTCTTCCACATCAGCCAACGCCAAACGATGGCCATCTGTTGATACAGCGCGCAACACCAGGCTATTTTGATTGGCGCGCGTGTGTAAATAAATACCATTTAAGTAATAGCGCGTTTCTTCTGTTGAAATGGCAAAACGCGTGTTTTCAATTAACCCCTTTAATTGTTCAGCCGCCAATGTAAATTTATGGGGCAGGTCTGTCGTTTTAAGGGTTGTAAAATCTTTCGCTGGCAACGTTGGCAGATTAAAGCGCGACCGTCCACACCGCACAACTAAATGATTGTTTTCTGTTTTTTCAACCAACTCAATTTCAGCGCCATCGGGCAACTTGCGCACAATATCATAAAACGTTTGGGCAGAAACTGTGGTGGCCCCCTCTCCCTCCACTTGGGCGGGCATGGTTTCAACAATCGACATATCAAGATCGGTTGCCGTCAGTGACAGTTGGCCATCATGGGCAGATAACAAAACATTCGACAAAATAGGAGACGTCNNCCTTAAGAAGAAAAGATCGATCAACTGACAGTTTCATGTGAACCTTGTTACGTAACGTATTGTATTCGTTTTATTTTCAACGTTGCCTTAAGGGCTTATTATTTTTATCACACACCCCCTCTAAATTCAATCAAGAACAGACGAAAAAGCGCACAAGAAATGGACGACTAGCTTTTAAATATACGGGCAAAAACAATCGCTGCTGCCCCGTTACACATTGTATTCGTTACCGTAATAAATGGATCAAACAACATGTAAAGCCCCAGTATAAAACCTTGCATCGTCGCATCAAAGCCCATAACACTGGCAAGTATAGGCATCATCACCATGGCGCCCCCTCCAGGCACAGCCGCGGCGCCAAATTTCAAAATCAAATAATACCCCGTAAAAAGAAGGTATGTTGAAAAGTCAGGCAGCGGGTGACCAAAGGTAAGGAGTGTTGCCATCATGACAATGGGAAACACAACCCCATCCCCAATATGGTGAATATTAATCGTCGCCGGCACATAAGCCTTTACAATCGGAGAATGGTTAGTGTTTTTTTCAGCACTATCAAACAAAAGAGGCATAGTAGCCGCACTCGACATCGTACTAAACCCAGTAATAGCCATGGGCACAGAGTTTTGGATATATCGCTTCCAATCTGCGAAACGAAAGCGTGCAGCAATACCAAAAGACAAAGCAATGTACGCCGCTTGGGCCACAATTGCGGCCGCAAACACAGGGGCATACGTTTTTACCGCGTGATGCAACGCGCCTTCTGTCGCCATCTTCACCATAAACCCAAAAATAAAAAGGGGCACAACCGGAATGAAGATTTTTTTTAAGAAAAAGTCAGATGCCCGCTTCATGTAGTCTGAAATTTTTTGGGCCTTTTTATTGCGAAAATAAAAAAAGAACACACCCAAAGCCGTGCCTGCAATCAAAGCATAGTCATTGGGAATTTTAGGCAACTTCACACACATTAAAGGCTTTAAGGTGTGTGCCGCCATCTCGGCAGCGGTGCCTTTGATAAAAGAAAAGCATCCAACCCCCACCGCATAGGCATACATCATAGATAAAAAGTTCGACACCACCATAAAAACAACAAGGGACACAATGAAAACAAGTACATTGTCCTCAAACCCTAAAAAGCACGCAAACAAGTAGCTAAAAATAATAAACGGCAAAAAGAACGTTAAGATTTCCTGAATCTGAAGACTAATCGTATAAAATAGGCTTCGATAGAAAGGGGGAATCATATCGCCTAAAAAAAAGGCCGCGCAAAAAACAATTATCAACTGGGGCAAAAGGCCCAGCTTAAAAGAAAGCTTCATCATGACACACTTAATATTTAATCAATGTGCGTTCATCCTACCACACAAGACACAAAGGTGAAACACGTAAATATGCGCCCAACCACATTTTAGAAGGTTAAAAATGACGCAAAAATCAATATATTACACCAAGGGAATTCACCACAGAAAGTTTCAGGACAATCAGGTGAACAAAGATCATCGCGTCTTGCGTAACGCAGGCTATTAATACCCTTCTCTTGCCCCTGCCCAATAAAACAAAGCCTGAATATACTTAATAGTTTTTGGCCCAAATCCACCATGGTCATAAGATCCCCACAGTTTGCGACCATCGGGGGCAATAAACACACGATGCGATCCACCATTTTTTTTGCCTTCAACACGGCCACCAATTCGACCCCAAGCACGCTCGACATCTGCGAATGTCAACGACAGCGCTCTTCGAGAATCAAACAATGTATCTAAAAACTTTCCGATACCATGATGTGCGCCCAGTGGCGGCATGGGGGCATCAAGAACCGCTTTCCCACGAATACCTTCTGGATACACAAAAGACGCATCGGCTGTTGTAACCACTAATTCAGCCACAGGATCATCATCCCCAAAGGCAGCCGCGTGGATAGACGCCGCTCCTGCTCCTGCCCCTTCCGCTGCCTCGTGTTCTGTGTCTTTAAGATCTTGCTCTAGAGACACGGCATCATCTTGTGCTTCAACTACGGGGCCAGCTTTCTCGTCACTTGTGGCAAGCTTTTTTTTGTTTTTTTTCGCTTGTTTAGGGACATGATTCACGGAGAAAAAAGACGTCCCTAAATCAAGAGAATTTTCCGCAGCAGAGGCAGAAAGCGCATCAATTTGGCGCTGAAGAAAAGGAGGCATCTCTAAAGGCGGCCAATATTCTCCCTCTACTATATCTCGCACCACTATAACATCTTTAATATTTGCACCAAGGATCCCACTTTTTGGGAACACCTTCAGCCCTGGGCACATATGTGCGCGATAAATTTCACCATCACAGGTTTGACGAAAAGCCAGATATTCCGCTTGCGCTGCTTTATCAAAAAACTCACGAAGCTTCAGGGGGTCTGTGTAGGCAGGCCACACATACCTGGAAAGAACTTGCGGCACATTACCTCCATCATTTTTTCTCTCAGATGGCAGTAAATTCCATAATTTTTCCAATGGCGCATACCCACCACACACATCAGGACACAGGGGCTTTAATGTTTCATTGGCCAGTCGGGGCCACAACTGTGGTGACATTTGAAGAGATTTCAGCGTATTCCCTGTAATTTGTGTGGGGTCGCATGCGCGGTACGCCAAGCAAATAAGACGCTCTGTGATTTCAAATTGAATTAGTAAAAATCTTTTTGTGGCAGAATTACTCTCATTACAAAAACCAGCAAGCTTATTATAAAAGAAAGACGACGACATCGGCTCGAAAAGCGCATCCAGCTGACCCCGACCAAAATATAGACCCAGATCATCCGTTCTGCCGCTCAAGTTTACTAATCGTTCACGCAACAGCATGCCCAAAATATCTTCCATGGAGTTCTGTTCATCACATATGAAATCCATACGTTGTTGAAAAGACCTTCTTGCGAGATTCTTATAATTTTGTGCTTCCCTATTTTTGTACTCGGCAATAAACTGATGATATGACTGAGGGAGATTATCTTCAATAGAAACAGATTTCTGTAGAGAAAAAGCCGTATTTATGTAGTCATCGACTGCATCAAGCGCAAGTTGAGACTCAGACAACAAATCAAACCTTGCTGCCACATGCCCTAAACCAATATAATTAGCCACCCAAAAAAATAATAATAAAGCTTTTTTCATTTTTTCCTTAAAAAACATACAATACAATTAGATATAGAAACCCGTCTTACGCATTTCAACTTTTTTAAGTTTTTGTACACCTGTTCGATCAGCTTGATCCAAGCCCTAAAAACGGCTATCTTTTTTTGTAAAACCATCAGGATGCCCATGCCCAACCCAAAACACACACCCCTTGTTCTTTGNNCCCCACATGGGATCGGTGGACTGAAACCTATCCTGAAATTTTATTAGATGCGTCAGGCCCCAGTGTAGGGCTTCCCAAAAATCAAATGGGCAATTCTGAAGTGGGACACACAACCCTTGGTACGGGCCGAGTTGTTTTACAAGATTTGCCTCGTATTCATGCCGCCATCCAAAGAAACGAACTTGAAGACAACACTGCCCTTAAGGCCTGCTTTAAAAAGCTGGAAGAAACAAATAAAACATGTCACATCATGGGGTTGTTTTCTGAAGGGGGTGTCCACAGTCATCAAGAACATTACGTTGCCCTTGCAACCCTTGCCGCACAGACAGGTATTCTTGTAAAGTTGCATCTTTTTCTTGATGGCCGCGATACCCCACCCAAAAGTGCTGTTGAAGAAATGAAAGCACTTGACGATCTTCTAAAAAAACACCCAAACGTCTCGATTGCTTCCATCATGGGCCGCTTTTATGCCATGGACCGCGACAAAAGGTGGGACCGCACAGATGCCGCCTATCATGCCATGGTTTGTGGAGACGCACCTTATTTCGACACACCCCAGAAAACCATTGAAACCTGTTACAAAGACGATAAAACAGATGAATTTATCCCGCCCCATGTTTCAAAAGAATATGGCGGCATGGAAGATGGCGACGCCTTCATTATGGTGAACTTTCGGGCCGACAGGGTGCGCCAAATTTTGCACGCTTTGACCGACAAAAAGTGTACAAACTTTAAACGCAAAAAAGTGGTGGCTTTTTCTAAGTGCGTGTCCATGAAAGAATATTCCGAGACCTTGGCCCCTCGACTTGAAGTTTTGTTTCCGCCCGTTAAAACCCCCCAAACACTGGGTGAAATTTTATCAAAAGAAAAAATGCGCCAATTGCGTATCGCCGAAACCGAAAAATATGCCCATGTCACATTCTTCTTTAATGGCGGCATTGAAGAAGAATTTGAAGGAGAAGAAAGAATTCTTGTGCCCTCTCCGAAAGTTAAAACATATGATCTTAAACCTGAAATGTCCGCAGAGGCCATTACAGATCATGTTGTAAAAGCCCTGAAGGCAGACAAATTTGACGTCGTCATTATGAACTATGCCAACACAGACATGGTGGGCCACACAGGAAAAATGAACCCAACCATTAAGGCCGTTGAAACGGTTGACCATGCCCTTGCACAACTTGAAGAAGTGATCTTGGCAAAAAATGGTATGCTGCTTGTCACTGCCGATCACGGCAATGCAGAAACCATGGAAAACCCAAAAACACACCAAGCGCACACAGCACACACAACAAACCCTGTGCCCTTCTTTTGCATCACCAAGGCAAAATATAGCGTGCTTCACAAAACCGGGGGGCTGCAAGATGTAAGCCCCACAATCTTGTCATTGTTAGGCATTGATATACCCAAAGAAATGACAGGAAGGCCTTTGATCAAATGAACAAATTCTTTTTTTATAGTAGCCTGCTTTGGGTGTCTTTTTCTTGGGCAACGTCTTCTTTACAAGACCAGTTAAACAAAGCCGCCCGAGACTGCCGCACATCAGAAGTGGCTGTTGAAACGTTAGAAAAAGAAATTCAAGCCCAAGAAACCGCCTTCAAACAAAAGGCAGAAACTTTAAAAAAACAACATCAGAAAATGGGACGCTTGTTGATTTTACTGCGTAATCTTGAAACTGAAGCCCCTTCTCATATTGTTCGCCACGGCAAAGAAGGGCGCAATATTCTGCACAGCATGACAGCCATGGGCGCCTATCTTCGTGGATTGCGACGCCAAATTATGCACATTAAAAAAGAACTGCAAGAAACAGAAACACAAAAAAGAGCACTTGAAAATAAAAAGCAAACCCTCTTTTCAGAAGTCACCACGTACAAAGAAAAGCATGCGAAAATTGCTGACTTACTGNNAAAAGAAGCAGCGCAACAAACAAAAACAACAAAAACAGAAACGCTGGCAAAAGAATCACCAAACCTAAAGGCGCTGATCAAAAAACTTGAAAAAAGCGCTCAGTTTCCTCTGAAGGGATCAGAAGCATCTGGGTTGCTTCTTCCTGTGCAAGGACCACTTGTGGCCGCCTTTGGCACAACACATAATCACAGCCCTGATGGCAAAGGGGTTGTTTTTGAAGCGCGCCCTAATTCTTATGTGCTTGCCCCCACAACAGGTGAAGTGTTATTTGCAGGCCCCTTCCGTACCTACAAAAATATTGTGATTATTGGCTTCCAAAAAAAGCACACTGTGTTGATGACAGGGCTTACCAAAATCACCACACAAACAGGAAAAAACGTCCATGTAGGCGACCCCATCGGCCAAATGAATGGCACAGGGAATAGCTATTTATATCTAGAAATGCGCAAAGACGGCACAGCCATTAAGCCTGAAATTTTGGGGGCAGAATAATGCGAAACTTTATAGTTATTGTGCTGATTACTTTGGTGACCAATGCCTGGCCTACTTCACAAGAAACACTCAGACAACTAAATCTTTTTAGTGAAGCCTTTCGGTATATCCGAAGTAAAAGTGCCCGCCCTGTTTCCGATGAAGTGCTGATTGCAAACGCCATTGAAGGAATGCTTGCTGGTATCGATGGGCATTCCACTTATGTCACAGCTGAAAAATACCAAGAATTGTTGGGCAGTTTGCGGGGGTCATTCGGTGGCATTGGGATTGAATTTACCATGAAAGACGGGCGTCCTGTAGTGGTCAGCCCCCTCGACGAAACACCCGCATCTGAAGCCGGCATTGAAACTGGCGACATTCTAGTCGAAATTGAAGGCACCCCTTTGGCAGGGCTTTCACTTTCTGAAATCAAAGACAAACTTAAAGGCGAAATTGGTGAAAAAATCACTTTAAAAATTGAAAGGAACAATACTTCACACACTTTTTCAATGAAGCGGCGCCATATCAATATTAAAGCCCTTAAATGGTCAACCGAAAAAGGCATTCTTATTGTACGCCTATCCCATTTCAACCAAGGCATTTCCGGGCGGGTGGCGGCCCTTTTAAAAAAACAAAAAGACATCAAAGCCGTTATTTTAGACCTAACCAACAATCCCGGTGGGATTTTTGAAGAAGCTCTTTCTGTTGCCAATCTTTTTCTCGAAAAAGGCATTATAACGTCCGTTGAAGGACGCACCCCAAAAGACCATCAGTCTTTTTCGGCAAAGCCCTCTAAAGCACTTTTACCAACACTGCCCCTCTACATTCTCGTCAACAAAGGCACTGCCTCTTCCGCCGAAATTGTAGCAGCCGCGCTTAAGGAAAATAATCGCGCAACCTTAGTTGGTGAGAAAACTTTTGGAAAAGGATCGGTACAAACTATTCTTCCTGTCCCCCCTGGATACACAGCCATTCAACTGACAACAGGTCTTTATAAAACCCCCAAAGGCCACCTACTTGATCAACAAGGGGTTGTTCCCCATATTATCGTTGCGGAAAGTGCTGAAAAAAGCTATCAACAAACTCCTAAAGAAGCGATTGCCTTGATATTGAAAAAACAATCCCATGGAAAAGACTAAACTTTTACTTCAGTTTGAATCACTCCCTATCACAGATGCCATTGAAGCATTCCTAGCGCCCAACCCGCGCTTCGCGGTTATAGCCGCCCCTCCTGAAGCAGACATTATTTTGTTTGACAGGTTGCCTTCCGTTGCTACGCTAAAAAAAACACACAGCCAAACCCCAAGCGCACAAATTGTGTGTTTCTTAGGACCCGATGAAAAACTCCACAACCTATCCTTTTCTGTCAAAACCCTATTAAAACCTTTTCAACTTCAACTCTTTCAAGAATTTTTGCAAAATCTTGTGCCCCAGTCTGTCATTCAGTTTGGTGCGTTCACACTCTATCCGGGGCAACGCCGCCTTGTCTTTAAGAACACGGCCCCCATCACACTTACCGAAAAAGAAGTCAGTCTTCTTGTCTTTCTAGATAAGGAAAAAGGCAACCCCATTGCACGAGATGACTTGCTCAAAAAAGTATGGGGATACGGGGAAGGCATCACAACACACACCATAGAAACACATATTTATAAACTGAAACAAAAACTGAAAAATCTTTCTGATGAAGATGTTATCTTACTAAACAAAGAAGGTTATTTTCTAAAATCACAGACGGACGAAACACCATGACATCACCCATAATGTATATGCCTTCCCAAGCAGAACAACACACCAGCCAAATGTGGCAATTTCTGCAAGAAATCAATCAAACGCACGGCCAAAACCTCTCTACACAAAAAGAGTTACATGCTTGGTCGGTGAAACACNNGAAACACCCTGAAGCATTTTGGACAGCTGTGTGGAAAAAAGCCAATATCATTGGACACCTTGACCCCAGCACAGTTTTGTCTCAGAAAGAGAACATCCAGCAAGCTGTTTTCTTTGAAAAGAGCACCCTCAACTTTGCAGAAAATTTGCTGCGAAACCGCACACACGATGAAGCACTTGTCTTTTGGGGGGAAAACCAAGTCAAACGCCGCATGACATTTAAAGAACTTTATGACCATGTCTCTGTATTACGGCAACATCTTAAAGAAAAAGGGTTAAAGAAAGGCGATCGCGTGGGGGGCCTTACCCCTAATACACCCGAGGCCCTTATTGCAATGTTGGCATGTACAAGTCTTGGTGCTATTTGGGCGTCGTGCTCACCTGACTTTGGCATACAGGGTATTCTTGATCGTTTTGCGCAAATCAAGCCTACGTTTTTATTTGCAACCGACTATTATCTCTACAAAGGCAAAAAACACTTTATTAAAGACAAGTTAAAAAGTATCCAAGCTGCACTACCTTCTCTCACTGACACCATTTTGTTCAGCTATGAAGGTACGGCACCTGAGCCTCTTCCCCATACAACCGCATGGCACATCATTCGGGCGACCCACACCCCCCAAGAAATACAGTTTGAAGCATTCCCTTTTAACACCCCTCTCTACATTATGTTTTCTTCAGGCACAACAGGGGCACCCAAGTGTATTATTCACGGGGCCGGGGGCACCCTGCTGCAACATGTGAAAGAACATCAACTCCACAGCGACATTAAGGAAGGAGATCGAGTTTTTTATTTCACCACATGTGGATGGATGATGTGGCACTGGCAGATGTCCACCTTAGCTTCAGGGNNATATGCGCTTAATATCCTTATCGGGCGGCACCGACATTATTTCATGCTTTGTATTGGGCAGTCCCCTAAAGCCCGTTATCAGAGGCGAAATTCAGTGTGCAGGCCTCGGCATGGATGTACAAGTATTTGACGATAATCAAGAATCTGTCATTGGTGAAAAGGGTGAACTTGTTTGTTGCAATGCGTTCCCTTCCCGCCCCCTTGGCTTTTGGGGAGATGATCATGGGGAAAAATACCATCACGCCTATTTTGAAAAGTTTCCAAATGTATGGTGCCACGGCGATTTTTCCGAACAAACCTGTGGTGGTGGATTTATTATTTTAGGACGTTCTGACGCCGTCTTAAACCGGGGCGGGGTGCGCATTGGTACTGCAGAAATTTATCGCCAAGTTGAAAAAATAAAAGAAGTCCAAGAAAGCATTGCCGTTGGTCAACCCTATCAAGGCGATATCCGCATTATTTTATTTGTAAAAATGAATGAACCCCATAAACTAAACGATGAATTACGGAAAAAAATTGCCGTGCAAATCCGCAAAGAAACAACACCACGCCATGTACCTNNTGCAGAACCCTGAAATTTTAGATTTTTTTAGAAACTTAGATGCGCTAAAGTAAAAAAACATAAAACAAAGCTATTCAGAGGAACATGTCTCAACACGCACCATCCGCCACGCGTTCACACACAAACCGTAGTCAGCTAAAACGCACGGCAACATATGCCTCTGTTGGGGTTGCCTTGGTGCTTGTCCTGATCAAAGCGTATGCTTGGCGTGTCACCCATTCTGTCAGCTTGCTATCCAGTCTTGCCGACTCTGTTCTCGACTTTCTTGCGTCTATGATTAATATGGTTGCGGTGCATCACGCGATGAAACCCCCCGACGATGAACATCGCTTTGGTCACGGAAAAATTGAAGCCCTCGCCGCCCTGTTTCAGTCAATCATCATTATCATTTCCGCAAGTTTTGTATTAAAAGAGGCGGTCACCCGCATGTTTGTTCCTCAGCCTCTTCAAAACATTTCTGTAGGCATCACAGCAACAGTTATAGCCATTATTTTGACACTCTTCCTTGTTGCATANNGCTATTCTTGCGGATTCAATGCACTACAAAGGCGACATTCTATTGAACGTAGGTGTTCTTATATCGATTGGTCTGTACACCCTGTTTCAATGGACATTCATCGATGTCATCTTTGGTGCGGGCCTCGCCCTTTATATTATATTCATGACATACAAAATTATTCGCTCGGCCTTCAATGTTTTGCTTGATAGTGAACTGCCCGATCAAGACAGAGAAAAGATTCTTTCAATTGTTACAAAAAACCCCGAAGTAAAAGCCTGTCACCACTTACGTACACGCACATCCGGCCACGAAGAATTCATTCAAGGCCACATCGTATTTGATGCAAATCTTAATATTGAAGATGCTCAAAAAATAGTGAATATCATTGAAAAAGATCTCTCCAACTTATACCCTAAAGCCGAGTTCTTATTTAAAGCCGAAACATCAAAAACATTAAAGGACTGTCGCCATGCCCCTCACCCCTCTTAAAAAACAAAATAGTTTTTTTACAAGATTAAAAGGCTACTTCATCAGTGGCATCTTAGTTTCAACACCCATTTTGTTAACCATTTATTTGGTGCATTGGTTAATTAACACAGTTGATAATGCTGTGCGACCTCTCGTCCCCGAACACATCACCGTTGCATACGGCTATTTCCCAGGGTATGGCCTTCTTGCAACGATTATTGTTGTCACACTTTTTGGGGCGTTTGTGCGCGGTTTTTTGGGGCGTTATCTTGTCCGTATCGGCGAATCAATGGTTGAGCGTATGCCCATCATCCGCAGCATTTACACCACCATTAAACAAATTGCCCAAGCGCTTCTTGATAAAGAATCATCCTCATTTCGTGAGGTGGGGCTTGTTGAATATCCTCGACAGGGCATTTGGACCATCTGTTTCATCACAGGTAAAACACTTGGGGAAGTACAAGAAAAAACAAAGCATGAAATTTTGAATGTGTTTATTCCCACCACACCCAATCCAACATCGGGCTTTCTTTTATTTGTACCCAAAAAAGATGTAAAAATATTAGACATGACCGTTGATGAAGGCATTAAAATGGCCGTGTCTGCCGGGGTCATCACCCCCAAGGTAAAAGAAGGAGGCAGCATTCAAATACCTAAACAACCTGCCACTAAAAAATCAGCGGGCACTAAGGGCGTGAAAAAAAAGAAATAAGTTCCAGATGGGGCGACCATACAAATTGGTCAAGCAGATAAGTCTTGTCCATTTTATATCCACCCTCTAATAAATACGCCGCATCTCGGGCAAAGGAATCTTTGCTGCAAGAAACCATCACTACAAAGGGTACTGTTGACTTTGCAATTTTTTTAACTTGGTTGCTGGCCCCTGCCCGGGGCGGGTCAATGAATACCACATCATACGCATTCAGCTCATTGGGGGATAAAGGATACAAAAACAAATCCCGCTGTATGCCTTGGATGGGGTGCTTTGTGCACTGTTGATCTGCCGATAAATTTAAATACTGCACTGCCTTATGATGGCCTTCAAATCCATCTACCGCCCCATGTGCCGACAACGGGAAAGTAAATGTGCCCAGCCCACAAAAAAGATCGACAATCTGTTTGGTGCGTTTGGGCAAATGCTGCGCGACCCACGCCCATATTTGTTGTTCGCCCGCATCACTTGGTTGTAAAAAAGCTTGCGCTGGGAACAAAACATCATGCCCCCCAAACACCACATGAGGTGTTTTGTGTTGATAAAGAAGTTCTTCCTTCTTCTCTGCCTGCAGCAACACACGCACCACTCCATATTTCTTCGCCCATTCTGTTAACAAAGATTTAAGCGTTGCATTCAACACCTGCCCCTCTGGAAACACAAACAAAGCATCAATACCTTCTTTCACCACCGTCAAAAAAATATGTGCTTTGCCCTGGTCTTTTAAAACCGTGTTTAAAACATTTTTCAACGGGTCGATCAGTGCGTTTAATTGGGGCAACAATAATAAACAATGTTCAATGTTACTGACGTTATGGCTTCGTCGCTGATGAAACCCAAGAGCCACATGATCACCTTCTTTCACAGCCCGAAAATTAATCCGACGCCGGTGACCAGGGGGCACTTTGTGTACGTCTTCTAAGCAAGCAATATCGAGGTTGAATTTTTGAAAGGCTTTTTGTACCTGTTCTTTTTTAAACTGGGTATAAGCCTTGTCATTCATATGCTGTAACCCACACCCACCACATACTCCGAAATAGGGGCATGGTGGCACGGCACGGTCAGGGCTTTCTGTTAGCCACACTACATGTTCGGCCCGAAAGGCTTGTTTGCCCGCAGGCANNAGACACTTCTTCTTCAGGCAGGGCAAATGGCACCAAAACAGGTCGGCCCTCTTTATGGGCCACCCCTTCTCCATTTTCATTCAACGCTGTAATCGTAAGTTTTTCTGGCAATGGGTATCTTAATTGTTGGTTAAACCATTTCTAAGTGCGCTTTACCCTAGCGGTTTTTATATGATCTTTCCACCATTTTAATAAAAGTTTTTCAACATCATGCTGATGCTTGTGGGTAAGCCAAGTTTGAAATGTGCCCTTTTCAAAACTTTTGATCAGGTGAGGGTGTAAATAAGATTTCCGACAAATGGCAACCGTATGACCCATTTGTTGCGCCACGTCTTTGATAGATTCTTTCAGATAGGCCAACCGTTCATCGGAGGGCAACTTTTTCCCCGCAACCAAATGTTGAAACAACTCTCGGCATGCGGCCCAGGTACGAAAGTCTTTTGCCGTAAATTCTTTTTGGGCGGCGGCTGCAAGATACGCATTAAAGTCTTCTGAACAAATGGGGCGTGGGTGTCCTGCTTCATCTTCATACTTAAACAAAACATGTCCCGGTATTTCAGCACATCGTTTAATAATTTTACAAATAGAAGGCTGAGCCAAGGTTAATTCCCATGGGGTTTCGTTTTTACCTTTAAATCGAAACAGAACACGGTTCTTCACAAAACGGGTGTGCTTTTTGCGCAGCGTTGTTAACCCATATGTTTGATGATCTTTTGCATAAGCCTTGTTCCCTACCCGAATATTGGTCAGNNTGGTCAGATCCATGATCTTTACCATGGCTGCTAAAATTTTTTGCTTTGTCATTTTTTGGGCACGCAGATCTTGGTCCACCTGCGCACGAATTTGAGGCAAGGCTGTACCAAATTTGAAAAGCCGTTGAAATTTAGTTTCCGCCTGCATAGCCACCCAATCAGGGTGATAAATATATTGCCTGCGCCCTTTGCTATCTCGTCCCATGGCTTGAATGTGGCCACAATCTAAAGGGCAAATGCACACCTCTTCATAGGCCGGGGGAATCCCCAACTGCATGATCCGCGCCACCTCAGACTTGCGGATAGACTTGTTCTGCCCATTCACATATACAAAGCCATCTCCCTNNTTTATTTTTTTCTTGCGCATTTTTTTATTCCAATTTCTATGATTATGTCATTTCAATAGATGAAAAAAAATAGATAAGGAGATTTTTATGCACCTGTATGCTTGCTACATTGGGGGCACCCAAGAAAAACCCTTCATCGAATTGAACGACATGCGCTTTGTCATTGCTAATCAATTGGAAGATACCTTTGAACCTTTACAGCAAAGTTGGTGGGGCACCCCTAAAAGCCTGCATATTGATGCCTGGGGCATACTTCACTCTGTCGATGGTTATGATGTGCATATACGCGACACACCACCCCCCGTCGACCATCCCAAACTTTATTTGGTAAATTTGGGAGGATACACACAAACCGAGTTTGCCGAACTGCATCAAAATGTTTTTGTGGTTGCCGAAAGCCCCGTCAAAGCGCGGGTTAAAGCCCTTAAACCTATTCAACATTGAGAATCACCCCATAAAGATTATGAATATGGCGTAGAAGATGTTATCTGCGTTAACACAACAACTTTAAAAAACAACACCCAACATGTGCACCTTGTCCCTACATCAATCCCTACCCCATTTACCTTTTCTTGCAAGCGTATTCCTATTGGTAAAAAAGAAGATTAGTCATTGAAAACTGAAAAAAAAATCCTATATTGAGGAAGAGGTAATAACCATTTTTCTGAGGAAAATTATGCTTAAATTCATTCTCCCCCTTGTGGTAGCGCTTTTTACGTCCGTTATCAGCGCCCACCCCCTTGACGATATTTTAGATGTAAATGCCATGCGCAGAACCCCTGGTCTTTTAAGGCTTTTTACGGCAGATGCTGGTGTGAAACAAAACGCTTTAGAGACAATGATAGCTATGTCAAAGGCTGTGCAAGGATGTCTTTTGACAAATCAACGCACTGCTGAAGAGATTTTTGCCGGCGTACAAAAACGCATGGAAGCCGAGCTGGGCCACCTTACAACACTGGCAGAAGCTGTCTCTGCACACAAAGCTGACTGCCCGTGGAATTTAAAAAGTGACAAAATGGCTTTTCAACTGCGCCAACTTTTGGGCCAACCCGGTAAAGGTGAAACTTTGCTTGGGGGCCACACACTTTTAACACGAGATAACGTGGCACGATTCATGGTAGGCAATCTTGTACTTCTTGATGGCGCACAAGAACTTGACCCAGGGTTGATACATTTCCCAAATGTTTTAGAAGCAGCCCCCACAACCCCTAATTTTTGGGGCACAACACGGGGCACACAGGCCGAGTTACTCATGCTTTTCACAACAGCAGAAGTGATTGGAACAAACACTGTTGAACATACATTGACCCAAGCTGGTGTTTCTATTGAAGACACAGCCATTGCACACCCTGTTCTTGTTCCTGTCCCCGTAACAGAACAAACTGCCGGCGATGGCGCGCTTATAAACAGCTTCTTTCACGGAACGAACCACGGTCACAGGTTTACCACAGTACACACAGGATTTCTTTTTGGGGGCCACACGGGCGATTCATTGTACCCCACAGCAAAGCCTGTAGGGCCGTGGGATTGCTCTTCTTATGTTGAAGCCATGCATGGTGGCGATGCAAAGAATGCGGCTACCAGCACATTCTACCATGCCTACCTCTACATGTCTGTGACTGATCCAACAATGTATGCCCAAAAACTTGCTGACTTTGATGCAGGAGCCCGATCTGACGTTGAAAAAAATGTTGCCCGTTTGGGCCAACTATTTGAAGTTGTGCCTTCTCATACCGAACTACAATTAGGCGACATCATCGGCTGGCGTCGCGGTGGAGGCGGCCATGTTGGTGTCTTTGCTGGACACACAAAAGACGGCACCGGCTTTGGCATTATGGGCACCAACCGCGGCCTAACAGCAGACATGCGCGAAGGCCTGGGTATCGAGGTTGTAAACCACACACCAATACAGCCCCAAGAAAGCATCACGTATTACTTCTTGCGTCCGAAACAATAAAAATCAATTAAAGATATAAGAAATACCGATTTTCAGAAGAACCTCTTGGGGTTTCTTCTGAACGCGGACCTGATCTTTCCCGCCATATACACGAAGACCCCGCTGATACCGAATAGATGATCTGATGGTAATATTGGGCCGCACAAAAGCATCTACGCCCACTTCACCAATCCATCCACTCATATGAAATTTCCGATTAAGGGCATCTGATTTAAGTTTATAGCGCCCATAAAACCCACCAACGGCAGCATACGGCAAAAAATTATTCTCGATAATTTCACCAAAACGAACCAAGGTTTCAAGATGACCTGTTTTTTCAAGTCGTTGACCTTCTTTTTTTTCTGAAAAAGTGTCTGATATCAGGGCCCATTCGTTGCCTAAGTACAGCCCTTTTTCTTGAAACACATGGCCATAGCCTGCCAGAACGCCGGCCATAAGCCGTGTTTTTTTATAGCGCTGGTTATTCACCCCCACGCGCCCCTTCCCATAAGCCACA
This sequence comes from Holosporaceae bacterium UBA5542, assembly GCA_002426825.1. GTDB lineage: Bacteria > Pseudomonadota > Alphaproteobacteria > UBA7879 > UBA5542 > UBA5542. Next base: position 26,021 of record DINK01000048.1, read on the forward strand.
AGGGGGCCAGTATAAAACCCTTTAAAGTTGCCCACAGGAGCCATATCAGCAAAAGCGATTGAGGCAACTGTCGTCAGCAAAGTGGCAAGGTATATTTGTTTCATACTCAAAATCTACCACTTGAAAGATATCCTGGCAATAAAGTTGCACCTAAAGCTATGTCATACCTACTTCAAGATTGCTCAAAATTCATAGATTCTCTAAACTTGTAAAAAAAGGTATCATATAAAAATGAACTATATTCTAGGCCTTATTACGCTGTTGAGCCTCACCTCTGTTTTCGCCAATACGGTTGAACAAGCCCCTGTCGGATCATGTGATAGCTATATGGCCCAAGGGAAAGAAGCATTAAGAAAAAATCATCCACCGCTTTTACCCCCAAAAAACAAGTGCCCATTGGTTCATAAAACCCTTTCGTGGCTTACCTTCTTGCGGGGCCACGGGGNNTGAAAGAAAACCCCCACTGGCCAGATCGTGCCAAACTGCAACAAGCTGCTGAAGAAGCCATTACAAAAGATACCCCGCAGAAAAAGATACAGGCGTATTTTAAAAGATACACACCCCTTACATCAGGCGGGACACTTATTTACGCAAAGCTTCTTGATAAAACTCTGCCCTCCGAGGAAAAGAAAAAACGCTTAGAAGCCATCTGGATTCGCACCAACTTTAAACCCAAAGATGAAGACACATTTCATCAATTGTTCAGACGCCACCTTTCTTCTGAAAGTTATCGGCTGCGCCTAAACCGGCTCCTTCTTGAAGGCAACTATTACGGCCTAAAACACATGAAAGGGTTTGTATCCCAACAGTGCCAAGATGTCATTGACTACGCCCTGAAGTTGATCCGTCAAAAAAGTAAATTTCGTATGGTGTGGGTACGGGTACCGAAATGTTATAAACAGTATCCGGGCCTTGTATTACAGCGCCTTCGATGGCTGGTCCGCAAAGGGGAAGACGCAGAGGCCCTTCAAATTTTTGATGAAGCCATAAAATTAGGCACCTTTAAAGATCATCCTGACTTAATTCTTAGATACAGAAACCATTTTTCAAGAAACTTTGCCGCTGAAAAAAAATACAAACAAGCCGTTTCAGTATGTGAGAAATACCCCGTTAATATTGAAAGCCTGCCGTCAAAAGTTGATTTTGCCGAAGGCGAATGGTTCCGAGCTTGGGTAGAGCTCCGCCATCTAAAAGAATATAAAACCGCCCACGATCGTTTCGAAAAGCTTTATCACTATGTTTCAACCCCCATCAGTGTATCCAAGATGGCTTACTGGGCCGGCCGCGCAGCAGAGGCTGATAAAAATAAGAAAAAAGCAGCTGAATGGTATAAAAAAGGCGGCCAACATGCGCACACATATTATGGGCAACTGTGTCTTAAAAAACAAAACCGCCCCATTAACATAAAGTTGGCTAAAAATGTTCCACCCGTGGACCTTGCGCCCCATCAACAACACTTACTAAGTGTTTTAAAACTACTGACACCTTATGGGTTCACGGCCGAGCGAGAGCGTTTGATGCTATACCTTATACAAAACAGTAAGGGGCCCGTTGGTGCCTACCTTGTGGCCCTTTCCTACCAACTGAATATGGACCATTTGGCCGTTATTCTGGCGAAATATGGCGGGCAAAAACAAGCTATTTTAACCGAGCACGCCTATCCTGCGCTCCGCTTAAACCGCCATATGCTAAAGAAACAACATATCGACCCTGTGTTGGTACACTCGGTCATTCGCCAAGAAAGCAACTTTAATAGCCGGTCTGTCAGCGGGGCGGGGGCACGGGGTTTTATGCAACTCATGTACGCAACAGCATGCATAAAAGCAAGGCAAATGGGTATCCGTCTTCAGAAAAAAGAACTCACCCACAATCCCCAAAAAAATATTAATATTGGTACCAGCTATTTATCTGAAGTCATTGAAAAGTTTAAAGGCAATTACATCCTTGCCCTTGCAGCCTATAATGCCGGGCCCCATAAAGCCAAAGAATGGATCGATACCTTTGGTGACCCCAGCACAAAAAGCGTGGATACGATTGACTGGATCGAAAGCATTCCCTATGGTGAAACCCGTGGCTACGTACAACGCATTACGGAATCACTGTACATATACGCGGCACGCCTTAGAAAGACGTCACGCTATCTCAATATGATTTAACATTCATAAACGAAGGATACCATGCTTAGGAATCAACTGAACACCGCCATGAAAGAGGCGATGAAAGCCGGCGATAAAGAAAAACTTTCAACCATCCGGTTAATTTTGGCCAATATAAAACAAAAAGATATTGATGGCCGCACAAGTGGTGGTCAAGACGGTTTGTCCGATACACAAATTTTGCAACTGCTGCAAACGATGATAAAGCAACGCAAAGAAAGCATTCAGATGTTTGAAAAAGCAGGGCGTGACGATCTTGTGCAAAAAGAAACCGCAGAAGTACAAGTTATTGAAAGCTTCTTACCCCAACAAATGGATGAAGACGCAATTAAAAACGCAATTCAAAGTGTGATCGATGATTTACAGGCCACCTCTCCTAAAGATATGGGAAAAGTAATGGCCGCCTTGAAAGATCAATATGCAGGGGAAATGGATTTTGGAAAAGCTTCCCAAATGGTGAAACACCTTTTAACGTAAACACATGTACAACCAACCCTTGCTCGACCAAATTAAAGAACGCATCGCCCTCTCTGACATTGTGGGCAAAAGCGTTCAATTAAAAAAACGTGGGCATGAATACCATGGGCTTTGCCCTTTTCACAAAGAAAAAACCCNNACAATGCCAAAGGGTTTTACCATTGTTTTGGGGGCGGCAAGCACGGATCTGTTTTTGATTTCTTAATATTTCAAAACCACTTCACATTCATTGAAGCGGTAAAAGCCGCCGCTGAAATTGCTGGGGTAACGCTACCTAAAGAAACAAATCCACTATCCGCAGAAGAGCGCCATGAACATGAAATACTGTATGCCATTTGTGAAAAGGCAACCACCTACTTTATTGAAAGTTTAAAGTCGGCCGGGGGCGAGCGTGCCCGCGACTATTTAATTAAAGAACNNTATATTTCGGGTTGGATGGGCACCCGCTGACAGGCAACAGTTAACCCAATTTTTACAAAAAGAGGGTTTTTCAGATGCCGACATCCAAAAAGCTGGGCTTGTCAGTACTCGAGACGATGGCAGTACGTACGATAAGTTCAGAGGCCGGGTAATGTTCCCCATCACCGATCGCCGTGGCCGTGTTATTGCCTTTGGGGGCCGCCTTCTTGACCCAGGCGAACCCAAATATTTGAACTCACCAGAAACCCCCATCTTTCACAAAAGCCATGTTTTATATAACTGGACACAAGCACAATCGTCGTCGCAAAAAGATTGGCCCCTTATTGTGGTTGAAGGATATATGGATGTCATCAGTTTAAGAGAGAAGAAGTATGAACGGGCTGTTGCCCCCCTTGGCACCGCCATGACCGAACACCACATTCAATCTTTATGGCGGCTTAGCCCAACCCCCATTATCTGCTTTGACGGTGACCAAGCAGGCGAACGCGCCGCTCTTCGTGCGGCAGAGCGTGCACTGCCCCTTTTAAAACCGGGGCATACCCTTTCGTTTTCATTTCTGCCTTATAAAGAAGACCCAGATACCTTTATTCAAAAAAACGGTCTTGAAAAATTTAAAGCTCTTTTAAAAGAGTCCGTACCGCTTTCTCAAATGATTTGGAATGTCAGCGTAGGCACATCCCAAACGCACACCCCTGAAAGCAAAGCCCTGGTCGAACAAAAATTAGAACATCTAGTAAACACCATTCAAGATGCAAAAGTCCGTACCTATTACCAAAAAGAATTTAAAGATCGTCTTTTTAGATGGAAAGTGCGGGCACAAAGCAACCCCCCTCTAAAAAAAAACATGCACAAACTGAATCGACTTTTAATTCAAGAAAGCATTCTGCTTGGCACCCCCATTGCCCACCCAGTGCTTTTACCTCAACTAGAAGATGCCCTTATACAAATTAACTTTAGCCACCCTCTGCATCAAAAGATAAGTGATGCGCTATTAAATTATTTATCTGAGGGTTTTCCCCTTGAAACGGCGCGTATACATACCTATCTAGAAGAAAGTGGTCTCAAAGAGCCCCTGGAAATGATGCACGTGCCAGCCTTAAGTGTGCATGCCCCTTTTCTTGAATGGAAAGATATGGCAGCCCTCGTCAAGGCATGGCATCAAGTTTTAGACGCCTACCAATCACATCTTTCTGCCGCTGCAGACTTAAAAGCCGCAAAAGAAAGATTAAGTCAGTCTCTGACGCCTGAAGAATGGCAGCGGTTTAAAAGCTTGAAAGAAGCATTTGCACACGGGGATGACAAAAAAGACATTTGAGGCCTTTTTAAACTATGTTAGGATTCGTGGTCATTGTTAACGACAGGTGAAAAATGAGTAAAAATAAAAGTTCAACATCCGAAAATATTTCTACCGTCAGCGAAATTGGTCCTTCGCCCGAAAAAATCGAGGCCGACCTTAAAAAGTTGATCGAACAAGCCAAAGAACGTGGCTTGGTCACACAAAAAGAAATTTCAAAAATCATTGGCAAAGGCAAAAAAGCCGATAACGACATCATGGAATCTATCCTTGAAACGTTTGCTGATATGGGTGTGGATGTTACAGCTGAAGACAGCGATCAAGATATCGACCCTGACAGTGTCCGCCCATCATCACGCGTAACAGAAGAACCAGACGACGAAGAATCAAACGACGACACCAGTAATGAAACAACCATTTCTGCTGGTGACCTTGGTGGCCGCACCGATGACCCTGTGCGCATGTACTTACGTGAAATGGGATCCGTCGAATTGCTGTCACGCGAAGGTGAAATTGAAATTGCAAAACGCATTGAAACTGGCAAGGAAATGCTGGCAGAGGCCCTTTACGGCAGCCCCCGCACCATTGCACTTATCTTAGAATGGGCGCAAGCACTGGAAAAGGGTGATATCTTCTTGCGCGATATCATCTCTCTTGAAACGCCCTACGAAGAAAGCATAGACTTTGAACAGTCCNNACCCACAGAAGGTGGCACACGAACAGCTGACGACAAAGAAGATGATGAAGATGCAAGCGATGATGATTCTGATGACACATCAAAAGATGATTCAGACGAATCTTCCGTGTCATCTATTGCCGCCATGGAAGAAGCCCTTCTTCCAAAAAGCCTTGAACTGTTTTCAAAAATTCAAAAGCTCAACACAAAGATGAAAAAGTGGCGCGCAGAAAAATTGACGTGCGCCGAAACAGGCAAGGCACCTGCGGCAAAAACGCTGAAAGACTATGAAGCAGCCAAAAAAGAAATTGTTGGATATGTGCAAGAATTGCGTCTGAACAACACACGCATTGACGAGTTAACTGTTGAACTACAAGAATTCAATAAGACCGTTACAAAGAATGAAACAACCCTTTTAAAAGAAGCTGAATCAACTGGAATCGATCGTGATTCTTTCATGAAGGTCTACAATGGCGCCGAGCTCAACACACTGTGGCTTAAAAACCTTGAAAAAGATAAAAAGTGGAAAGCTTATACTGAAAAAGCAGCTGTTCAAGAAGCCCTTGAAAAAATTCAAGAAGTCCCTGCCATTTTGGAACTGACATTCCTTGATTTCAAGCAAATAGTTGGTGCCGTCCAAAAAGGTGCGCGCCAGTCCAGCCGTGCGAAAACAGAAATGATTGAAGCGAACCTGCGTTTGGTGATTTCCATCGCGAAAAAATACACAAACCGTGGGTTACAGTTCCTTGACCTTATTCAGGAAGGCAACATTGGCTTAATGAAAGCCGTTGATAAATTTGAATACCGGCGGGGATATAAATTTTCAACCTATGCCACATGGTGGATTCGTCAGGCAATTACACGGTCTATTGCCGACCAAGCCCGTACGATTCGTATCCCTGTGCACATGATTGAAACCATTAACAAGCTGGTGCGTACATCCCGCCAAATGTTGCACGAAACAGGTCGCGAACCAACACCAGAAGAGTTGTCTGAAGCACTTGCTATGCCCCTTGAGAAAGTGCGCAAGGTGCTGAAGATTGCGAAAGAGCCCATCAGTTTGGAAACCCCCATCGGGGACGAAGAAGACAGCCATCTTGGTGACTTTATCGAAGACAAAAATTCGATTATTCCTATCGATGCGGCTATCCAATCAAACCTTCGCGAAACAACGACACGTGTTTTGTCGTCATTAACCCCCCGTGAAGAACGTGTATTGCGTATGCGATTTGGGATTGGTATGAACACAGACCACACCCTTGAAGAAGTGGGGCAACAGTTCTCAGTGACACGGGAACGGATTCGTCAAATCGAAGCCAAAGCGCTTCGTAAATTGAAGCATCCAAGCCGCTCGAAAAAGCTTAGAAGCTTCATCGAGGGCGACCACAGTAGCACAGCAAAAGAATAAAGAAGATAAAAGTCCCGTAGGATCTACGGGACTTTTTTTATGCGTAGAGCTCTAATAAGTCTGTTCGAGTGTAGCACTTCTTTTGGTTACCTTTTACATCCAATGCAATCTTGCCTTCTTTTAAAGCAATAATCCGCGTGCCATACGTCAACGCATGATTTATATCATGAGTTGTCATAACGGCTGTCACCGACGATGCCTGAATGAACTGGTTCGTCAGCCCCATCAATGTGGTGGCCGATTTTGGATCAAGAGCACTTGTATGTTCATCAATCAAAAACAAATTGGGCTGGCTATGAAGGGCCAAAGCAAGGGCTAAAGACTGGCGTTCGCCCCCTGACAGCGTACCAACAGCGTGCGAAAAACGGTTAGGCAAATGGCGGTGAAAAGCTTTCAGATAATCT
>DINK01000031.1 GCA_002426825.1 Holosporaceae bacterium UBA5542
CCTGTTTGTGTTTTTAAGCTTTATGTTGGGGCTGCTGATCTATTTTTATAGCGAAAAGAAAGTAACAATTGGTGACTTTGCTTTTATCTTAACCCTTTCCGTTGCCATGATTAATCATGTGTGGATGCTTGCCGCAGAATTGGTCAAACTTCCCGAAATTCTAGGACGATTTGATCAGGGGCTGTCAACAATTTTCATGTCACACGAAATACAAGACTTAAGTAACGCTGACGACATTGTTGTGAAAAAAGGAAAAATTGAATTTAAGAACGTTCATTTTGGATACAGAAAAGACAGTAAAGTATTTAAAGGTCTTGATGCCACCTTCGAACCAGGCGAAAAAATTGGTCTGGTAGGGCAGTCAGGAAGTGGAAAAACAACCCTAATTAACCTTATCTTGCGCTATTATGACATTACGTCTGGGTCAATTAAAATTGATGATCAAGATATTGGTCAGGTTACGCAAAACTCTCTTAGGCAATCTATTTCAGTGATTCCTCAAGATGTTTGTCTTTTTCACCGCACCATCATGGAAAATATACGCTATGGGCGCCTTGATGCAAAGGACGAGCATGTTGTGAGTGCGGCCAAAAAAGCGCGAGCGCATGATTTTATTCGTAAATTAACAAAAGGGTATAAAACAATTGCGGAAGAGCGTGGAAGCAATTTGTCTGGGGGGCAGCGTCAACGAATTGCTATTGCACGGGCTATTTTAAAAAATGCACCTATTTTAATTTTAGATGAGGCAACCTCTGCTCTTGATCCGGTGACAGAAAAAGAAATTCAATCTGTTCTTGATGAACTTATGGTCAACAAAACGTGTTTGGTGATAGCGCACAGGCTATCAACCCTTGTGACAATGGATCGCATTCTTGTATTTAAAGATGGCAAAATCATTGAAGAGGGTTCACACAAGGCACTGCTTAGGAAAAAAGGATACTACGCAAGTTTATGGGCTCTGCAGTCGGGTAAGGTTGGGCCCTCAAACTTCGTTCCTAAAAAGTAATTTTTACCTTTTCTGTAAGCATTGGCGCACTAATAGCAGTAACCAAGTCGCGCAGCTCTTGCTTTGCAGCAATATGGGAAAATTGCAATGGTAGACCTAAAGCTTTTAAATCAAGCAAGGTTAGGCCAGACAGAAACATTTCCCGGAAAATAACACGCTCACTAAATCCTGGGATACATCTGAACGCAAGGCGCTTTGAAAGCTTTGTAAGCGCCTCTTCNNAGCGCTTTATGCTTTTTTTGTTCCCATATTCGGTTTGCATATATGCTTGGCTTGTCAAGCTCAAGATTATCCCGATTGATGTGTACCATGACATCTAAGTCAACAAAGCTGTCATTTAAGGGCGTAATAATCGTGTCTGCATACGAATGAGCATAGTGAGAAAGATACATATCGCTTCCAGGTGTATCGATGACAATAAAATCATTTCCTTCAAGTTTGGCGAGTGTTTCTTTGAAATTCTTTTCATCTTCTTTTTTTGCTTTCTCAATAGAATCTTCTTCGCTTTTTAGAAGAGGCACATGTTCAGGCATTAAAAGTTTTACTTTTTTATCGGCAGCGTATTGTGCGCGATTTTCAATATAGCGTGACAGCGTTCCTTGGCGAGCGTCAATGTCGATACTGCCCACTTTGAACCCCATATCCAGCAAAGAAACAATGATGTGCATGGCCGTGGTTGATTTGCCGCTGCCCCCCTTCTCGTTTCCTAAAACGATAATATAAGGTCTTTTATTTTCAGATTTTGTAGTCATGTTTAAAATCTTACCTTCTTTTATTTANNTTAAGTTTAAAATTTCATCTGGATCTTTAATGTTTTGTTCAAATTGAATTTTTAAACAACTCTCTAAAATATCGCCAAAGCGCTCACTTGGCATCAATCCGCGTTTAATAAGATGCTCCCCTGTTACAACTGGTTGAAGGTTGTGAGCATTCAAGGCCCCTATTTCAATAACTTTTGCTGCAAGCGTGCTAATAGCCGAATCTGCAGGATAGAGAATGCGCATAACATTGATTAAGTCGTGCCAAGAAAGATCTTCCTTTAGAAGTCGGTAACCAATCCAATAAATTTGGCTTTGATTTGGGTGTTCTATATGAAGTTGTTCTTTGAGGGCACCTATCAGTGTTTTCACCTTTTTTTTGATTTTAGCGCTTATAAGGAAATAGTTCATCACTTTGGATTGATGTGTTTCTGGAAGGTAAAACAAAACGGCAACAGCCAGATATACAATGTAGTTTTTAGACTTTTTTTGCGATTGGAGCTCTTTGCTGTCTAGGGTGCTTAGCATGCCATTATATCGAGACATGGGAAGTGCTTCGATTTCAGGAAATAGTTCTTTCAAAAGGTGCATTTTTTTCAAAACGTCAAACCCAAGAGAGGGTTGCTTTCCAAGCACAAGCATTTTGCGCAGTTCGCTTGCAATGCGCTCTTGGGGCAATTCATGCATGGNNCATGCATGGGCAGCTGTTGGCAAAGCTCAATGAGGCTTGTGTCGGGGGTCATGCAGAAACGTGCTGCAAATTGGGCGACACGCAGTGCTCGAAGGGGATCTTCTGAAAAAGTATTTTTATCGACTGCGCGCAAGATACCGGCATGCAAATCTTTTATACCGTTAAAGGGATCAAGAATTTCTTTTTTATCTGTTGCATACCCAATGGCATTGATAGTGAGATCGCGCCTTTTGGCTGCTTGAGTGAAAGAAATTGAATAATCAACTTTTACTGAGAATCCTTTGTGTCCTGGGCCAGTTTTTGTATCAAATCGTGGCAAAGAAATATCAATATCGAATCCTTCTACTTTAAGCACGCCAAAGCTTTTACCAACTTCTGATACTTTTCCGATTGCAAGTAGGGCCTGTTTGATTTTTTCATAAGGAATACCATAAATTTCTGCGTCTACATCTTTTGGAGTTTGGCCAAGCAGGATATCTCTGACACAGCCACCCACAAAAACAAATCGCCCCCCCGCAAGAGTGACGGCACTAATAATTTTTTCAAATTTCTTTTCTAGATGTTCAAAATTTTTCAAAAGAAATACCCATGGTCATTGTTTTATTATAAAGTGAATTCATGAACATTACAGATCATTTTTCTCCAAACTGTCATGCACGTTCTTCTCGGGTGGATTCACTTGTTTTGCACTATACTGATATGCTTTCAGCAGATGCTGCAATGGGCCTTCTATGTGACCCAAAAGCAAAAGTAAGTGCGCACTATTTGATTGACAAAAAGGGAAAGGTTTTTCGCCTTGTTGAGGAAGATAAGGTTGCGTACCATGCAGGGGTTAGCCATTGGCGTGGGAAAGAGGGCTTAAACGAATCGTCCATTGGTATTGAAATTGATAACTATGGCCATAGTTTTGGGCCAGAGGCCTTTCCTCAAGTCCAAATAGAGAGCCTTGTTGAGGTGCTTAGTGATATTCGATCTCGCCATTCAATAAAAGACACACATATTATTGCGCATTCAGACATAGCACCTCTTCGAAAAAAAGACCCTGGAGAACTTTTCCCTTGGGCATATCTGCATCAAAAAGGACATGGTATTTGGGTTCAACCAAAAGAACAGGATCTTAAATCAAGCTCTTTTGGCATGGCTTCGGGGGCGATGCTTAAGAACACACAAAAGCTTCTTAAAAAAATTGGTTATGATGTGCCTGAAAATGGGCTTCTAGACGATAAAACAGAAGCGGTTATTACAGCTTTTCAGCGTCATTTCTTGCCGATGAACGTAACGGGCGAACTTGATTTTGCAACCGAGCGCCACGTGCAAAGAGTGGCTGAGAAATTTTAAGCCTTTATATCTATTGCGATTTTACTGAAAAATACATAGTTTAAGTGCTTGTCGAAGATATTATACATGCAGAATAACAAGATAAAACATATAGGCAGTGTGCCTCATCAGGCCAAACCTTTTTTGATTTCTGACCTTTCATCTCAACAGGATAAGTGTGTGGGGGCTGTTGTTTTTTTTGTGAATCACAAAACAGACTATGTCCCTTTTAAAAAAACGATTCAAAGTCTTGTACCAGATTTGCCTGTTTTTATTTTTCCAGAGTGGGATACGCTGCCCTATGACCGTGTATCACCTTCTGCCGCAATTATTGCTGAAAGATTACAGTGCCTGCACGGTCTTAAAATGCATAAAAAGCTGGTCGTAATTACATCGATGTCAGCGATATCTATGCCTACCATCCCCAATAAGGTGCTGGAGGAAAACATGCTGACTCACACAGACACCTCTCCTCAAAGCAGAAAAACAATTCTTAATTTCTTGGAAAAAACAGGTTACGCGCGTGTTGATACGGTTAAAAATTGTGGTGAATTTTCTGTGAGAGGAAGCCTGATTGATGCTTTCTTTGTGGGAGAGGAATCCCCACTTCGATTGGATTTCTTTGACGAAACTTTAGATAGCGTTAAATCTTTTTCTCCAGAAACACAAGTGACCTCTGGCTGCGTACTATCATTTGTTGGGTTGCCAACTTCCGAAATTGTGCAAAATGAAACAACAATTGACCATTTTCGCAATCACTATCGGCGTCTTTTTGGGGCCAAGGCTTATGATCATGCGTTATATAAAGAAATATCTGACGGCCATAAGTTTCCTGGTATGGAACATTGGCTGCCGCTTTTTTATGAAAAAAAGGAAACGCTTCTAAATTATTTAAACGATCCTCTATTTGTCTACGATGGCAATAACGTGGATATGCGAGATTTCTTTTTTGAGAAAGTGGAAGAAGCGTACCAGTTTCGTCAAAAAGCCTTTGATTCAAATACAGATGAGTATGCACCTCTTCCACCGGCATTGCTTTATGAAGAAAAAGAGCTATTGGATGCGCTACGGTCAGGAAAAGCAATCAAAGTGTCCCCTTTCAAAGGGAAAGATATAGAGAATTATGGCGCACGCCCTTTGCCACCTTTAATTACTGAGGGTGATGGAAAGAAACAACGATATGTTGCTTTTAAGGCAGTGATCGAAAAAAGTGATAAACCTGTTATCATCTCTNNTTCATCAAAAGGCATGCTTGATACTGTTGTCGCTGATTTAAAGCGCTCTTCAATGTCGTTTAGTATTGATTTTCCTTCTTTTGATCAGCTAAAAAAAGAAACGATATCTGTTTCCATGCTGCATGCGCTTTCAGGGTTTGAGCATAAAGATTACTTTCTATTTACCGAAAGCGAGCTGTATGGAAAACGGCTTTCAGCGCTTCGCCAAAAAACAAAAAAAACAAAAGCACGCAATCTGATTGAAATTTCCTCTTTTGAGGTGGGGGATTTCTTAATTCATGAAGAGCATGGCATTGGTATTTATCAAGGGCTAGAAATCTTAAAAATCAATAATGCTGAGCACGACTGTGTTTCCCTTGCCTATCAAGGCGGTGATAAGCTGTATGTGCCTGTTGAAAATTTATACATCCTCTCTTTCTATGCAAGCAAATCAAGTGATACGACAGTTGACCGACTTGGCGCGACTTTATGGCAGAAACGAAAAGAAAACGCCCAGAAGAAAATAAAAGAAATAGCAGAGAAACTTTCTAAGATTGCAGCAGCTAGGCACCTGGTTAAGGGGCGCGCTTTCGAAACCAACGAGCTGTTTGAATCGTTTTGCGATCAATTCCCTTATTCGGAAACAGAAGATCAATTATCTGCCATTCAAGATGTCATCAATGATTTGGCAACAGAAACGCCTATGGATCGGCTTGTTTGTGGTGATGTTGGCTTTGGTAAAACTGAAGTTGCACTGCGGGCGGCCTTTGCTGTAGCGGCGGCAGGTGCACAGGTGGCACTTTTATCTCCAACAACAATTTTGGCGAATCAGCACTTTGACACATTTCAGAAGCGTTTTTCTAAGTTTCCCATCAAAATAGGCCTTATTTCCCGTTTTCAATCGCCAAAAGATGCCAAGACGATTCGAGAGCAAGTGGCAAAGGGCGAAATAGATATCATTATTGGTACGCATAGTCTTTTATCTACCAAAACGAAGTTTGCAAATCTTGGATTGCTTATTGTTGATGAAGAGCAGCATTTTGGTGTGAATCAAAAAGAAAAAATTAAAGAAAATTACCCGAATGTTCATGTGTTGGCGCTAAGTGCAACCCCTATTCCGAGGACAATGCAGCTTGCGGTAAGCGGTATTCGGGATTTAAGCTTAATTGCCACCCCCCCAGTAGAACGTCTTCCTGTTGAAACTTGGGTTGTGCCCCATGATAGATTAACTATTAAAGAAGCGTTGATGCGTGAAAAAGAGCGTGGTGGGCAAAGTTTCTTTGTGTGCCCCCGCGTGTCAGATATTGCGCATGTTCAGAAAGAACTTAGTGAGATATTGCCCGACTTTCGCTTTGCAATCGCACATGGGCAATTGCCGCCTAAATCTCTTGAATCTGTTATGATGGATTTTTGCAACCATAAGTATGATGTATTGATTGCCACAAATATCATTGAGTCTGGCCTTGATATTCCTTCGGCTAATACCATTATCATCCACCGCGCAGATCTTTTTGGCTTGGCCCAAATTTATCAGTTAAGGGGGCGTGTTGGGCGCTCTCGTCAACAAGGTTATGCCTATTTTACTTATGCAGAAACTAAAAACTTATCTGACAATGCAACGCGCAGGCTGGAAGTGATAGAATCGCTAAAAACGTTAGGAGGTGGGTTTAGGATCGCCTCTTACGATATGGATATTCGTGGTGCAGGCAACATAGTGGGTGCTGAGCAGTCTGGTCAAATAAAAGATGTTGGTGTTGGTCTATATCATCAAATGCTGGAAGAAGCCCTCACCGAAATAAAAAAAGACCCTACAGAAATGGAAAAACTATCAACGTCATGGGCACCCCAAATTAATCTAGGGGTCCCTGTTTTTGTGCCCGAAGAATATATTCCTGATGAATCGCTTCGGTTTCGGATATATCGCCGTCTTTCCCACTTAAAAACAAATGAAGAAGTTGAATCTTTTACATTTGAAATGATTGATCGCTTTGGCCAGATTCCCCAAGAATTTCAAAACTTGATTGAAACAATTTCCTTAAGAAATCTTTGTAAGCAAATCAACGTACAGAAAATTGATCGGGGTCCTAAAGGAATTTTACTGTCTTTTTATAAAGATACCTTTCAAAATATTGACTTGTTGTTGTCATTTGTTGCGCAAAATGCGGGTACGGTTAAAATGCGCCCTGATCAAAAGCTGGTGATTTTGAAAAGCTGGCCCAATGATCAAATCATAGAAAGGTTGGTTGAGCTGCTAAAAACCTTGTGTAAAAATTGATTTTTTTAAAAAGAATACAATTAAGGGAATTACGTAATGATCAAAAAAGTTTTTTTTCTAGCTTTTCAGCTGTTTCTATTCAATCTTAACGCCGCACTTACAGAAGATGNNGGATCTTCAGAACGGCCCAGCTGTTAAGGCATTTCTAAGAGAAGATGCCGTTAAAGAATTTTTAAGTAGAAAGCCTGTGTTCGACCAAGCGGGCAACCCCCAGATTGGTGAAGGAGAGCGCACGCTTTATGCCGCTGAGATTCCGTCTTCCTATCGAAAACATATTGCAGACGGGACTTTTTCTGTAGTTGGAACGGACTATAAAACTAGCATAACTATCGATAGAAGCTTAGAGTGTCGTTCTGATGAAGTATGGTGTACAAGTGCGGCACACCAAAATGATATCCTTCGCTTTCTTCTTGGCATCAGTCTTAGGCTTCCGGAGGATGCCATTGATGCCGTACAGGCAGAGTCAGGAATGACGTTATTTTCTGGTATAGATTTAACAGATTCAGGCATTCAGATTCCGCCCTATGTTGTTACACCTTGTACTGCCAGTATGGGCGCCGGCATGAATCATGCTACTGTAATGATTCATTTTATGGGGGGTGACAATAATCGACGTCTCTTAAGATCTATTGAGATTAATTCGCAGGCACCTCAAGAAGATAAAAACCGTGAATTAAGGGGGCGCAGATCTTGGGAAGAGGAAAAAGTTTTTCATAAAGGAACTTTTTCTGATGAAACCCTTACCTGGATAGAAGGCACTTTGAGTGTGGACAATGACAGGCGAAGAAGTTTATTTCCAGATTTAGAAATTGGCAAAATACAGCTTAAGCGCGAGAAAAATATGGCTTGCGTTAGAGTAAAATGTAACTCTCTTCCTGAAAGAATAGCGCTAGGAATACAAAGAATGTCTGCAAAAGAAAACAATTGTTCTTTGTATGCGATGAATGTAGCCAAGGCTTTAAAGGTGCTTTGTTCTGAGAAAGCTCTTCATCATAACATGCCACTGGATGAAATTGAGGGAATACTGAAGGCAAATCTTCCAATGTACTATGACCCTTCCACTGGCAAGGCACATTCAGACGATGTACTGGATCAATACCATGCTGACCTTAGATGGGANNAAATAAGGATAATGATGATCCACTCTAATAAAGATGAATGTTGATGGTTCATTTGTTCTTCAAGCATTGAAAGAAGATCTTTTATCATATCTAGGCGGCGGTTCAGCACCTCAACACGTTGAGGTACGTCTAGATTTTTGGTGATAAGCTTATATAGGTTTTCATGTTGTGGATATTCCCAGAAAAAATCTGGCGTATCTAGCATTTCAGTATGCAAATTAATTGAGTTTCTTACCAAAAAGAGTTGCCCCAGTTTTTTTGCAATTTTTCGTCTAGAGAGAGAAATTTTTCCACGGGAAGCCAGTTCTTGGGGAATTGACTTGGTTTCTTCGCCTGCCCGCTCTAAAAGTTCTTCAAAATGAGAAAGCTTTACTGACTGAGAAATAGCAAAAGAAAGCGTTAGTTTATCTAAAATGCGCCCCCCACCAAGCGTAATATTTTCATTCTCAATAATTGTTTTTGTGCCAGGCTTCTTGGTGATGACAGAGAACTGTTCAAAAGCCTTATTGGAAAACGCACCCAAAGAAAAGTTAGAAAATTCCTCAAGCAATGTTTTTTCTTGTTGTGGCGTGTAATTCCAAAAAACAACACAACCATAGTCGAAAAAGAACAGGTCGCTTCCACTATCGTACGAAGAAACATGAAGCACTTCTTTGTTGTGCAACTTGAATCGTGCAGAAGCATTTTTAAAAAACACAGAAAGGTTTTTTAAGTGATAGTTTTCCCCGGTGCAATAAGCAGTACAACGCATGGAATCAGTCTATCAAAAAATAGATCAAATGTCTTGATCGTTTATTTTTTTAATACGCAGCAAGAAAAAGCCACATGATCCAATCAAAAGCCCCACAACAATGGATGATAGTGCAGCATTATACGCAAATGAAGAATAGACACGAATGCCATTTTCAGTTGTTGTATCCCAAAAAAGATCAAGCAGACGCCCTACAAGAGGGAGATAAACAAAGCCACTTAGCATATTAATCGTATTGACGATACCAAAAGTAATACCGCTTGCAGTTTGGGGAATGTTTAGAACAACCAAACTGAACATTAATATCTGATATGAGCTGCAGACGCCTAAGATAAAGTTTAGGCCTAGAACCCACCCATAACTGGGATTGTACACCATTTCAAAGCCAAGAATGACCGCCATAAGAAGTCCCAATAACCCGATTAAGTTTTTGCGATGCTGGGTTATTTTTTCTGAAAGTACTGCGACAACGGGCCCCCCGCAGGCCATGCCAAAATACACAATGGTAGCAGCTTGTGTGGCTTGGTCTTTAGGCCAATTAAATACGGCTTGCATGTATGAAATACCCCAAACGTCGCCTACTACATAAAGAGGCCCCGTTAAAAAGCACCCCCACAAACCAATCCAAAGAATTTTATTTTCTATAAGTTTTTTCCACAAACTTTTCATGTAAGCTATATTTAGTTTGCTTGCAGTTTGTTTTTCTTCGGGCGGGTTGTCTTGAACAAGAAGAATTAAGAAAAAGAACAAAGCAAATCCACCGATTGATAGATAAAGCAAGGCATCTTGCCACCCAAAAAGATTCATCAAATAACTTGTAATCGCACCGGATTGATGGGCCGTTAAAAGGCCAATTGTGGCTGTGATCGATATTAGCAAGGAAAAATGTTTTTTAGGCCCCCAAGATCGAATGACTTTTGTGCTTGAAATATAGGCGCCAGAAGAGCCTACACCAATCAAAAAGCGAGCAATCAAAGCAATC
>DINK01000046.1 GCA_002426825.1 Holosporaceae bacterium UBA5542
TATTCTTGGCTGCAACAAGTGTGCCTACAACTTTGTGATCAGAAAACTTATAAGTCGCAACTTAAAAGAAAAATTTTCTTGTTGAGTAGCCTTAGCCAGGGCGCGCGCCTGACTCTGGAAAAATAGTTAAGCCCGTTTTGACCATTTGGGGCTTTTTTGTTGGATCTTATGAAGTGGGCAGAGGAAACTCTGTGTCAAGAAGACGCGCAAGGGCGCCGAAGGAGAAAAACAGAAGGCTGGGGGATACAGAGAAAATCTTTCGACCACACAACACATCAGGAAAAAAGTGAACGACTGCTTCGCTATGCACAATAGGGGCAAAAAGACTATGTGGTTTCTCAAAAAATACCAGCTATCTTTCTTGAAAGATTATACCGATAAAACTTTTCTTCTTCTGTTTCCTTAAAAGGGCAGACTAGAAAAAGAATAGTCTTTATTTTTATCCACTATTTTTTAGGCGTATTGACTGTTATGAAATAGTGCGCACACAAAACCGTAAGGGCAATGTAGAGAGGAATTTCAAGCAGAAACGGATAAAGGCCAAACTGAAGTGCCTTTTCCATGCCAATAAAGTGGGATAGCCACAAAATGCCTGAGCTATATAAAATAACATTACCTAAAGCACAGCCAAGAACCTGGGACCAAATTGTGTTGTAAAGACGTGATATATAGCTTGTGATACCAGCAAGGGGAAGAAAGGCTAGAATAAAACCACCTCGTGTGCCAAGTAGGTGTGCGGCTCCTCCTGAAAAGTTTGATAGGACGGGCAGTCCGATGGATGCCTCAAACAAGTAAAGACCAACGGCACCCATCGCCACAGAAGGCTGTGCAATAAGACCTAAAAACATAAGGGCAGCGGGTTGTAATGTCATAGGAACGGGGTAGAAAGGGATGGAGACTTGGGCGCTGGCAGCAATAAACAAGCTGCCTAACATGATTTTTGCCAAGTAAATTAAAACAGGTTTTGTGTCTGCATTCTTGATAATGTACGCGTAATTCATATACCCCTCCGATATGACTTGGCTGGGGGACAAGGATTCGAACCTTGGCTGCTCGAGTCAGAGTCGAGAGTTCTACCGCTAAACTATCCCCCAACGATTAAAATAAAAACACCGACACGGTATGTGAAATCCGTGCCGGCGTCAAGCTTTGAAATAGTAGGTTAAGCTAGTGTCTCTACCCAGTTTCCAAGTGCATCAACAACCGATGCGTCGCCTGAGATAATGTTTTGTGCAAGTTCAACCAATTGATAGGCAGGCGTGCTTTCAACAAGGTTGCGATATGCAGACACAATTTTACCTTCTTTTGGTAAGAAAAGGCCGGGCGCGCGTTTGTCATCAGGGGTTGCTTCTTCTTGTGCTGTTCTGACTGTAGCTGCTTTTAAGTATTCTGCCATCCAGTCCTTGATTAGCGCTTGTGCTTGAGGCGTTGTGTCTTTAAACAAGTTGATTGATAAGTGTGAAGACGCCTTTCCAATACCAACACCAAAATCACCTGTTTCAGGATTAAATTTTACAAGTGTTGGTGTTTTTGGATTATCTCCAAGGGCAAGATAGCTAATCATTTTTGTTTTTGATTGATAATCTCCTTCTGGAAGAACCGATAAAAGAAGTGAAATCAGCATTTCAGATTCATCGGTGAGGGCGCCTACATATTGGTTGAGGGTTAACACAACTGCATTGGCAAGGGTTTCGCCATCAGGAAGTACAATCGATCCATCATCATTGATTGTGACGAGTTTTGAAGATTTTTTCATGACGCCTATAGCCAGTTCAGCCTTTTCTTTTAGTTCACCTGTTAAAAACTCACTCATTACAAATTCCACCACGGGAAGAACTTGTTGCACGGCTGATTTTGTGCGTTTTAGACACTTGCCAAAGCGGGGCCAACACCCTTGTTGGGTAGTTTGCTCATCTGCGCGCAATAGACGCAATGGCATAGTTGCTGTTGTGCGCACGGGTGCAGTAACGGGCGCGACGGGTTGTTCCTCTGTTGACCCGAATGTTGTTGTAGGAACAAGGTAAAGGGCAGTAAAAAGCCCTGCGAAAATAATTTTTTTTACGTTTTTCATAGTATTGCCTCTCCAATTATAGTTTTAATTATTTATATTATATTCTTTATTTTTTAATTGGAAGTCATTCCATTAATTTATATTAGAATAAAGACAAAGTAATGGGGCGGGGTATGTTATGGGCGGCGATACTGTAAAGCTTCGCCCATATGAACGGTGTCAACTTGGTCACTTTCTGAAAGATCGGCAATGGTACGTGCCACTTTCATAATGCGATAATAGCTGCGTGCTGAAATGCGAAATTTTTCAGCTGCTTCAGCCAAAAGGTTTTTTGCGTCAACAGTCAGTGCTGATAAAGCTTCGACTTGTTGATTAGATAGTTGCGCGTTTAATGTACATCCTTTTCTTTTCTTCTGTATCGATCGTGCATAAGTGACCCGTTCTTTAATACTGGCGCTTTCCTCCCCTGGTTTAAGGGTGTTGAGATCGGTTACCGACACAGCAGGGACAGAGACATAAATATCGATGCGGTCAAGAAGGGGCCCCGAGAGTTTTTGTTGATAGGTTTCGCCACATAATGGGGCTTTCCGACAAGACTTTTGAGCATCACCTAAATAACCACAAGGGCAAGGATTCATGGCCCCTACCAGCTGAATATCTGCTGGATAGGTGACGTGGGCATTAGCCCGGGCAATAACAGCTTTCTTTGATTCAAGAGGTTGGCGAAGAGCTTCAAGGGCTCCGCGAGCAAATTCAGGCATCTCATCCAGAAAAAGCACTCCCTTATGGGCTAGTGAAAGTTCAC
>DINK01000033.1:0-344 GCA_002426825.1 Holosporaceae bacterium UBA5542
AAAACTAATAAATAATAGGGAGACCAGAAATGATTTATAAAAAAAGCCTGGCTTCTTTGCTGTTTATCTTAGGCGCCACAACACTCACCGTCGCCATGGTTAAAGAGCAAAGAGGCTCTCACCTCATCACGCAGGTAAGTTCAAGGTCTGTGGGCGCCGAACATATCGCACAGGCAGAAGAAATTTTCAAAGAAATGAAAATTCCAAAGCATTTACAACGTGCCCTAACAGAAGAAGAGCGTCAAAAAATTGCGTTTGAGTTGTCACGCCTTTATGCTCGTAACATGGTATTGATTGGTCAGTTCGAACCACAACCCCACACGCCGCACACAGATCCCGATGAG
>DINK01000033.1:542-4601 GCA_002426825.1 Holosporaceae bacterium UBA5542
GGGCACAAGCTTCACGCACAAATGTTTCGCCTGCGGTCATCCCGGCGATAATATGCAGCATCGCCTCAACACGCATATCGGCCCCACGCACGTCAAACGTGTGCACCGTTGGGTTTACCCACAATGCGTGACCTAAGGCATTAGATGCTGCCTCATCTCCTATCCACTCATGAAGGGCTAATGTTTGAAGGGATGCAATGGGTAAAAGGCTTGGTAACGAAGCTGCATCAACCCCCCCTTGAAAAGCCAAATGACTTAATCGCGACCGTGTGNNGTAAAATCAGGGCCCAATTCAAGACCCGGGTTATCTCTAAGATCCACTGCCGTTAAAGACGACCGCCCCTGTAACGCTTCCAACAACTGATAGTAAAGGGGCAGCCCGCGCATTCCTGTCGACCGTAAATGCAGTGTGTGCAAAGACGTCCCTTGATGCAAGGCACCCATCAATTCAGATATGTTTCCAACCGGGTTATTACTTAGCCCCAACATCTGCACATGATTTGCAAAAAAGGCAATGGCTGCATTACTCAAGTGTGTAATATGATTCGACTTCAAATCAAGCGACAGATGATATTGGCCAGCAAAACACCCTATAAGAAATTCTAAAACTGCGTCTGTCATGTCTGTACGACGCAAACTCAGACGCCGAATATTTTTCCCTGATAGCGCCAACATTAACCGCTCTACAGAAAGACGGTGGCCAAATATCAGATGAACCCTTGGGTCAAACACAACATCATCGAAAATCACATCATGAAGGCCCGCCCAAGATACAACCGCTGGATGTACAATCATCGGATTGCGCACCACAACCATCGGCCGTGTCAAATCACGTTCATCTACCCGACTTAAGCTTAGATCAAGACGCTTTACCCCCGCACGCCATTCAGCATCCCGCCTCTGGATACGTCTTAAATCATCATGGGCGTTGGCTAGGGTAGGCCAAAAGCCCCNNTGCGGGCCCGCCGCTCAAAAACATACGTCTCGCCATATGCCAAGAAGCTCCCGTCAACACAGGTGCACGATGCCCCCCCATCAATTGTGTTAAAAATCTATAGCGGGCATAAGCCGCACGGTGCGTCATGGCAAAGCGTGCGGCCGCGTCTAACCCCGCAATCTCAAGAATGCAATCCACCAATTCATTAGGCAATGCAACAGTGTGTGTATTATCAAACAATATGCCCATTTCTTGTACTGGTAAGCGCCAGCGTCGCCGTGTTCCNNCTTTGCATAAGTTGCATTTCCTGCGCAAAAGCTAGGTCTTCCTCTGAAAAGCTGGCAGGTAAGGACGAATGCCGTGTTGGCAACGTAGTGCGACGAAAAGTGTGCCGTGCCACTTGCCATCCATCATCTACACCATCAGCACTGCTTTTATCTATCAGCCCCCCATTACTGCTTACCATAGGCAAGCCACCCAAAACGTCGTCTGGGCAAGAATGGGGGCGAAGCAGCCCATCACCTTGATCTGCGCCATCCCTCCACCGTGTTACACGTGGAATATCAATAGGGGCCGTCGTCCGAAGCGGCCTTATCCATAGCCCCCCCTCATGGGGGTATTCATCGCCCTCCACTTCATCAAGAAGACTGTTATCAACGGCAGCAGTCGCCTGTGCCACCCCATCAACATTTACAACCGCTGGGCAAAAAGACCCAGGCTGACCAATAGGCAAACCCAGCCCTTCTTCTAATGCGGCATCCTGATCGCCAGCCACAGCGTCTATACAAGAAACAAAAGGGGAAAGAAGCCCTACGCTAAGTATTAAAATTAAATTTAATTTATTTATACTTATCATTTCAGCCTCTTGTATAAATATTTAATTACAATTACTTGTAATTAAATTGTTATATTTTATTGATTACGATTTTCTAAAAAACTGTTGCCAAGATAACACTGTGCTTCAGCCATACGACGCGTAATTAACCCTGGTTTTTTTTTGCCGCCCGCCCAAATCCATTTGCGAAATTCATGCAGCACCTCCCCATGTTCTTTTCGATTGACCTTCATCCTAAGTGTCGATCGCTGAAAGGCCCCCGCCCCCACGTTAAATATAAAAGACAGCAATGCGCCCTCTTCATATTTTGTTAATGGAACTTGAATCAACGCCGCAAGATGGCGCTGGCGCTCATTCAAATCTTGGTTTAGTAGATCTTCAATCTCCTGATCTGTCAATACAGAAAACGATTCATGGGGCCTAATTTTATGGCCATATCCAATGGTCCAATGGCCCGCTGGGCATCGATAGGGGCGGTACGAATGTCCTTCAAAATAACGAATCAACCGCTTTGCATATGTGTTCATTTTATCCTCCTTATGTATGCATATTTTTTGTTCTTGAATGATTGTTTAAGAAACAACCGACTTAAGGCATTATTTTCTTAGGCGGCGCATCAGGGCCCGTTGGCCAAACCAAAACGACATCACGGTCGCAAATAAAATTTGGTCTTCTTCTTGCCAAATTTTCATCAGCAAGTGGTCCCACCCCATAGCGGGCAGCGCGCACCAAAGGCCATAAATTTGCACTCCCTTTAGCGCAACATATAAAATAAAAAAGGCATAGGTAATCAGGGGGCGCACACTGCCACTCAGGGCATCCACCCATAAAATACCCATTTTCTGGGGATACTTATACAACACCTTCACGGCTTCGGTTTCGCCAATGGCATTCAGCTCTTCAAGCGTTAACTTGTGCTTCGTTTTCATCATGTCAATTTGGCGGTCTAAAATGGCCAGTTCGTGGGCCTGGTCGGTACGATCGCGCACCATTTTAAAAACTTCGGGCACCAAGCTGCCCACAAATCCTAAAAGCGATCCTAAAAGCGTTAACATTCTGTTCTCCTCTCATAAAAAAACCAGGCAATAGGGCCTGGTTGGGTTAAAATTCATATAAATATGTGTCACATCACCCCTATTCACCCCACCCCCAATCGGCCGGTTAAAAATTCATTTCAGCATAGATCGGCACCAAAAATGTTTGTCAGCCAACTGGCAAAGCATGTGCCCCCATCAACAACAGATCAGCCGCCTCCACTAAAAAGCCGCCCTATTCACCCCACCCCCAGAAACATCACCCCCTGTTGAACATGCCCAAAACAAGGCGCCACACCCATAACAAGGTTGAAAAATGGTTAAATTTTCTCCTTTTTTGCGTCTAAAAAAAGGGCAATAAGGCGTATTTTTATTTTTTTTAAAAAAAATAAAGTGAAAAAAGTCCAGGATTTCTGCCAAAAAATCAAAAAAAATAACTGCAATTAGAAAGATTCAGATTTTTCAAATACTATTCTTTCCTGGTTCTTAGTATGGTCAGTGGTGTGGCAAAGGAAGCCATCCCTAACAAAAAAATATAGGAGCCGTAATATGTATAAACCACCCATGCGTCCACTCCCCCTTCCCACCAGAGGCGAAGAACCCCGCTGCCCTCTGATTGATCCACCCAACATGACTGTTACGTACAGGCCACCTTTTACCCCCTATCCGTGGGATAAAAAAGAATGACTTTCATCTCGGGAAAGTCTGTGGTTGGTGGGTCAGTCAGCCCTGATAGAGAGATCTGCCTCTTAGGGCAGCGCTCCTTCATGGGGTACCATCTGATTCTCTGGTCATATCATAATAATAAGGGAAAATATGACATGACAATTGAAGCTTCTACTGATGTGCCGTCATTTCCATTTTATTGAGAGACGGGCTGGACAGACGTAGTCTTCAGCGTCATGCAAAACTAAAAAAGGCGGGTATCTCGGGCCCGCCATTTTTTTTATGCCCCTGGCTTTCTTCCTATGGCCTACGGAAGGCCCACTACATCTTATTGTCGGGCAAGGGTTACACACCGATGCATCGCCAACAATACAAAAATAAGAATGTCTTGGAATACACCCCTATCAGGGAAGTTCCACAACAGCCGCATCGCCCTCAAGGGGTAAGGTATCCAACACATTCGTTGGCAACGGCATAAAAGCATCCGGATAATTCGCCGACATCATTTCCTCTCCACTCTCATCCGGAATGGGCCCACTGGGACGACGCGGTGTTTGCTCACGCTCTTTCGGCACTCGCCCATGCAC
>DINK01000004.1:0-3825 GCA_002426825.1 Holosporaceae bacterium UBA5542
ATGGTCCTTGCCCATTCCTACATTTTCTCCAGCACGCACCTTTGTGCCGCGCTGGCGCAAAATAATGTTACCAGCAATAACCTGCTGGCCACCAAACTTTTTGACACCTAGCCGACGACCTTCCGAATCGCGACCATTCCGAGAGCTACCACCCGCTTTCTTCTGAGCCATTTATCTACTCCTTTTTTGCCGTTTCAGTCTTCTTCGTTGCTGTAGAAGCTGTTTTCGTTGCCTTAGGCGCCGCAGAAGCAGCTTCTGGATTGCTCTCTGCTTTTTGAGACGCTACCTTTTTCCCACCATGCATCACATCAACAATCTTCAAAATTGTCTTGTGCTGCTTGTGACCGCGTTTACGCCGATAGTTGTGACGGCGCTTTTTCTTAAAAACAATTATTTTTGGATCCCGGGTTTGCTTTTCAACAGAAGCTATAACCTGGGCACCTACAACAAGAGGCATCCCTACGGTTGTATTTCCTTCTGTACCCACCATTAGAACTTGGTCCAAAGTGATTTTTGAACCAATTTCAGAGTCAACTTTTTCGACAACGATTTTGTCGTTTACAGAAACCTTATATTGTTTCCCACCTGTACGTATGATTGCAAACATATTCCAACTCGCTAAATAATATAGTCTGTTTTTTTAGACCGTAAGACCCCATAAGTCAAGGGAAAAAGTAGAGAAACACTAAAATTTATTACAGTTTCACGACTTCATCGCCTTGTTAGAAAATTAAGCACAACCATAAGAAAGATCCCCGGTATTAGCAACGAATATTATTTTCATTTTTCTAAGTTGTGCTAAAGTGAAGATAGTGATTTTTAGTAAAGTCAAATATGAAAAACAAGAAACAGCTAAGAGTTTTACAGGTTTTGCCCGCTTTAGAGATGGGGGGTGTAGAACGTGGTACCGTTGATGTTGCGCTGTTTTTAAAAAGAAAAAACCACTTTCCCGTTGTAGCCTCTAGCGGTGGACGCCTTGTTTCACACTTACGTCAAAGCGCCATTATCCACGAGTATATGCCCCTTCACTCTAAGAACCCTTTCGTTATTTGGGCTAATATTTATCGACTATGCGACATTATTAAAAAGCACGGAATTCAAATTGTGCATGCCCGCAGCCGGGCCCCCGCATGGAGCGCTTATTTCGCTGCAAAAAAATGTGGCGTTCCTTTTGTGACAACATTTCACGGTACCTACCCTTTTCAAACAAAACTTAAAAAACTGTATAACAGCGTTATGACAAAAGGACGCGTCGTCATTGCTGTTTCAAAATTTATTGCACAAGAAATTCATAAAAAATATGGCACTTCTCAGAAAAAGATTGTCACCATTCATCGTGGCGTTGACTTAGGCACGTTCGACTCTAAAAAAGTCACAGAATCCATGGTACAAAACATGATTTCAGAAATGCAACTTCCTGAAGACAAACATATTTTCTTACTTCCAGGACGCCTGACACGAATAAAGGGACACGAAGTATTATTTGAAGCTGTGTCACGCATGAAGCGAGATGATTTTATCTGCCTAGTTGTTGGATCTTTTAAAAATAAAAACTATTTAAGAGAGCTAGACGAGCAAGCAAGACACTATGGATTCCGCGATCGTCTTTACATTTTTAATGATTGCAAAGATATGGCTACGCTTTATGCTTTGGCCACAGCAGCCATCTCTCCCTCAACGCGCCCAGAAACATTTGGTCGCACAGCAGCCGAAGCCGGAGCTATGGGCTGTATCGTGATTGGCAGTAACCACGGCGGCACAAAAGAGATTATCGTTGACGGAAAAACAGGTTTTCTTTTTGAGTCAGAAAACAGCATACAGCTGGCAGAAATTATGGATAAAGTGCTGGAATTTACCCAGGAACAAAGAAAAGAAATACAAAAAAACGCTATAGAGCATGTACGAAGTAAATTTGACAATGAAACAATGCTTGCAAAAACTTTGCGCGTATATCAAACCCTTATCTAAACGATGCAAAAAATTTTAATCATTAAACATGGCGCACTTGGAGACATGGTGTTTAGCCTTCCCGCTTTTGAGGCAATAAAAGGGCACTATAGCAAAGCACACATTACACTCTTAACTTCGTCTCCTTATAAAGAATATGG
The DNA here is from genome assembly GCA_002426825.1 of Holosporaceae bacterium UBA5542. GTDB lineage: Bacteria > Pseudomonadota > Alphaproteobacteria > UBA7879 > UBA5542 > UBA5542. The sequence continues at coordinate 2,109 of DINK01000004.1, forward strand.
AGAACTTTGTCCTTTTTTTGACGATGTGATGATTGATGATCGCAAACGCCCATGGACACATCCCCGTTATTGTTGGGACGTCTTACAGACAATTAAAAAAGCTAGGTTTGATCTAATAATCGATCTTCAGCGCTCGAAAAGAACAAAGCAGTATTTACGCCTATCCAAACTATGGGATCCTAAGCCCCAGTGGTCAAGCACCCATCAAGGTGCTGACTATCATTTAGAGATCCCCAATCTTTATGTTGACCACATTCTAACCATTAATCGCCAGCAGTTGGTTATGCTCGGGATTCAAAACGCACCTCCTGCTTCGCTTGATTGGATGCGCGCTGATTTATCTCTCCTTTCGTTGCCCAAAAAGTATTTTATTTTGGTGCCAGGCACATCTCCCGGCCAAGACCACAAAAAGTGGCCTGCAATATCTTATGGATTTATTGCAAAGCATGTTTATGAAAAAGGTTATACGCCTATTGTTTTAGGCACACACCACGAAGAAAAAGATTACCAAACCATTCAGAAGAAATGCCCTCAAACTATAAGTCTGATTGGTAAAACATCTCTTTTTGATATTCCTGAAATTGCACGCGGCGCTGTAGGCGCCCTTGGTAACGATACAGGCCCAATGCATTTTTGCTACTTCAGCGGATGCCCTTCTCTATATTTGTTTTCCTATTCTTCTGCACCAGATTTATGTGGTCCAACAGAAAAACATGGGGCTGTCTTAAAAGAAAACAATCTAAAAAGTCTTGATGTCGATACGGTAAAAAAGAACCTTAGGTTTCGTACTAAAGATTAAATTCAAAGCACCTAACAAGAAAAAACGTCTTTAATAACAGCGCCGACATTCGACAAACGACCACCTGATTGCGCTAGGTCTTTCCGTCCACCACCACTTTGAATGCCCGCTTGGTATGAAATTTTTTTTAAAATATCCCGGGCGTCATATTCTTCTACCTTATCTTCTGTAACACCAATAAGAAGAGAGCTTTTTCCTTCATATTCTGCATACAAAATGATAATACCAGACTTAATTTCTTGCTTAAGTTTATCCATTAATGGTCGTAATCCTTTTGGCTCAACCTTGTCGGTTTCGTGAATGAGAATTTTCGTACCTTTTGTTTCAAGCGTATTTGTGCTCCCAGAATTGTTTTGGGGTGCTGTTTGAAGGTCTTGCACTTTCTTTTCAAGAGCTTTCTTCTCTGACAAAAGCTGAGACACTTTTTCTTTTAAACGAGGTAAAGGTGTTTTTAAAGTCTGCGCAATTTCTTCAATAATATCTTCTTGGCTTGCGGCATATGATTCAGCATCAGCCCCCGTCACAGCCTCAATTCGGCGCACACCCGATGAAACACTTGATNNCTTTCCACATGGGTGCCCCCACAAAGCTCGACAGAAAACATATTGCCTGTCTCTCCCATAGATACCACACGCACTTCATCGCCATACTTTTCACCGAACAGGGCTTGTGCACCTTTTTTAATGGCTGCTTCAGGTGTAGAAATTTCTGTTGAAACCAAAGCATTTCCACGAATTTGCTTGTTCATTTCGCTTTCAATACTACGCAAATCTTCTGCGTGGATAGCCGTGTGATAGCTAAAGTCAAAACGCAAGCGATCTGGCGCCACAAGTGATCCCTTTTGTGTCACGCTGTTCCCTAACTTTCGGCGTAATACTTCGTGCAATAAATGTGTTGCCGAGTGATTCGCGCGCAATC
>DINK01000004.1:3889-13365 GCA_002426825.1 Holosporaceae bacterium UBA5542
ACCAAATATTCTCTGCTGTTTTTTCTCCAGACCCCGCCCAAGAAGCGCGTGCTAGCTTTTTCTGTTGCGCCATTGCGTCGTTAAACTCGTCTTTATTTACCTTGAGATGACGGTCTTTCAAAATATCTTCTGTTAAGTCCAGCGGGAATCCATATGTATCGTATAGCTTAAACGCAGCAAGCCCTGAAAACTGCTTGCTTTGTGTTTGTTTTAATTCCTCTTCCAGAACACGAATACCGCGGGTGAAGGCATCTTTGAATTTTTCCTCCTCTAACCGCAAAGTCAATGTGATTAAATCTTTTGCACGATTTAACTCATCAAAAGCATAACCCATTTTTTCAACCAACAGAGGAACAAGTTGACACAACAGGGGATCTTTTGCCTGCAATAGATATGCATGGCGCATNNCACGGCGCATAATGCGTCTTAAAACATATCCACGCCCTTCATTGCTTGGCATCACACCATCTGCAATTAAAAAGCAAGCAGATCGAAGATGGTCAGCAATTACGCGCTGAGATACAAGATGTGGACCTCTCATTTCTGTGTTTGTTTGTTCCGCCACGCAAGACACTAGGGACTTCAAAACATCTGTTTCATAGTTATTATGCAACCCCTGCATCACAGCTGCAATACGCTCGATCCCCATTCCTGTATCAACAGATGGCTTTGGCAGGGCGATTTGTTCACCTGATGCATGGCGTTCGTACTGCATAAAGACCAGGTTCCAAATTTCTACAAATCGATCTCCATCTTCGTCCGGTGTACCCGGAAGACCGCCCGCAATATGTTCTCCATGATCGTAAAAAATTTCCGTACACGGCCCACAAGGCCCCGTATCCCCCATGGACCAAAAGTTGTCTGATGTGCTAATTTTTATTATTTTTTCATCTGAAAAGCCTGTTAACTTTTTCCAAATACGATAGGCCTCATGGTCATCATGATAGACTGTGATATAAAGTTTGTTGGGCGAAATTCCTAACGTTTTTGTCAGATACTCCCAAGCATAGTGGATGGCCTCTTCTTTGAAATAATCACCAAAGGAAAAGTTTCCTAACATTTCAAAAAAAGTATGGTGTCGCGCCGTATGTCCCACATTTTCCAAATCGTTGTGTTTTCCACCAGCACGCACACATTTTTGTGCCGTCACAGCCCGCGCATAGGGGCGCGTCTCAAGGCCTGTAAAAACGTTTTTAAACTGAACCATGCCCGCATTTGTAAACATTAATGTGGGATCGTTTTGTGGAACAAGCGGACTAGAGGGAACAATTTGGTGTCCTTTTTTTTGAAAAAAAGACCAAAAAGAATCGCGAATATCTTTTGTATACATGACTATTCAAGGGGTTACATAAATTTTTGATCAATCTAATCATTTGTTCTAGAAAAAGCAATCGAGAGATTTCGCCTTTTTTTTCTAGGCAGCATAGACTATCATAACATGATAATTGGATAAATTATGAGATCACAACAAACAAATATTATATCTTTTCAAAATGTGGGTCTTACCTTTCGGGGGAATACCCGGCTCTTTTCAAATATTAATTTGAATATCAGAGAGGGAGATTTTTACTTTTTAACAGGTCTAAGTGGTGCCGGAAAATCAACACTTTTAAAGCTTATTTATATGGGTATCGCGCCTACTGATGGCAGCGTTTCTCTTTTCGGAGAAGACCCAAAACAAATGACAAGCAACGATCTCCCCCGTCTTCGACGGAAAATGGGCATCATTTTTCAAGACTTTCGTCTTTTGCCCCATTTAACTGCTCTTGAAAATGTTGCACTACCTTTAAAAGTGCGGGGTATAGACCACCCAAAAGCAACAAGCCAGGCCCAAGATTTGCTGGCTTGGGTAGGCCTTGAGCATGTTATGAACCAATACCCGGCAACTTTGTCAGGAGGGCAACAGCAACGCGTTGCAATCACACGCGCGATCATGGGGCGCCCGTCTCTTTTGCTAGCTGACGAGCCAACAGGCAATGTAGACGAAGAAGCCGCGGGAAAAATTATGCACCTTTTTGAAGAACTTCATAAAACAGGCACAACAATTGTTCTCGCAACACACAACCGATCACTTGCGAAAGAATTTAATCACCCTGAAATTTTCCTTAAGAAAGGACAGGCTTTTCTTTTGAACCGGAAACCAAGACTACAAGAAGGAGGCATTTGATGCGTCAAACAACATTGCCTCTCGGGCAAGATCCCNNAACTTGGAAACTATCTAACCATTGAAGCCCCTGCAACAGTCAATGAAAAAGAAAGCATCCAAACGGAACAAGAATATAAAATTCATGAAGCAGTACAAAGCTTTCCTCGAATTGGTCCCATTAAGTCGATTTCTGCCCAAAAAATATTAGGCGCTGTTACCGGTGAAGGCCTTACAGAAGACGATGTCTGCGTACTGCCCAAAATTTATGAAGTAAAACTAAATGGCGCTCCGGCACATGAAATTGCAGCTCTTAGAGAAAAATTGAAAGAAATATCAGACGAAATTCGTCTTGATGACCATACCCAAACACGCAACACAATGGGTAAAATAGCTAAATCCATACAGGTGATCAGCATATCCATTGTAATGCTTATCATACTTGGGGCAATTTCAATTATCGCATTTACCGCCCAAACCAGCCTTATTATCCATCGCAATGTTATTGAAATTCTCTATTTAGTCGGTGCAACACCAAATTATATTGCACGCCAATTTCAATCACACGCAACATCAGTAGGCATGCAAAGCTTTATTATCAATATTGTTTTGGGAATTTTATTAGTAGCTTCGGTTAAGTTTTTGGGGGATCATATTTTGTTTCTAAACCAATTAATGAGCTTGCAAATTATCATTCCTAGCTTTGTAATTACATCACTCATTATTACTTTTTTTATTTCTATGTCCGCTCGCATGACCGTTAAAATGGCCTTGAGAAGTGGTTTTTAATTTTGATGCCTAGTCGCGTACGCTTTCTTACTGTTTTATTACCGCTATTTTTTTGGATTCTTGGATTTGCTTGGGGGCTCCACCACATTTACCATTTTCCAGCACCTTCTGAGACAATATCGGCAATCATCGTACTAACAGGAGGCCAAGAGCGCATCAAAAAGGGTATTTCATTGCTCGATAGAAATCCACAGGCCCCTTTTCTCATTTCGGGGGTACATACAATCAAACACTTAAATGAAGTAGCTAAATATGCCGACCACCAAAATCACATCGATATTGGGTTTGAAGCCACCACAACGGCACAAAATGCCCAAGAAGTAAAAGAATGGAATACTCGAAAAAAAAACAGAGTCATTCACGTCGTTACATCTCACTACCACATGGACCGAAGTCTTCTTGAACTCCGACACGCCATGCCAAAGACGAAATTCATACCATATATCATCATTTCGCACCAATTTCGTGAACTAAGATGGTTAAGTCGCCCTCGAAACTTGCATCTTCTTTTCAAAGAATATAATAAGTTTTTAATTGTCTATGTCAAAATTCTAATGCGAAAGATACGATATGTTGCGGTCTCTGCTTTTTAACATTCTTTTCTATGCAGGTACTGTTCTTGTTGCCATTTTAGCTTTTCCTTTTTTGATTTTTAAGAATTTCGGTTTTTTTATTTCGAAGACATGGTCACACGCAGTACTTACGGTGCTTCAGTTTGCGATTGGAACAAAATTTAAAGTTGAAGGCACCATTCCAACGGAACCTGTTCTTATTTTATCAAAACATCAATCTGCGTGGGAAACGATTGCATATAACCACATTATTCGCCGACCTGCCTTTATTTTGAAGGAAGAGCTGATGTGGATTCCTTTTTTTGGACTTTATCTAAAAGCTGTAGGCATGATTTCTCTTGATCGACGTGGCACGCTGCAGGCACTTAAGAAACTGATTCGCGATAGTAAAAGCGTTATAGAAAGCGGACGACCAATTATTATGTTTCCGGAAGGCACTCGTTCGGCCCCCGGAGAAAAGGGCGCTTACAAAAAAGGGGCTTTCTTATTATATAAAAATCTTGGGATACCTGTTGTTCCTGTGGCTTTAAACTCTGGGGTATTTTGGCCCCGACGTACCTTCATGAAATATAACGGAATGATTACCGTTAAGTTTTTACCATCCATTCCTCCTGGGCTTCCCGAAAAGGACTTTATGGCAAAAATTGAAGGAAAAATTGAACAAGAAAGCATAAAATTATTTCATCAAGTTGAAAATTTAAAGAAAATTTAACTTGCTGTTAACGCCAGTTGATGGTACTTATCCATTTATTATTCGGGGTGTGGCGCAGCCTGGTAGCGCACCTGGTTTGGGACCAGNNTTCAAATCCTCTCGCCCCGACCATAATTAAACCACAAAAAGTGGACACAAGTATAAACCTCACATAATCTGATTTCATGGACATCCTTGATACAGAAATAAAAAGAGAAGCAGGTACATTCACTGTTACAGAGCTTTCATATGCCCTTAAAACGGCTATCGAAAGTCAATTTTCTTCTGTTACCCTCAGAGGCGAAATATCTGGATTTAAGCGCCACACATCAGGACATGGATACTTTTCTTTAAAAGATGAGTCTTCTGTCATTGATGCTATTTGTTGGAAAAATACACTTTCAGCACTTTCTCTTAGTTTAGAAGATGGATTAGAAGTCATTTGCAAGGGACGCGTTACCACATACGGTGCCCGATCAAAGTATCAAATTGTTGTGCAATCTGTCACACTGGCGGGCACAGGGTCTCTTCTTAAACTTCTCCATGATCGCAAAGAAAAACTGCAGAAGGAAGGCCTTTTTGATGCAGAAAAAAAGAAAGCATTGCCTTTTTTTCCTAAGAAGATTGGTGTCATTACGTCAGAAACAGGGGCTGTTATTCGCGATATTTTGCACAGACTTTCTGACCGATGCCCTTCCCATGTTCTATTGTGGCCCGTAGCCGTTCAGGGTGATACCTCCGCCAAAGAAGTTGCGCACGCCATTAAAGGCTTTAACGAAATGGATGACCGTACAAGGCCCGATGTATTAATCATCGCCCGTGGTGGGGGCAGCTTAGAAGATTTATGGTCATTTAATGAAGAAAATGTCGTTCGTGCCGCCGCGAACAGCCTCATACCCCTTATTTCTGCCGTTGGACACGAAACAGACACAACATTAATTGATTTTGCGGCTGACAGACGCGCACCCACACCTACAGCGGCTGCAGAAATGGTCGTACCCGTGCGAACACAGCTAAACGAAAACCTAATTCAAACCTGGGATCGCCTACAAAATGGGTTAACAAACTTTCTCACCCACCAAAAACGTACGGTTGAAGTCACGGCAAAAGGCCTCTTAAGCCCCAAACAAGTATTAGAAAAGCAACAAGAACAGCTTAAAAACTTTGAAAGCAATATTATTTTCTTCACCAAAAGAATTGTCTCGGAAAAAGCTTATGCCCTTTCTCATATCAACCAAAGATTCACTCATATATACCCTGAAAAAATAAGAAAACTAAGTGATAAACTCAGCCACTATGAGAGCCTCCTGGAAAGTTTTTCCCATGAAAAAACATTAAAAAGAGGCTTCACTCTTACGAAAACCCCTTCAGGAACAATTGTTAAGTCGTCTAAATCAACAGACAAAGAGCTTATCATTGTATTCCATGATGGGGAAAAGCACGTAAAAACCTCTTAATTTGCCTGACGATAGTACTGCTCAACTTTCTTTGGAATAATGGCAGTCCTGGGCTTTACAATGCCTGACACCAACTGAGAGGGTGGAATAAATTGTGTTTCTTTTTTTTGCTTCTCAACCCAGTCATAAAAGTTCCGTATACGGTGCTTACGCGGTGTTAAAATGATAAGCACGCGTTTGGATTGCTGAAATTTAGGTAGCTCTCGAATCAAAGGAAACGTAAAAAAATTGTAATCCTGCGTATTTTTTTTTGGAATTGAAAGAAACTCGCTTGAAGCATCTAGTCGTGTGCCTGGCTCATACACAACCCCAATAGTTTGCTTGTAGTCAGAAAATTTAAGACTTGAAGAAACAAAAATCTCATTGCCCTCTTTACGCAAAAGAGCCGCCTTTCCCTTAGTGCCTTGTCGAATTGTTGTGAACAAATATCCCCATCTTACGCCCAACTTCTTTAAATATGTTTTTTCCTGTGGCGTTAAATCCTGAGCATGATTAATGATAACTGCAACCTGTCTCTTTCCATTCAGAGGAACGCCCACAGCTGCATTTTTTTGCCAAGGAGGATTTCTGAAGAAAGTGTGATTCTGTTTTTCTTGTTTTTGAAAGATTTTTGCAAGGTCAGTTAGGCTTTGCACTTCATCGGCATCGCCTAAATTTTGAGACTCAGATACAGCTGTGTCTCGTTTTAAAAAATTCTTATATTCAACACGCTGCACCTGTTCCCCAGAAGCAATAGGTACAACTTTTTCAGTCGCAATATTTCCCTTTTTTGTTTTCTGAAGAACCGCGCTTGCAATTAAAAAAACCAAGGCCCCAAGCAAAATAACCAAAAAAGTTCCAATGGCTTTTTTATATTTATTGCGTTTGTAAACACGGTACGAAAAAAAAGGGTTCGTGAATTTCATAGACACAGCTTAAGGATTTCCTGAAACATATACAGGATTATTGTGCATCATCGCCCCGCACATATGTCAACTTATCTTTAAGCGCCATCACACGCGCAAAAGACTGATGAATTGCATCTTCTTCGATCTCTTTGGTTTCTATCGCTTGCAAAACAGTATTCTGAAAATGCTGAGGCAACTGTGGATCAGGTTTAAAGCCTTCGATTGTTGATGCAGCCATTGGATTATTGGAATAGATAACCATATCATTCCCTGCTTTAAATGCACCNNAATAGCCTCTTCAAAGGAAAATTTTTCCTGAATAGCCGACATGTGCAAGTCATCACTAATGATAACGCCATTATACCCGTTTTCTCTTAGTTTTTTCAGTGTCACTTTAGAAAGAGTTGCGGGGTAACGCGCATCAATTTTCTCATTGAAAATATGGGCTGTCATAACAGCATCTATTTTCCCCTGTTTTGCCAACATAAAGAAGGGCTTCATCTCTTCCTCAGACCATACGTCTGTTACATCAACGAACCCCTGGTGACTATCTTTTCTTGCGCTGCCATGACCTGGAAAATGTTTAATACAATTTAAAAGCCCCGACGCATGGAAAGACTCAACCATCAATCCCGCATAATGAACAATCGTTTCCACATTATCCCCATAGATACGCTGCAGCTCGCCCAATATAGGACACTTATACCCACGCGGATTCATATCAACAGAGGGCGCAAAATCCCAATTAAATCCACATAATTTAAGTTCTGCTGCCATTTCTGTGTAAATCTTCACGACTTCATCATCAGGCATCGTTGCCACTTCCTCCGCAGAAGGAAAGCCTTGAAAACCTTTTTTCGGCAAAAGACGTTGAACTTGCCCTCCTTCTTGATCAACAGTAATAAAGAGTGGGGGCAAGCCAGATGCCGCGTCTGCAAAAAACTTATTCAATTGAATGATTTGATCAGGGTCAGTGATGTTATACCCATAAGGAATAATCCCCCCTACCAAAGACCCTTTAATCTGTTCAGACAAAATCTGAACACCTTCGTCTTCAGGAAATGCACCATGAAATCCAACGATTAGTAATTGACCAATTTTTTCCCTTAATTCCATTGCTATAAGTCCATTTCGCCATCATTATGCTTAAGCATACCTCTTTTCCGCATCTCATCTTTTACAGCCAGACGCAACTTTTGAAAAGCCGCACCTTCAATTTGACGCACACGCTCTTTGGATAGCCCAAGTTCTTGAGAGATTTCTTCCAGTGTAGCAGGCGGCTCCTTTAGTCGGCGCTCTTCAATAACTTTGATTTCTCGAGGTTTTAGATATTGCAAGCATTCGTTTAATATATCTTGATATTTTTGATATTCGTCACGCTCTATGAACGCTTGCTCCTGTGAGGGCTCATCAGCCTCGATCCAGTCTTGCCACTCGCTGCCCTCACTCTCTTTAGAGGTTTTTATATTAAGTGACGAATCCCCTCCTCTATCTAAGCGCTCTTCCATTTCACGAACTTCCGATTCTTTCACGTTAAGTTTCTCAGCAATTTGCTCAATATCCTCATTACTCATCGACTGAAAGCTATCATTGACCTCTGAAATTTCTCGCCTTGTCTTACGCAAACTAAAAAAAAGTTTTTTCTGCGCTGCAGTCGTGCCAATTTTTACAAGAGACCATGTGCGCAAAATATATTCCTGAATTGATGCACGGATCCACCACATTGCATATGTGGAGAATCGAAATCCTTTTTGAGGATCAAACTTTTTCATGGCATTCAATACGCCAATATTCCCTTCAGCAATCAAATCAGCCATAGGAAGGCCGTATCCTTTATAGCCAGCCGCAATTTNNGTAATAAGCTTACGTGCCGCCTGTTCATCCTGTTTTTCGAACCATTTTATAGCAAGGTCGTATTCTTCATCAGGTTCCAACAAAGGGAAAGATTTGATACGACGAAAATAAGACGCCATTTCGTCTTCAGGCAAATGAGCGTTTTGCGCGTTATTGTTTTGGTCTTTGTGCGGCTGGCTTTGTATCATTTGAAACTGGTTTCTTTTTTATCAGAATCATTGGATAGCGATTGCTGATTTCGCGATAAAATTGATCATCTAAACGTTGTAGGCATTTTTTAAGATATTCTTCAATGTGCGGTATATCTTTTTCTAGTATTCTCTCTTTCTGAGAAACCCGAAAATATGTCTTGCTATACCCATACTGAGGGTCGTTTTTAATCTCAAACCCAACNNAGCCAAAAAGAAAAACCAGACACAAAAGATAGTGTAAAAAAAACCTCATCAGTAAACCTCTTTTTCCAGTATACAGAGAATTGGGGAATATAGAAGTGTTTTAGTTAGAAGTAGATTGCCCTACCCTTGGATACGGATTCATAGCTAAACTTAAATACTGAGCAAAAATTTCTCCCATATCAACAGTACCATCTGCGGCAATCTCTATTTCTTCGGGGCCATCATCAAAAAAACGTCCGGACATCTTATCAATTGTACACTTTGCAACCAGCTCAAGAGAAACAGGCTCGCATAATATTTCTTGCACTGCTGTAAGCGTTAAGACACAAGACTGAATTAGTTCAGCATGCAGTATTGCATCAATACGCACGCGACCGTTCAAAAAGTCATGAGAAACTTGGCATTTAATTTCAAAACTGCTGAGAGCCATNNAGCATTTTTCCTTGTTGTGAATCATGTGCAAGATCAACAAAACCTTCGATAAGAGAAAGAACACCAACCCCTGCAAAGCCTTTAGGTGCTACTTTGCTTTGCGCCCATTGATCTAATTTCAGTAAATGGTCCAAAGAACGACCAGATCTAACAGGAATATGATTGACTACATTGTAGGACTGAAGCGACATTTCCAAAGGAAACCGGCTTATTTCTTTTTCCTGCGTTGAGTGACAGCCAAAAAGAAAAACCAGAC
>DINK01000004.1:13499-28190 GCA_002426825.1 Holosporaceae bacterium UBA5542
AAACTGCTGAGAGCCAAAATACCTAGTCGCTCTCTCAAGCGCTCTTTCTCGTTAGGCGTTGCGGAAAACTTAAGAATGTGAGGTTCTACTCCCAACGTATGCACATTAATGATACGAGAAAATTCATTATTCAAATCTGTTTTATGGGAAGAATTCTTGGTCTCTGTAATAGAAGACAGCGGCCTTATTTTCATAATTATGACCCCATATTTGTTTTTACAACTTCATGATAACACTAAAAAATACAGGATTCTATAAAATGAAAAGAATTTATCGCCAAGAAAAATTATCGTGGCGGATGGGGTGGGATTCGAACCCACGAGAGGCTCACACCCCTGCCGGTTTTCAAGACCGGTGCCTTCAACCGCTCGGCCACCCATCCTTAGGATAAGTACTGTTTTTACAAAACTTCTTCTATTGGTCAAGAAAATTTATTGTATGCCCCCTATCAATATGAGATAAATTTCAAATGGCTTACACCAAACACATGAAAATAGCTTTAATTGCCGCCCTTCTTTTCAGCGGATTTCAGCTTCATGCCCACCCCCCTTCTCCTGTCAACAACGAACCAGGGGATTTTCAAGAATTCTTACACATAAAAATCAAGCCACTAGCCCGTGAAAGCGGCATATCTGATGAAACAATCTCGCGCGCCTTTGACACCGTTCACTCTCATGACATGCGCGTTATTAAGCTTGACCAAAACCAGCCAGAGCAACATGTCACTTTCGAAAAATATAAAAATAACCGCATCCCGCCACGCATTCGATCAGCACGCCGCAAAGCAAAAAGATATCGCCGACTTCTTGACACTGTTCAAGCACGATATGGCGTATCTAAAGCATTTATCTTAGCTTTATGGGGGCTAGAGTCTAATTTTGGCACCCACATGGGAAGCTTTGACGTCATTCGCAGCCTTGCCACCCTTGCCTTCCATGGGCGACGACAAGTGCTCTTTACTAATGAACTAATTGAAGCTCTTAAAATTTTACAGGAAGGTCGTGACAAAATTAAAACCCTGAAGGGTTCTTGGGCCGGCGCCTTAGGCCAATGTCAATTTATGCCAAGCGCATTCAATGCCCATGCCGTTGATAGCGACAATAAAGGGTTAAAAGATATTTGGGCCAACCCTGAAGACGTATTCAATTCGATTGCCAATTATTTGGTTAATTCTGGCTGGAAATCAGATGAGCCTTGGGGCATTGAGGTTATCCTGCCACATAATTTTTCTAAAAAGCGACATGCAAATATTCATCTTGAAAAATCAAGAAGACATTGGGAAAGATTAGGCGTAAAACCTAAAGACTCCAAGAAAAAACTCGCTAATTTGCCAGGTGCCCTTATCATTCCTGACAATAAGGATCGTGCATTTATTGTTTACAACAACTTTAAAGTTATTCTAAAGTGGAATCGTTCGATATGCTTTGCCCTCACAGTATGTCTATTTGCAGATCAAATCAGTCAAGAAAAATGAAAAACAAGTATTTTAAATCTATTGTAATTCTTTGCGGATTGTTAGTATTGGCTTCCTGTACCGGGCGCCGCAAGCCCGAGCGCCTCTTGCCACCGGAACCTATTGTGATTGACAATGACCAAATCAAGCCAGGTGAAAAATCTCTTCCNNAATTGGAAAACCTTATAAGGTGAATGGAGTTTGGTATTTTCCCGCAGAAAATCCAAAATATGACGAAATTGGTATTGCTTCTGTTTACAGCGATTCTTTTCATGGAAAAAGAACTGCAAACGGTGAGATTTATAGCAAAGACCATCTTACTGCGTGCCACAAAACACTACCATTGCCCTCTATTGTGCGCATGACAAATTTGGAAAACAACAAATCCACGATGGTACGCATTAACGATCGTGGGCCATTTGTAAATGATCGTTTAGTTGATGTGTCCCCAAAAGTGGCGGAAATTTTACAATTCGCACCCGGAACTCCTATTAAGGTGCGTGTTGAAATTTTATCAAATGAATCAAAAAGCGCGACGGACCTTATCAATCAAACTGTTGAAACAACTGTTGAGCCTGAAGCACCACAGCCAGAACCCGCTGCCCCTATAGAAACAGAGACACCTCCACCCTCGTCAGACAATGACGAAGTGATGAACGTTCTGGAGGCAATGCCTGATGAAGAAACCGACACAACTGATGAATCCACCATTGAACAAAGCGCGCCTCAAGAAAACACTGTAGAATTGGGAACGACACAAGAAGCCGCTCCTTCCTCATCGCAGCAGGAAAATTCAGCACCAGCANNAACACGCGTACGTGTTGGTCCCTTCATCTCTATGGGAGATGCCGATCGCGCGCTCCAGCAAGTTAAAGGCCTAGGCGTTGACGATGCCCGCATGACATCAGACATTTTGAAAAAAGAATGACGAACCAAGGGCGCTTCATAACTTTTGAAGGCGGCGAAGGCTGTGGGAAAACCACACAAATCCAAATTCTTGAAGAGAGCCTGAAATCTAAAAACATTCCGGTTATCAAAGTTAGAGAACCTGGCAGCACAGTGGGATCCGAACTTCTGAGAAAAATTTTAAAAGATACAGAAGGCACAGACTGGGACGCCGTCTCACAAGTTCTAATTTTATATGCAGCACGCAGAGATTTAGTGCAAAAAGTAATAAAGCCTGCCCTTGGTCAAGGCATTTGGGTTATTTGCGACCGCTTTGCAGACTCTACCTTCGTTTACCAGGGCCACACGCAGGAAATTGGCATTGATTTTGTGCGCACCATTCATCAAGCAACACTAAAAGACTTTGGCCCCGATCTTACCTTTTTCCTTGATCTTCCCCCCGAAGAAGGCATGAAGCGTGCCCGAAGAAGAAACAGCAAAGACTTCTTTGAAGAAAAAAGTCTGGCCTTTCACAGAAAGGTTTATGAAGGATATAAAATTCTTTCTCATGAATCAAAGCGGATTGTCACCATCCCCGCGAATCAGTCTATCAAGCTGATTTCTGAAAAAATAATGAAAACTTTACAAGAAAAGTTTTATATTTCATTTTAAAATTGATGACGAATACAGCGCCCACAGATACAAATCATAAAGTTAATTCTTTTTTGAACAGCTTTTCCGTGCGCCCCCACCATGCCTGGATTCTTAAAGGCCCACATCATAAACCAAAAAAAGAATTCTTAACAAAAGTTGCCAATCATTTTTTTCCCGACCTTTATTTGCAAGAATGTAACAATTGGGAAGATAAAATGTATCCCAATTTCTTATATATTTCAGAACGTCATACAGAAAAGCCAGCTCTCTCTATCGACCACATTCGTTCTATCACTAAATTTGTGGCCCACACCTCTGCAGACGGGGGGTGGAAAATGGTTATTATCGATTCCCTTAATGACTTAAACAGGAATGGTGAAAATGGTCTTTTGAAAACGCTGGAATCTCCTCCTGAAAAAACATTATTTTTTCTCGTGCACCGGGTAGGAAAACCCATTTTGCCAACAATTCTCTCAAGATGCGCCCAAATCCCTTTTGGAGATGAAGCACAGAAAAAAGGCCTTCTTGCCAATGCATCAGAAACAGAAGAAGCCCTATTTTTTCTTGACGCACCCCCTGATCCCGACAAAGAATCTGATTACATTGAACTATATACAACACTGAAAACTAAAGTAGGTAACCTATCAAAGTCAGGAGAAAAAATTTTCTTGCATCAAATACTCGACGAAGTGAAGCGCGACGAACAATTAGTTGCCTTATATCTTAACTTGGTAGATAAATGGGTAAAATGGGCAATCAAGCATAAAGCCTTAGATGAAGAAGATATGGCATCTCCCTTTTCTCACCTAAGATTAGATAAGTTGCTGTCATATGATGCTTATTTGTCAAAGCTAAAGCGAGAATATAGCACATTAGGCTTTGACCCCAAGCAAGCCATATTTGGAATGTGTCTCAAATTAAGCCAGAGAAATACATGAAGAAACCTTTTTATATTACAACCCCCATATACTACCCCAACAATGTCCCCCACATTGGGTCGGTTTATACAACCGTTTGCTGTGACGTCATTGCGCGCTTCAAACGCCTTGAAGGATATAATGTAAAGTTTTTAACCGGCACCGATGAACATGGTCAAAAAGTTGAAGAAGCCGCAAAAGCTGCGCAAAAAAATCCACAAGATTTTGTAGACGACATTTCAGAAAATTTTAAAAAGATTTTGCCTGCCTGCGACATCACCAATGATGATTTTATTCGCACAACAGAAGCACGCCACAAAAAAGGCGCCCAAGCTTTTTGGAACACACTTGTTGAAAGTGGCGATATTTATCAAGATAACTACGCTGGCTGGTATTCGGTACGAGACGAATCTTTTTTTACAGAAAGTGAACTTGTCGACGGCAAAGCACCCACAGGTGCCCCCGTTACATGGGTGGAAGAGCCAAGCTATTTCTTTCGCTTATCAAAGTGGGAACAACCACTTCTTAAATTTTATGAAGAAAACCCAAAGTTTATCGAGCCCGAAAGTCGGCGCAATGAAGTTATTAGCTTCGTTAAGCAGGGCCTGAACGACCTTTCCATATCAAGAACAACTTTTAAATGGGGCATTCCAGTGCCGCATGATGACAAACATATTATGTATGTATGGATTGATGCCCTAACAAACTATATCACCGCTTTAGGGTATCCAGATGTTGGGAAAAAAGACTACCAAGATTTTTGGCCCGCTAACCTTCATGTTGTGGGTAAAGATATTTTGCGTTTCCATGCTATTTTCTGGCCTGCATTTTTAATGGCTGCCAAAATCCCTCTCCCCAAGCGTGTTTTTGCCCATGGATGGTGGACTGTAGAGGGTCAGAAAATGTCAAAATCCCTAGGAAATGTGGTTGATCCTTTTGATTTGGTTAACCGTTTTTCATCTGATATTGTGCGTTACTTTCTTGTGACCGGCATGTCATTTGGTAGTGATGGTGATTTTTCTGAAAAAGCCCTTATTCAAAAAGCAAACACCAATCTATCTAACGAATTGGGCAACCTTGCACAGCGCACACTAAGCATGACGTATAAAAACTGTGATGGAAAAATTCCTACACTTTCGCACCCTTTTGCAAGCGAAGATCAAAGCCTTCTTATTCAAGCCCAAAACATTCTGGCACAAGCCCAAGAACATATGGAAAATCAAGGGTTGCATAAGTATGTCGAAACTTTATGGAGTGTTGTGTGGGCTGCCAACAAGTACGTTGACGAACAGGCCCCCTGGGCTCTGCGCAAAACAGACCTCGAACGTATGAATGTTGTTTTGTACACACTGATGGAAACACTCCGTTACATCGGCATTATGGCACAGCCGCTTATCCCTCAAGCATCTAAAAGCCTTCTAGATATGCTTAAAGTTCCTGAGGATCAACGCACATTTGACCACCTAAAAAGTGCTTTTGCACTAGGGCAAGGCACATCAATAGATGCACCCACACCTCTTTTCCCCAGAATTGAAGAGGCAACGCATGCTGGTTGATAGCCACTGCCACCTGAACAATACAAAGCTGAAAGAGCGCCTGCCGACCGTCCTTAAGAGTGCTCGCCAGCATAATGTCGGACTAATGTTGACTATTTCAACAGCCCTTGATGAAGCACCTGAACTTGAATCAATCTCAAGTGCATATGATAATATTTACCATACAATTGGCGTGCACCCGCATGAGGTCGACACCCACGGCGTTCCTGAAACATCTACGCTATTAAAGCTTCTAAGCCACCAAAAAGCAGCTGGTATTGGGGAAACGGGGCTTGATTATTACTACGAACATAGTCACAGAGAAAACCAGAAAGAAAGTTTTCGTCGACATATTCATGCTATGAAAGAAACAGGGCTCCCCCTTATTATTCATGCACGTGATGCTGAAGAAGACCTGTTGTCGATTTTAAAAGAAGAAAAAATGGATCAAACCCATCAACCAGGGGTTATCCATTGTTTTTCTGGTACGCGCCGCTTTGCGGAAGAAACCCTAAACCTTGGCTTTTATATTTCTTTCTCTGGCATTATCACTTTCAAAAATGCCGAGAACTTAAGAGAAACGGCAAAAATTGTGCCACTTGATCGGCTTTTGGTTGAAACGGATGCCCCTTATCTTGCGCCAATTCCTCATCGGGGCAAATGTAACGAGCCGGCCTATGTGGTTCATACGGCCGAAAAGCTAGCAGAACTAAAAGATTTACCTTTAAAAGAGATCGCTCGCATAACAACAAAGAACTTTTTTGCCCTTTTTACAAAAGTGAATCAGGAGCACAAAAAAATATGAAAGTGATTATTCTTGGATGCGGCCATGCGTGTGGCACCCCTATTGTGGGTAACCGCTGGTATAATTGCGATCCCAATAACCCTAAAAACAAACGCACCCGTCCTTCTATTCTTATCCAGCACAACGGCAAAAATATTCTTATCGATACATCACCCGATTTAAGGCAGCAATTATTAGATAATAACATTCTGGATATTGATGCCATTTTGTACACGCATGCACACAGCGACCATGCCCACGGTATTAATGATGTAGGCATTCTTAGCCGGTACAAAAAAGAAACCATTCCAGTTTATGCAACAGCTGGCGCCTTGAAAGAGCTTGATAAATCTTTTGGTTATGCCTTCACCAATAATATTGATCATTACGCCCCTTTCCTAAGCGCCCATGAAGTTAAAGTGAATACTCCCTTTTCTCTTTTTGGTCTTGAAATTTTACCTCTTGCCCAAGATCATGGGTATGGGCCCTCAGTGACATTCCGTATAAATGACTTTGCATATTCAACAGATGTTAAAAAATTTTCTAAAGAGTCATTCAATCAATTAAAGGGATTGTCGACATGGGTTGTTGACTGTCTTAAAGAAACCGAGCACCCAACCCATTCACATCTATCCCAAACACTTGAGTGGATTGAAACACTAAAACCAAAGCATGCCATTCTAACCCACATGTNNCCTAGGCTTTTAAATCTTTAAAAAAAGCATACATGGCACGCAGCCCCATGGCTTCGCCACCAATAGGGCGGCCGGGTCGGGCACGTATGTTCCATCCCATCTCATCAAAGTGTGCCCATTTGGTTTTTTCGACTAAAAACTTCTTCAAGAATAAGGCCGCTGTAATGGCGCCACCATACCCACCCGATGAACAACTTTTAAGATCTGCTATGGAAGACGGCAACTGGTCTTCGTATCCTTGCCATAATGGAAGTGCCCATACCCCATCATTTTGCGCGTCCCCGTGTTCTTTTATTTTTTGGGAAACTTGTTCATCATCTGTAAAATATGCAGCAATTTCTGTTCCCACAGCAACACGCGCAGCACCAGTAAGTGTGGCAAAGTCAACAGTGTAATCAACTGATTTTTCTGTGGCTGCCGTCAGTGCATCCGCCAAAAGAAGGCGGCCCTCTGCATCTGTATCTGACACCTCAACCGTAAGCCCCTTTCGCGAAGTCAGTACATCGCTTGGACGATAGGCGTTGCTTCCGATAGAATTTTCTGCACATGGCAAAATAAGTCGTAGATGTATGGGTAAATCCATTTCCATAATTAACTGCGCCAGTGCCAACGCATGGGCCGCCCCCCCCATATCTTTCTTCATCAAAAACATATTGGACGGAGGTTTCACATCCAATCCCCCTGTATCAAAAGTCACCCCTTTTCCGATAAGCGCTACACTTGGATTCTTAGGATTGCCCCATTCCATATCAACAACGGCTGGTGCATTGATCGAAGCCTGTCCAACAGCATGCACCATGGGGAACTGTTCTGCCAGTGCCTCTTTCGTCACAACCTTTGTTCTTGCTTTAAATCGATTTCCAATTTCTTCAGCTTTTGATGCAAGCGCACGCGGCGTCAGATCGTTTGCCGGTGTATTGATAAGATCGCGAACCAAGAAAATCGCTGAAATCAGGGCATCTGCCTCTTTTCGAATATCCTGTGGCACAAAAAGAAGCGGAAATTCTTGAGGGGTTTTTTCTGTTTTATATTCATCAAAACGATAACATGCCATTCCCCAAGCCAAGGAGAACAATAAAAAGTCTGTCGCGCTTTCAAGAACATAGGTGTGTTGCGCGGGCAGATTTTCAGCCAGTCGTGCGGCAATCCACATATCTTTTGTATCTTCTGCAACCCATAAAATTTTTTCTAACTTGCCATTTTCATCTGGAACAAGAAAAATGCCCTTAGCTTTGTTTTTTTCTCTTTGAGATACCAACCAATTTTCCTGAAAAGACGTCAGGTCAACCTCTGAAACATCATTTACAAGATAAATGGAAATTGCCCCTTCTTTTTTATCGACAAAACGTTGACACATGGAAACCTCATAAACTATTTTTGCATCTATTATGCATAAAGATATAAGCCCACAACAAGAACAGCAAACTTTTTCCACCATCCATACCCCTTATACGCATTTTTTATTAGATATGTGGGGTGTGGTTCATGATGGATGCAATGCTTTGCCTGGTGCCATTCATTGCCTAGAAAATTTGCGCGCACATAATAAAAAAGTCTTGTTTATTTCCAATTCTTCTCGACCTGGCCACAATTTAGAAGAGTTGATGAATGGTATGGGAATCGAGCGTGGTACTCATTATGATCATATTCACAGCTCTGGTGATGCCGTTATTGAGGGAATGAATGATCCAGAAAATGATTTTGCTGGTAAAAATTACTACTACCTGGGGGACGATACCCACGCACACCCTCTTCTTGAGCATATTAATGGAAAAAAAACTCTGAACTTAGAACAAGCAGACTATATTCTTTTTACCGCACTTGCCCCAACAACAGACATGGTTTTAGAAGAAGCCTTGCGCCTAAACAAAACATTAATATGTGCAAATCCCGACGTTATTGCCATTCACGGGGGTAAAACAGGTCATTGTCCAGGCCTTGCCGCACAGGAATATGAAAAAAATGGCGGTATCGTTATTTATTATGGAAAACCCTACCCTCCTATTTATGAATCCTCGCTTAAAAAACTTGGCAATCCACCCAAGGAAAAAGTATTAGCTGTAGGTGACGGCATGCATACCGATATTAAAGGCGCCAACACAATGGGGCTGGACGCAGTCCTTATCCATTCTGGTATTCATCGTGATGAACCAAGACAATCACTGGAAAAAAAACTAAAAATGCAAAATATAAACCCCACCTTTATTATGAATAGGTTTATATGGAATACAGCATAGCATTGCCATTTCTTTCATTTACGGTTAGTTTTATGATTCCAAATACGAAGGAGAAAAAATTTTGTCAAATATCATTGAAGAAATAAAAGCCGAAGTCGCCCAAGAACGTTGGCATAATCTCTGGAAAAAATACCAACAGCATGCCTATGGCCTGGCTGCCGGCATTGTTTTGCTTACAGCCGGGTACGTCTGGTGGCAAAACCATCAGAAATCAGTTACAGCGTCACAATCGAATGCTTATATTCAAGCCGTTGTATTATCAGAAACAGATAAAGCAACCGCTTTAAAAATTCTTGAGCGCATTCCTTCAAAGGGTGAAACAGTTTATGCAACACTGGCTCGCTTTTGGGTGGCCGACATCTTAACCGAGCAAGGCGATACCAAAGGCGCTATTTCCCTTTATAAAATTATAGAAAACAAAAATGGGGGTCTATTTTCCTCTGCCAAACAAAAAAGCTTTGCAAAAGTAGCTTTGTTCAGGCGCCTATTCATGGAAGTTGACCATAAACCCCAAGAAACGCTTTCTGCCGTGCAGGGTTACCTAAAAGAAGATAACCCATGGCGCCATCTTGCCTATGAAATTGCGGCACTTGCCTTAATGAAATTAGAACGCAATAATGAAGCAAAAGGCTATTTACAAAAACTCATTGATGATCAAGAAATTGCTGCCAACATTAAAATGCGTCACCAGCTACTTCTTAATTATATTAACGCCGCAGGATAAACAAACCGATTATGATTAAGAATTTTCTTTGTTTCTTAGCTGTATGTGCCCTTATTTTTCTGTCAGGTTGTGAATCTGCGAAAGAACCTCTTGTCGGCAAACGGACCGAGCTTCTTGAAGGGTTTTCCCCGCTGACACCCGATGTTGATGCTGACAATATCAATGTGGTGATCTCTGATTCTATCCTAAATACAGATTGGGCACAGGCCGATTATGGCCCCAAGAACCTTATTCCTCATGTTGACGCAGGTTCACTGACAAACAAGCTGTGGTCACGCAGCATCGGTCAAGGAAACGGAAGCGCAGGATTCTTACTTTCAACCCCCCTTGTTCAGAACGAGCGTATTTTTGCAATGGATGCCGCAGGTACAGTTTCGGCAATGAACGCCAAAACAGGACAAAAAATATGGTCGCAACAACNNATCAGAAAAGTCTCATGGTTGTTCAGGTGGTGGTATTGCCTTGGGTCAAGGTCGCATCTTTGTAAGCGCGTCAAATGCAGGTGTTGCAGCCCTTGATGTAGAAACAGGCCAAGTATTGTGGCGCCGCAAGCTACCCCATGCTTTGCGCTCGGCACCAACGTATTTCAAAGGGCGCATTTACGTCATTACCAAAAACAACCGCGTCATAAGCTTAGATGCTGTTACCGGCAGGCTTTTGTGGCAACAAGAAGGCACCGATCATGCCTGCGCCCTTCTCGGAGGCGCCAAACCAGCCGTTCAAGGAAACACCGTTATTGTGCCTTATTCATCGGGTGAAATTTACGCCATGCGTCGCGAAAACGGCTTTGCATTGTGGGCCGAAGCACTTTCAGCCATTAAAATGTTTAGCTCGACCTCTTATGTTAGCCATATCAAGGCCTCACCTGTGATCGACCAAGATATGGTGTTTGCTCTCTCTCAAAATGGTCGCATGGTGGGCATACAGTTCCGCAATGGCAATATTGTGTGGGAAAGAGAAATTAAAAGCACCTCAACCCCCCATGTAAACGAAAGTTTTCTTTACGTCGTAACCACCGACCAACAAGTTGTGTGCTTGGTGAAAGATTCTGGAAAAATCATATGGGTAACATCACTACCAAAGCCAGACACACGAAAAAAAGAATATATCTTTTCTGGGCCCATTATGGCCGGTGGTAAGTTGGTTGTGACCAGCTCTGAAGGCAAAGCATTTTTCCTTAAGCCCCAAACAGGTGAAATGAGTGGCGAAATCAACCTGGGTCGCCCCACATTCTTGCCTCCTATCGTTGCAGATAAGGTTGCGTACTTTTTATTAGAGGACGGCACACTTGTCGCCTATGAATAATCATGTTTACTATTGCATTGATCGGGCGTCCTAACGTCGGAAAATCAACCCTTTTTAATCGCCTTGCCGGCAAGAAGCTGGCTATCGTGCATGATGAGCCCGGCGTCACGCGTGACCGGCGCATGGCGGAAGGCTCACTGGCTGACCTTACTTTTTTACTGATTGACACACCCGGCATTGAAACTGAACATATGCCCAAAAAAACAGATGCTCTTTTAAAAAGCATGTGGGCACAAACAGAAAAAGCCATTGAAGAAGCCGATCTTCTGCTTTTCGTGCTGGACAGTCGTGAAGGCCTTACGCACCTTGATAAAGGTTTTGCACGCCATATCCGAAAACAAAACAAACCCTGNNAACACCTACGGCCAACGTCTTAAGTGAAATTGAAAAAATAGGATTCTCAACCCCCATTCCCCTCTCTGCCGAGCATGGGCAAGGTTTGCACCTTCTTTACGAGTCCCTACAACCCCATCACGACGCCCATAAAGAACGTGAAGGCGACATTGAAGAAAAGATAGAAGAAGATGAAGAAAAACCCATTAACCTTGCAATTGTGGGTCGCCCCAATGCAGGCAAGTCAACGCTTATTAACCAAATCATTGAAGAAGAGCGCTTTTTAACGGGCCCCACGGCAGGCCTAACCCGTGACACACAGTCTGTTTTATTTCACAAAAACACACATACATACCGCCTGTTTGATACGGCAGGTCTTCGTAAAAAAGCAAAAGTCGTTCACGAACTTGAAAAAATAATGGCTAAAGAGGCAAAGCGTGCCATTCAATATGCCGAAGTCGTATGCTTGGTTCTTGACGCAACCATGCCCCTTGAAAAGCAAGACTTAACCATTGCCCACCACATTATTGAAGAAGGCCGAATTTTAATTATCGTTCTTAATAAAATCGATCTTGTTGAAGATTTAAATGCGACGCTTAAAGAAATGCGTCTGCGTCTTGGGGAAGAATTACCACAAGTGGTGGGCGTGCCCCTTGTGCATGTGTCGGCTTTGTCAGGTCGAAATGTAGAAAAAGTATTCGAAGCTGTGGGCGCAGCCTATACTACTTGGAATCAGCGCATCACCACAGGAAAGCTGAACCAATGGCTTGATGCCGTGCAGCACCACCACCCCCCACCTCTATCAAAAGGACGACGCATTAAAATTCGTTATATGACACAAATCAAAAGTCGGCCCCCAACATTTGCCCTATTTGTTAGTCAGCCAAAAGCGCTGCCCGAAAGTTATTTGCGCTATTTGAAAAACCGTCTCGCTAAAGATTTCTCTTTGTCTGGTGTGCCGCTTCGCCTGTTGCCTCGTGGCGGCAAAAACCCGTATGCCCCGAAATAAAATATAAAAATGCTGCCTTAGGTGTTACAGAAGGATAAATCTTTTTATATCTTCTAAAAGCTTTTTTATCGCCCTATAAGATTTCCAGTTAATTCTTTTGGCTAAAATTTTATTTTTGTTTTGCTTTTTGTGCTCTGAAATAAAACTTAACAAATAATCACGACGGCATGCATATGTGTCAAAAGACTTTTGGTTAAAATAAATACGCTCTAATTTACCTAACAGGGCAACATCAAACTTAAAATGGCTTGAATTTAAAAATTCAAATATTTCCTGAATGTCTTGTCTAGACAATAGAGAAATTAAAAAGCGCGCTTTAAGAAAAAGATGGGGGTTCGACGCCACTTCAGACAAAACACTTTCTAAGGTATATCCTTTTGAAACCAAAAGCCGAATAAAGTCTTTGATTATTTCAAGAAGATTATGGGTATCATTTAATCCATCAAAAAATTGATAAAGACAAAAGGATAGAGTGTTGGCCCACTTATAACGATCTCGATCAATCGATGATTGGGGGCAAACATCTCTAATTTTTTGATATCCCATAATTTTTAAGACTCCTAGCATTTTTTCTGTATGTTATTTTTGACATAATCTGTCATTTATTATGAACACAATAAATTCATACCTGCCCTGATTCCTTTGTGTCAACTGTTTTTTTTTAAACTATTATTTGAAAATATTCATATATTTCATAGAGTTGTTCTTTTATTGCAACAAATCCTCNNATCCTAAATTATGATAGAAAAATCTTTTTGTTTATTGCGATAAATAATAACGAATTTTAAGATGGATCAAAAAAGCTTAAAAACATTTATAAGATATGTCGAAAGTGGGTGCTCTACCAACAGCCTTGAAGAAGTAGGCGTGGGACGCAATCTTTTTTGGCAACGCATCAACACAATTGAAAAATTGTTGGGCGTACAGCTTGTAACCCGGGCCAAACAAAAAAATGAACTCACAGAAAGAGGACGGCTTTTCTACGAACACGCCCAAAAAATCGTAGAAGCCTATGAAGAAGCCCACAAAGATATTTCGGGCACAAGCCAACCACATAATAGCCAAATCACAATTTCTGCCCCACAGTCTTTGGCACGCACGTGGACACTGCCTGCCTTCGTAGACTTTCTGGCAATGAATCCAGAATTCAAACTAAACATTTCAGCATCCGACCACATCACACGCGAAACCGAGCTCACAACAGATGTGCTCTTTCGGTCGATTGCCGACGGCTCAACATTCATACGGCGCTGGTATATTGAATACCATCATGGCCTTTATGCGAATCAAAGCTATCTTGATAAATTTGGCACACCTAAAACAATTTCCGACTTAAGTCAGCATACTATTTTAAGTTATGGCGCCTCGCCTTATACACATTTTGAAGATATCGATTGGCACCTTTATCTTCAAAAAAATGAAACGCTTCAGTCAAAACTTAGTGTAAATTCCACCACGACATTGTTTGAATTGGCAACACTGGGGGCAGGCATCATTTCCTGTGCACAAGAAACAAATGCCCTTTATGAAGGAAACCTTGTGCGCATTTTGCCCGATGTAAAGGGCCCCACATTCCGCAGCTATTTTGCCGTTAACCCGAATACGCTGCCAACGAATCTTAAAAAAATCGAATCATTTGAGAATTTGATGCGTAAATATTTGGGGGCACGACTGCCCATTATCGAATGTGCCCCAACACCATAATGCCCCCCCATAAACTGACTTAAGTTTATTAAAAGCCTACATTTTCCCACCAATATCCAAGTAAAAAACCAGTTTCAACTTAACGTTAACGTCCCTGCCCACTATTTTAATTTTTTTATTGAATTTATTGAATTCCCCCCCCAAAAAAGACAGCCCATGGGGAGATCGTGTTGATAAAATTAGAAAAAAAGATATTTTTCAACTTTACGGTGTGGTTTTAAAACAGCTACATAATCTGTTACAAAGATAATCTATTACAAGGAGTACATAACAATGACACGGCTTTTAACATGGATATTTTTTTCAGCCTTTATGATGACATCGTTTCAAGGCCAAACATCTGGTTTTGATGAAGATTTGCAATGGGAAGGGTATCAAAGAAGACAAGAGCGTCGCCTTACCCATGCCCTTGCCCAAATGGATTTAAGGAATAATGCGGCTGATAGAGCGGTGGCC
>DINK01000042.1 GCA_002426825.1 Holosporaceae bacterium UBA5542
TTTAGAGGTCTTCCACTAATTTTCTATAATAAAAACACATTACATTTTTTTAAAAATATTCAAGAATAACAAACCGTTAATAATATCTCCTTTTTAAAAGAAAGTTGTAATATGCAATATAAAACAGTCATTGTTTTGTCTTTTCTTTGTTTTTTTCTAAATACATCAGCCACTCAAGAAGAGAATGGGGATAGATTAGAAATCGTGCTGCCCATTAAGGTTTATAGAGAGACCCAATATTGGGCGGGAAAAGATAAGTTGCGTGTGAGTGATTTCTATTCAAAACATGATGATAACGCATCCTTGCGCTCAACGCACGCACAAGGGTTTAGTGTGTGGGGTGCAGACGGCAGTTTAGTGGGTAGTATTCCTGCTTCGTGCGCCAAATTGGCATTCGATACATCTGTTTCTATTCGTGAGGACTATCGGCCTGGTTTTAGTGGTGCGCGGGAAGGTAGTATGGGTTTTGATGAAATGGATGCCACAGATTTCAAGTATAAAGTTTGTCCGGTGAAGCTTTNNGTATTTGAGGTTGAATCTGTTCTGTATCACCAAAGCAAGGTTCAAAATGAATCGTGGCATACAGGGTTTGTCATTTTTGATGCAGAGACAGGAAAGATAGTTAACCGCCTTAAATTGGGCCTTAGCTATGGCGGAAAAAACGCTCTAGAAAAAGTTGTTCAGTCTTGGGTTGGGGCTGCAGTAAGAGAGTGATTATAGGTTTGTAGAGAGGTCTTTTGTGGAGATCTATTGTTTCAACTTTAAAAATATGGCAATGTGCCTTCGGTTGGCCGCTGTGGCTCAGTGGTAGAGCGCACCCTTNNNGAGGTCGAGAGTTCAATTCTCTCCAGCGGCACCATGTTGCCTGTTTGCAACATATTTCTGAAAGCGTTTCTTAAAATGTATAACAAAGCTTGTGGTATGCTCGATTTCCTTGGTACCTTCAGGGTAACGGTAATATATTTTTTTTAGGAGATAAAAATAATGAAAAAACAATTACTTAAAGTAGCTCTATCTGCTTTGGTGTTTTCTGTTGTTACTGCAGAAGCAAAAAAGTTTGAGGGCGCGCACGTTGGTGCGGACGTAAACTATAAGTTTGCAAGTCAAACTTTTAAAGACAAAAGCACAGGTAACGACAGAGGTCCTGATGTTAANNACTGAAATGGTTGGTACTGTGTATCTTGGTGGTGATGTGCGTGTAGGTTATGGTTTCGGAAAGAAATCTAAAACACAATCTGGTCGCTACCTTGGATCAACTACTTCTTTCAGCATGAAGCATGAAGTTAAGCAACGCTGGAATCTTGGTCTTGGTGCTCTTGTTGGTACTGAGTGCATGGATGATTGTTTGGTATTCTTCCGTCTTGGACTTGATTACTCAAACAACAAAGCTGAAAGCACAGCGCTTACTGCAGGCACAGGTGTAGCTGCAGGCACAAAGAGAAGCAAAACATACGGTGTGTGGTCAGTTGTTCCAGGTCTTGGTGTTAAATACAAGTTTGACAAAGACTGGACAATGACAGCTGCTTACGAGTATGCACATCAGTTGTCTAGCAAGTCTTTGTACAACGATATCAAAGCTGAAAAAGGATCTTCTCATGCTATTCGTTTTGGTGTGAATTACGCCCTATAATATAGGTTTTTTAGCTTAAATAAAAAACCCGGCTGTTTTGGCCGGGTTTTTTTATATGTAATTGGCATCTCCAACGGGATTCGAACCCGTGTTNNGAGAGGGCGGTGTCCTAGACCTCTAGACGATGGAGACAAAAGGTTTAGATGAAGTGTTACAAGGGCTGCCAGGTTTTTGCAAGAAAAATTCCCCTTTTTTTGATGATTCCTTTTTATAATACTTTAAAAATGGATAAAACATTCCATCGTATGCTTGTGCTGCATAGAAATGCTTCAGCTTTTCTTTACAATTGCGTCCTTTCTTGTATCTCCTAATGCAACTTGTAATTAGGTTGGGGCTAGGCTGTATGCCCCATGAGTTGATTTGTCACATTTTCTACTGTCATGTATTTTCTGCATAATTACTAGGGCGCTTTTGCCCTAGGATAAGCCTTCCTAAAAAAATATAAGTAAATAAAAAATAACTTTTAATAATTAATTGGATGGTATCATGAATACAAAAAAGATTTATTTCCTTGTCATTTTAGCGGGCAGTGTTTCTGCAGCTTCTCTTACTCATGCAGAAGCAAGCTATGGCGACGCAGCAATTTCTTCAAACAATACACAAAACCCTTTTACAGGATTCCATGCAACAGGTGCTGTTGGCCTCGGCAGTGTTGGTGCAAAAATAAAAACCGCATTTTNNGGGTGGACACATTACATCTATAGACGGAAGTCAAAGAAATACTTCAAATGGGTTATCTTTTTCTGGCCTTATTGATTATGTATTTCCACATAGTGACTATGTTGTTGGTTTGGAAGTGGGAGGTTCTTTCTTTAATAGGGAGACAAAGCATGAATCTCACTATAATGACCGGTTTGGCCCTTACCCATGCAAAGAAAATTTAAAATTTAAGTACAATGTTCAAGCAGGGGCGTTAATAGGAAAAAAAGTCAATGAAACAGTTCTTTTCCACTTTGGTTTAGGCGTTTGTCATGGGTCCTTCGAGTATGTAGCACGTATGCGTGACGATAAAGCATCTAAAAAATTTAGTTTGTGGGGTGTTTCCCCATTCGTTGGGTTAAAAATTAAGTGTTCAGAACAATCACTTATTGATATTAGATACCAGCACACATTTTACCAAGAGCAGTCCGTAAAAAATTTGGATGTTGATGGATCTGTTGTAAATGGGAAGATAAAGCCCCAGGCATCATTAATTTCCATCGGTTATTCTTATAAATTTTAATGCACAAAGGTAGTACAATGAATAATGCAATTGATAATAAGATAAAAATAAAATTTTTAAAAACAACAGCGCTGGCAATGATATTCATTGCGCTACCAAACTTTGCTCAGTCTGCAGCGAATCATCGAGCCTATACAATTGAAGAGGAAATGGTGCAGCAAAGGAAAAAGGGCACGAAGCATCTTGAAATTCAAGAGCGCAATGTAACGGTGACTGAGGTCGAACGGGTTGAAAGTTTGGTGGTGGTTATG
>DINK01000025.1:0-3798 GCA_002426825.1 Holosporaceae bacterium UBA5542
AATATACCGACCAACAATCGCAAGATTAGAAGGGCTATCTTTGGGTGCGGGCTTCTCAACAACCCCATCAATCTTTACTACCCGATCCTGTGCCGCGCCAGGACGTACCATACCATAATTGTTAGATTCTTTGGGATCAACCTCCATTAGAGCAATAATGTTAGAAGAGCAACTTTCGTATGCCTCAACCATTTGTTTAAGGCAAGGCTTTTCCGCTGCGATCAAATCATCTGCAAGCAAAACTGCAAAAGGCTCATCCTTAACTAAATGACGGGCACACCAAACTGCATGCCCCAATCCCAAGGGCTCTTGTTGGCGCGTATATATAACTGTGCCTGGATCTAAAACAACATTATTAACAGTATCCAGGTCCTGTCTATTCCCCCTATGCTTTAGGGTTTCATTCAATTCATATGAATAATCAAAAAAATCTTCAAGGGCACTTTTTCCACGCCCCGTCACAAATATAAATTCCTCAATACCGGCCGCTTTTGCCTCTTCAACAGCATATTGAATCAAAGGTCGATCAATCACCGTANNACTTGGTCGCGGGCAAAAAACGGGTGCCCAAGCCCGCAACAGGGAAAACAGCCTTCTTTATTTTTTTACGAGAAGTGCACATCGACTACCTTCCTCTAGACCACACAAATACGAATTTAAGTGAAAACAGCAAGGGATGCAAAGCATTACATCGAAAAAGAAAAGGAGCAAGTCGCATCTCACTAAAAAACTAAAAAGCCCGTTGTGATAACAATACCAGACAAAAGAAGCGTAATAACACAGTACCCCATAATGTCGCGCAACTTAAGCCCTGCAATCGCCAATACAGGAAGCGCCCAGAAAGGCTGAACCATATGCGTCCAGGCATCCCCCCAAGAAACAGCTAAACAAACCTTGGTGATATCTGCGCCCAGTGTTTTTGCTGCATCAATCACAATAGGAGCCTCAAGCGCCCACAATCCCCCTGCAGAAGGCACGAACAACGTCAAAAGGCCCGCAACATAAACGGAAATGATAGGGAAAGTTTCAGCAGTCGATATACTTGCAAAAAATTGCGAAATCACAGTCGCAAGGTGTGAACCTTTCAAAATACCCGTAATACCTGCATAAAATGGAAACTGAATCAAAATAGGCCCAACACGCTTAGCGCCTTCATTTACAGTCATCAAGAAAATACGAATATTCTTCTGAAGCAAAAGAGCAAGGAAAATTAAAATNNCAGCTCAATTGAAAATTCGCCCCGAAAGATTTTAAGAAAAATGTAGCCAAGGCCAAAAGAACCAGCAATAAATCCAACTGAACGACTTAATTCTAGTTTCTCTGCGGGTCCTTTTTGATACTCGTCTTCTGCGCTGCCATCTAATTTAATTTCGTCATCAACTACCTTGTATACTTTATTCTGAGGTCCCTCTGATCGGCTGATATACCAGTTCACAACTGGCATTAAGAAAAGAAGCGTACCTGAAAGAAAGAAGTTTAGCGGGGACAGAAGAGTTTCCGACAAAGGAATTAAACGCCCAATCATTGGCTCACTAAAGTTACCTTTTGTCGCAATGATTAAAGGAATTGAACCTGAAAGCCCCCCATGGAATAGTAAGAATCCACCATAAGCACTTGCGACCATAAGGCGGAAGTTAGCCTTTGGCATCACTTTAATAATTTCACGGCACAAAAAACTTGCAGCAACTAGGCCAAACCCCCAATTAATCAAACAACCCGCACATGAAACAGCAGATACAATGAAAACAGCCTGATGGGGTGATTTAATTTTTTTAGCAATCCGTTTCAGAGTGCGCGCGACAACAGGTGTCGTAGCCAATATATACCCCCCCAAAAACAACATTGCCATAAGCATGGTATGTGGCATTAATGTCCAAAAACCATCCCCCCAATAAACCATCAAGTCAGAAAATGATGTATCGGTAAGGAAGAGGGCACCTAAAATTGTCAGTGCAGTCAAGAATAAAGCCAAAATAAAGGTGTCAGGGGTATACTTAATCATCAGCTTGTCAAAAAAAGCTGCTACAGTTTTAATCATGGTATGCCTTTCGGTTTTTAGTCTATAAAAACAGGGGTACATCGTGGCACAAAATACTTTAAAATTCAATCTCCCCATGATAGGGGAAGTTGTGTTAATGAAGTAATGTTAGCAAATTACGAACAAAGGGTATCATGCATATTGTAACGGGTGGAGCAGGGTTTATTGGCTCAAATATTGTCAAAGCTCTTGAAGAANNAAGAAAGTGGTTATAAAGACACCGTTGTTTGCGACGTTTTAGGAAACGAAAATAAATGGCGCAATATCGCCAAAAGAGAGCTTGGCACCATTATTTTGCCACAAGAATTATTTACATTCTTAAACCAGCATGCGTCTCGCATTGATACGATTTTCCATATGGGAGCCATTTCCACCACCACTGAAACAGATGCTGATGCCATCGTCGCCAACAACCTAAGGTTATCACAATCGCTTTGGTCATGGTGCGGTACACACAAAAAGCGTTTTATATACGCATCTTCTGCAGCAACTTATGGAGATGGCACAAAAGGGTTCACAGATGATGAAACCCCAGAATTTCTTTCGCAACTCCTTCCAATGAATGCATATGGATGGAGCAAACATTTATTCGACCGTTGGGTAGCTCGCATTAAAGGGACAAACATTGAAAAACCCAAGCAAGCCGTTGGCTTAAAGTTTTTTAATGTTTATGGCCCCAATGAATACCATAAGGGCGGCCAAAAAA
This sequence comes from Holosporaceae bacterium UBA5542, assembly GCA_002426825.1. Taxonomy (GTDB): domain Bacteria; phylum Pseudomonadota; class Alphaproteobacteria; order UBA7879; family UBA5542; genus UBA5542. The sequence continues at coordinate 2,745 of DINK01000025.1, forward strand.
GTGTTGTATGTAAGGCATTCGACACCATTAAAAGCGGACAATCCGTTAAACTCTTTAAATCTAATGACCCTAAATACAGAGATGGACAGCAGTTAAGAGATTTTGTTTACATAAAAGACTGTGTAGATGCTGTTTAATGGTTTTTCAATAATCCCCAACAACAAGGACTTTACAACGTTGGGTCGGGCAAAGCACGCACGTTCGAAGATCTTGTCAAAGCAACTTTCAATGCGCTGAACCTGCCTCCTAAAATAGAATTTATTGATATGCCCGAGAACTTGAAACAAACATATCAGAACTACACTGAATCCAATCAAAAAAAGTTACAAGAAACAGGGTTTAAGTCTCGATTCTCTTTAGAAGAGGGTATTCGTGACTACGTACAGTCATATTTGGACACACAAGATCCATACGCCTAATTTTTTCAACATCACAGACCAATAACAAATATATGCCTTTAATTTTAACTATTTGTTATTGATTGCTTATTTTGTAAGTCGCGTTCTTATCAATTTATTCTTGTGTGGCATTTTACTCATAAAACTTATGTATTTTTTGCAAATTTTTATTGACCTCATATTTTGAGAGTTGTAGATTTTATAAAAATAGAAATAAATGAAGGATGTATAGCATGAACAACACTCACCATGGGAGGAAGTAGTATGAAAAATGAGACTGTAACAAGAGCACAAATTAGCGACGCCTTGAGGAAAAGACTAGGGCTCACTCGTTCGCAATCCCTAAACTCCATCGATACCGTTCTTGAGGGCATNNACTTAAAGAAAACGAAGAAGTGAAACTTCCTCTATTTGGCGTCTTTTTCCCAAGAGAAAAAAGAGAACGGATTGGACGGAACCCTAAAACATTAGAAGAGGCCAAGATTTCTGCCCGTCGCGTCACCGGATTTCGCCTGTCTCGACTTATGAAAGATCGCGTCGACATGTCAATCAAAAAAATGAACGGACAACCCTATAAATAAAACACAATCTGGTTTGCTTTCGCAGACGCATTGTGTATATATGAGACTATAATGTCGGAGCGTAGCGCAGCCTGG
>DINK01000025.1:3876-5095 GCA_002426825.1 Holosporaceae bacterium UBA5542
ACCGCTCCGCCTGTTATACACGACGTTTCCAAGCATCGAATCCGCCCAAAATGTTGCAAAAATTCTTTTGGAGAAGAACCTTATAGCTTGTGCCAATATTTTTCCATACACACAATCATTGCATCTTTGGGAAGGCGAAGTAAAAGTCGAAGACGAATCGATGATGATTCTAAAAACGGGCAGTGAAAATTTCTCGAAAATTGATGCTATCTTTAAAAGACACCATTCCTATGAATGTTATTGCCTAACCGAAATACCCCTTACAAATTGTAATGCTGCTNNCAATCTACGCCATAAAAAAGTTGTTTTTTTCCTTGGGCCACTGTGGCAATGAAATCAACACATACCCCCTTTCTTGAAATCGAAAAAAAGAATAAGGTATCTTATTACCGCTATCAAAACGTCAACAAAATACTTGCCATTCAACACACTTTGGTTTAACTATAAGCCACTAGCTTATTAAAGGTACTGGAATGAAGACATTTTCGTTAAAAAAATCTCAAATCGAGAAAAATTGGCATCTTATTGATGCCCAAGGTCTCGTTGTTGGTCGCCTAGCCAGCATTATATCAATGCGCCTGCGCGGCAAGCACAAACCCGAATACACGCCCAACCAAGATTGTGGGGACTATATTGTTGTGATTAATGCAGACAAAGTTGTGTACACAGGCAATAAAATAAAAAATAAAGTTTTTTATTGGCACACAGGCCACCCAGGTGGAATTAAAGAGCGTACAATAGAAAAAATTCTTAAAGGCGCACATCCTGAACGCGTTTTAACAAAAGCCGTTGAACGAATGATCACAAGAAATCCATTGGGCAGACAACAAATGTCTAACTTGTATGTATACGCCGGCAGTGAACATCCACATGCAGCACAAAAACCTGAAAAGCTTGATGTTGCCGCAATGAACCCTAAAAACAGTAGAAGTTAAGATGATGACAGAAGTAGTACAAGAACAAACGTCAGTAAAAGCAAGACAGGCCAAACAGCCTGACAAGCAATCACGTATTTATGCAACAGGTCGTCGTAAAGATGCCATCGCACGTGTTTGGATTAAACCTGGCTCAGGAAAAGTTACTGTAAATAACCGTGACTGGAAAACATACTTCGCAAGACCAACCTTGCGTATGATTATCGATCAGCCTCTCAACGTCACAGAAAGATCGGGTCAGTACGACATTCTTTGCACTGTTGTTGGCGGAGGTCTTTCCGGAC
>DINK01000002.1 GCA_002426825.1 Holosporaceae bacterium UBA5542
AACGTGGCCCCGTTACTGACACCGTTGTGAAAGGCACAATTGTGGCAGCAGACAAAGATTTCTTCACCGTTGATGTGGGGTTGAAATCAGAAGGCCGGATTCCTGCACGTGAATTTGGTGCAACAAAAGGCGCCGACTTGAAGGTGGGCGATGTTATTGACGTATACGTTGATCGCATGGAAAACCGTGACGGTGAAATTGTATTGAGCCGTGAAAAAGCACGTCGGGAAGCTGCGTGGGAAGAATTAGAAGTGTTGCACAAGAAGGGCGAACGCGTCACTGGTGTGATTGTAAACCGTGTTAAAGGTGGTTTCACTGTTGACCTTTCTGGCGCTACGGCATTTTTGCCAGGCAGCCAAATTGATGTGCGTCCTATCAAGGAAACAGCATCGCTGATGAACATCGAGCAACCTTTTGTCATTTTGAAAATGGACCGCATGCGCGGCAACATCGTTGTTTCTCGCCGTGCCATTCTTGAAGAATCTATGGTGGAAGCGCGTAAGGAAATTATGGCGAACATCCAAGAAGGCAGCGTTCTTGAAGGAACAATTAAGAACATCACTGACTATGGTGCATTCGTTGACTTAGGCGGTATTGACGGCCTATTGCACGTGACTGATATTTCATGGGCCCGGGTAAACCACCCCTCTGATGCATTTCAGGTGGGCGATGTCATCAATGTAAAGGTTATCAAAATCAATGAAAATAACCGTATTTCTTTGGGTATGAAGCAATTGCTTGATGATCCTTGGAAAAATATTCAGTCAACAATTGTTATGGGCAGTGAAATTGAAGGAACTGTTTCAAACATTGCTGATTACGGTGCATTCGTAACCTTGAAAGACGGTATTGAAGGTTTGATTTACAACACAGAATTGAGCTGGACAAAGAAAAATGTGCACCCGAACAAAGTGTTGAGTGTCGGTGACAAGGTTAAAGTTAAGGTTCTTGAAGTGGATACGGAAAAAAGACGTATTAGCCTTAGCTTGAAGCAATGTGCAGAAAACCCATGGCAAAAATTTGCGGCAAAATATCCTGCTGGCAGTGTTGTTGAAGGGGAAGTGAAGAACTTTACTGAGTTTGGCCTTTTCGTTGGATTAGACGGCGGTATTGATGGCATGGTTCATATCTCTGATTTCTCTTGGGAAAAGTCAGGTGAAGAAGCGGCATCTCAATTCCAAAAAGGTGAAAAGATTCAGGTAAAAGTTTTGGAAATTGATGCTGAGAAAGAACGCATTAGCTTAGGCATTAAGCAGCTTTCAAGTGATCCATTTGATGGGGCACAAGACTTTAAAGAAGGCGATGTAGTGACCTGTGTTGTTGATGCTGTTTCTGATCGTGGACTTGATGTGTCTATTACAGACAAAGATATGAAGAGCTTCATTCGTAAAGCTGATTTGGCCCGCGATCGCGCTGAGCAACGCCCAGAACGCTTTGCTGTTGGCGAGCGTATTGATGCCCAAGTAACGGGTATTGATATGAAGTCTCGTAAAGTTATGCTTTCGATCAAGGCGCGTGAAGTCGCTGAAGAAAGACAAGCAATGGCTGAGTATGGGTCTTCTGATAGTGGTGCATCTCTTGGAGATATTCTTGGTGCTGCAATCGATCTTGGTAAGCTTAAAAAGATTGACACTGCAGCTGCAGAAAAGCCAGAAACAAAAAAGAAGGCAACAGCAACGAAACAGGAAGCATCTGCAATTGAGGATGAACCTAAGAAAAAAGAAACAAATAAGAAAGACTCTGAAGAAAAGTAATAATTCTTCTTTAGTTTTTTCTATGTTTGGAAGGGGGAGTCGTGGACTCTCCCTTCTTTTTTATTGACAATTTCATTTTTTTTTGGTACGTTATGAATAATAAAAGTAACTCTGTCCCCCCCATTTCATCTTACAAAAAGCTTTTGTTTCCCTATGCATTGGTATTCTATGAGGTTGTCGTTTACCTATCAAATGATATGTATTTGCCCAGCCTGCCACATATCTCGCAAGAGTTAGGAGCATCGCAAGACCTGACGCAATATACACTGAGCCTGTGGTTTCTGGGTACGTGTATGTTTCAGCTTTTCTTAACCCCCATTTCTGAAAGATATGGTAAACGGAATGTTATTTTGTCGGGTTGTGTGCTTTTTCTTATCAGCAGTTTAATGTGTGCCATGGCACCCACCATCGAGATCTTGTTACTGGCTCGCTTTTTGCAGGGATCAGTCGTTAGCACTGTGACTGTTGTAGGCTATGCTATGGTTCATGAGCTGTATACAAGCAAGAAGACGGTGAAGCTTTTATCTATCATGGCATCTGTGATGTTATTGGCGCCAGCGGCTGGGCCAATTATGGGTGCCTTTTTATTAAAGATATATTCGTGGCGCTTTATTTTCTATTTTATTAGTGGATTAGGTGCTTTGGGTGCTGTAGGTATTTATATGTTTATGCCGAATGATCGGGCAAAGTGTCACACTTCTTTCATAGATGTTGTGAAAGATTATAAGCAGCTTCTTTTTAACAAGAACTTCATGCGTTATGGTCTTGGCCTATCTATCATTATTAGTACTTTCTTTATCTGGATTGTTGAGGCTCCTTTCGTAATTGTATCGGGGTTGAAGCATGAGCCCAGTACATTTGGTTGGGTACAGCTGTTTATTTTTGGCGCCATTGGTATTGGAAGTCAGGTGGCAAAGTTTTTGATAGATCGTATACATGTTTCTTGTTTAATTCGCTTTGCCATGGCGATGATTCTAATGGGCGTCATAAGCTTTTTGTATGTGAGTTATTATACAAACAACCTTTATTTAACGATTGGGGCAATGATGATCATTGGGATTGGGTCTTCACAGACATTTGGGGTTTTGAATCGTCTTGCGGCTGAATCTTCAGAAATCACGATGGTTAGTCGAACCGCGTTCATTTCTTTAATGACTTCTTTGATGGGAACGATTGCCAGTTTTGTAATGACATTATTTAACAATCAAACATTCTTTAATATGGCGGCTGTGATGGCGTCNNTACCTTCCATTAAGGACATGTCATTTAAAGACGAAAACTAGAAACAAAATAGAATATATCTTTGAGTAAGCCCCCTTCATGGGGGCTTTTTTTATGGGAGGACATAAATGAATATTCCATCGTTCTTTAAACGAAAAAAAAGACAGACAGGGCGGTTGTGGGCCTATGGCAACCGGGCGTCAAAAACAAACCATGACTATGGGCTTATGGCAATGGAAGGGTATGAAAAAAATGTCATTGTATACCGCTGTATTAACTTGATTGCCAAGAACTTAGCTTTGCCGCCTTGGGTTTTGTATGAAGGCGGCCACGTACTGTCGCATCATTTTTTGTTGACGCTTATTGCCCAGCCAAACCCATTCCAAACACGCTATGCTTTTTTAGAAGAGTTGGCGAGCTATCTATTAATTGACGGGAATGCATTTNNTATCAAAGCGATGCATTAAGTACTTTAAAAGTACATCGCCCTGATCGCGTGCATGTGATTAAAGATAAAGAGGGCCAGGTGCAAGGCTATCAGGTATTAGGTGATGATGGGGGTAAGCGGATTTTAGCGATTGATCAAGAAACCGGCTTTTCCCCGATACTGCATTTAAAATTATTTTCACCATCGAATGCCCATTACGGTATGAGCCCGATACAGGTTGCATCGAGTGCCATCGATCAACACAATGCTGTGGGGTTACACAATCTTGCGCTGTTAAAAAATGGGGGACGACCCAGTGGTGCCCTAATGATGCCGGGAAGCACTACGTCGTTTTCAGACAACAGCCGTCAAGAGTTAAAAAAGAATCTGCAGTATTTTTACCAAGGAGAAGAAAACGCGGGAAAGGTGCTGGTTTTAGAAGGGGGCATGGAGTGGAAAGACATTGGTATGTCACCCAAAGATTTAGACTTTGTGTCTGGCAAACATTTATCGATGCGTGAAATTGCCCAAGCCTTTGGCGTGCCTTCTATGTTGGTGGGCGTGCCAGGAGACAGCACCTTTTCAAACTATCGAGAGGCCCGGTTTCATTTATGGGAAGATACGGTGTTGCCGTTGTTACATATGATTCTTGAAAAAATGAATGGATGGCTGGTGCCTCTTTATGGCCCCACTTTGCGTTTTTCTTATGATGCTGATCAAATTCCGGCATTGACGTGTCGGCGCGAGCGTTTGTGGCAGCAGGTGGAACACGCTTCATTTTTAACCATTAACGAAAAACGTGCTGCCTTGGGGTATTCCCCCTTAAAGGGTGGTGATGGACTGGAAGGAGAACTGAAAAATGAAACAAAAAATACACCATAAAATGACCCTAAAAACCCATTCGAAAAATGGATGGTTTTCGGGGTATGCCAGTGTGTTTAATGTGCAGGATTTGCAAAATGATTGGGTTGAGAAGGGTGCCTTTGAAGCGGCCATTCGGGAAGGACCTATGCCCAAGATGTTGTGGCAGCATGACCCGACCCAGCCTATTGGGCGCTGGGAGAAAATGGAAGAGCATGACCACGGACTTTATGTTGAAGGCCAGCTTTTTCTGGCTCTTGAGAAAGGGCGTGAGGCGTTCTTATTAATGAAAGAAGGGGTGTTAGATGGTTTATCTATCGGCTATGAAGTTCGGCAATCCACCCCTTTAAAGGCAGGCAGTATTTTATCAGACCTTGTACTGCATGAAGTGTCACTTGTAACGTTTCCGGCGAACCCGGCAGCGCGCATCACCGACATAAAGCAAAGAGAGATGTCGTTAAGGCAACGTGTTGCTGCCTTATCAGACAAAATTGAATCACACATCAACCAATAAAAAAAGAGAGGCAAAATGACAACTGAGACAATGAAAACAGAATTAACGCGTTTGGAAAAAGGGTTTGAATCTTTTCAAGAAAATCAAGAAGCCCGGCTTTTGATGCTGGAAAAAAAGATGGGGGCACGGCCAGTATCGATGGTGCCAGAAGAAGGAGGCGTTGTGGCCACACGGGATGCCCCAACAACGCGCAAAGCATTCGCCAATTTTTTGCGCGGCGCGGGAGCTGTGAAGTCATTAACGGCAGGCGACACCCCTGGATCTTACCTATTGCCTGCCGTCGTACAAGAGCGCATAGAGCGTGCCCTTGATGAATCACAAACCTTTCGTCAAATTGCCCGGCATATGACTATTTCAAGTGGCAGTGTGGAAGTGATTGTTGACCGTGATTTGCCAAGTGTGGGGTGGACATCGGAAGTTGCGGAGCGTACAGAAACAGACCCAGGCCAGTTGGCGCGCATTAAAATTGATTTGCATGAACTGTATGCCAAACCAAAAATTACCCAGAAAATTTTAGATGATGCAGCCATTAATGTGGAAGATTGGATTGTTGATAAAGTTTCCCAAAAGATGAAACAAATTGAAGAGCAAGCCTTTATTGTAGGGGACGGCGAAGGAAAACCACGTGGATTTTTAACCTATGAGATGGGAGATGTGGCTCGCTTTGGACGCTTGCAACACATCAAAACAGGAGAAGATGGAGGCTTTGGGGAACATGGGACGGATGCTTTGTTCAGGTTGGTGGATAGCCTGAAGACAGAATACTTAAGCCAAGCTGTGTGGATGATGTCACGTTCGGCACTCAGTGCCATTCGGCAACTGAAAGACCCTGCAACAGGCCAATATCTGTGGCAACCAAGCTTGTCGGACCATGCGCCTTCGACGCTGATGGGGTATCCTGTGTATGTATCGGATGCGATGCCAGCCCTAAAGAAGGGGACGGCAAGTGCGTCTGTTGCCTTTGGTCATTTCGGGGAAGGATACCAGATCGTCGAACGCCCCCAAATTAGCATGCTAAGAGACCCATATTCTTCAAAACCTTTTGTTGAATTTTACGTGTCAAAGCGTGTGGGCGGAGATGTGATTAACTTTGAAGCCATCAAAGTTTTAAAATGTGAAGCGTAGTAAAATCAACATGTTAAAGCCCCCATGGTGGGGGCTTTATATTTC